>JBBSEZ010000213.1:0-16602 GCA_038239195.1 Gemmatales bacterium
GACGCCCGGCCCTGGGCATTATCTATGCAACCCCGCGCCCTTCGGGTGCAATTGTGGGGGCCTGGCCCCCGACCGGCTGGGGGGGTATGGCTGGTCGGAGGCCTGCCCCACACTATGCAACCCGAAGGGCGCGGTGTAGCATAGAGAAGGCCCTGGCACGGGCGACGCCCGCGGTGGTCGAGGAACGATTGGCCGATCACGCCAGACAAGAAAGAAGCGAACGTGACTCGTTTCGACCAGATCGAGCATGCGTGTCTGACTGACGTGGGCGTTCGCCGCAACCACAACCAGGACAGCTACGCCATTCAACTCGCCGTCGATGAGGACGGTTGGCGGCAGCGCGGCCATCTCTTCCTCGTCGCCGACGGCATGGGCGCGCATGCCGTCGGGGAGAAGGCAAGCGAGCAAGCCGCCGCCGTTATCCCGCACACCTACCACAAGCACGCCCAGTCCGGCCCCACGGGCGCCCGCGATGCGCTCCGGCGGGCCTTCGTCGAGGCCAACGCCAGCATCCATGCCTGCGGCCAGGCCAACCGCGAGTTCGAGGGCATGGGGACGACCGGGACCGCCCTTCTCCTGCGGCCCGAAGGGGCATGGGTCGGCCACGTCGGCGACAGCCGCGTCTACCGCATCCGCGGTGGCGCCATCGAGCAGCTCAGCTACGACCACAGCCTCGTCTGGGAGTACGCCCGCATCCAGCACATCGACCCCGACGAGGTCGAGGACATCCCCAGCAACGTCATCCACCGCTGCCTGGGGCCCGAGGCGTTCGTTCAGGTGGACGTCCACGGCCCGCACGTCGTCCACCCTGGCGACATCTATCTCCTGTGCAGCGATGGCCTGAGCGGGCAGGTGTCCGACCCCGAGATCGGCGCGGTGGCGAGCGTGCTTCCGCCGGCCGAGGCGTGCCGCTTCTTGATCGACCTGGCCAACATGCGCGGCGGACCGGACAACACGACGGTCGTCATCGTCCGCATCGGCAGCGGGGCAGAGGCCAACGGGGTGGCGCGCCCGCTGACGTTCCCGAGCCCGAAGCGGCCGTGGAACGTGCGCGTGCAGGTGCCCTGGTGGGCGGTGTCGCTGACGGCGGGCACGGCGCTGGCCCTGGCGGCGGTCGCCCTCGCCAACGATCGCATGCCGGGCGCCCTGGTCGCCTTCGTGCTGGCCGCCGGCTCCATCGTGGCCGGCCTGATCGGCCTGCTGCTGCACTACCGGCGCGAGAAGAACCGTTCCGACGACGAGGACAACCCGCCCCCGCCCATCCACCGCCGGGCCAACTGCCGCATCGAAAGGCCGCTGCTCGACCGGCTGGCCAAGGCGCTGCGCACCCTGAAGCAGCGCGCCGACGAGAAGCACTGGGAGCCGGACTGGAACGCCTACCACGAGCACAACGCCGCCGCCGACGCGCTGCTCCAGAAGGGCGACGTCCCCGGTGCCTTCCGCGAATACTGCCGGGCCATGCTCCCCCTCACCCGTGCCCTGCACGACCGCCGCCAGAAGGAAGAAGTGTTCACGCCGGTGTGGGACAAGATGCGCTGAGCCCCCTCACCCCCCAACCCCCTCTCCCACAAGGGGAGAGGGGGAGCGGGAGCGTGGACGGTCCGGAGAGAAGGTCGCGCCTCCCCGTCTGGCTCCCCCTCTCCCGTTCTGGGAGAGGGGGTTGGGGGAGGAAACCTCACTCCCGCAGCCGAAACAGCTTGCGCACCGCGTCGAGCAGCGTGTGCCCGTCCGGCGCCGGCGTCTCGTGGTGCGTCTCCTCCGCCAGCGCGCTGATCGGGCCGTGCAGGAACTGGTTTTGCAACCGGCTGAACGCCTTCTCGATCGTCTTGCGGTCGTCGTCGCTCAACTTGCCGTTGAGTCGGCCGAACAGTTCCTTCAAGATCTCCTGCGACTTCACCTCGAACTCGCGCTGGAGGCTGCTGATCACCGGCCCGTTGCGCCGCCGCGCCCACTCCTTGAGAAACTTCTTCGTCTCCTGCTCGACGATGGCCTCGGCCGGGGCGACGTGCTCGCGCCGCTTCTCCAGCGTCGCCTCGCGAATCGACTTCAGGTCGTCGATGTTGAACAGGAACGTCTCGTCGCCGTCGTGGATGCGCGGGTCAAAGTCGCGCGGCACCGCGACGTCGAGGATCACCGCGCGCCGGCCCGCCCGCCGCCCCCGGATGCCTCGCCAGCGCTCGGCCGTCACGATCGGCTCCGGCGCGCCCGTCGTGCTCAACACGATGTCGGCCCGCGCCAGCACCTCGTCGAGCCGCTGCCACGGCACCGCCTCGCCGCCACAACCCTTCGCCACGGCCAGGGCCTTCTCGGGGCTGCGGTTGGTGACGAGGACGTGCTTCGGGCGCAGCTGCCTCAGGTGGCGCAGCGTGAGCTCGCCCATCTTGCCGGCGCCGATGACGAGGATGGTTTTGTCGCCGAAGTGGTCGAACACCTCGCGCACGTAGTCCACGGCGGCGCTGGAGACCGACACGTGGCCGTGGGCGATGCCGGTCTCGGTGCGCACCCGGCGGGCGGCGCCGCGGGCGTGCTGGAAGAGCGCGTTGAGCAGCGGGCCGGTACTCGACTGCCGGAGGGCGCGCTCGTACGCCTTCTTGACCTGCCCGGCGATCTGCCCTTCGCCGACGAGAAGGCTGTCGAGGCTGGCCGCGACGCGGAACAGGTGCCGAACGGCGTCGGAGCTCCGATGGACGTAGAGGTGGGGGCGAATGGATGCGGGCGGCAGGCGATGGAGCTCGGCGAGGAGGTCGGTCAGTTCGGCGTCGGGCGCGAGGGGGACAGCGCCGAGGGCGTGGCCGAGGTAGAGCTCGACGCGGTTGCAGGTGCTGAGGAGGACGGCCTCGCAGCCGAACCGGGCGGTGATGACGTCGAGGGCCCGCGCGAGCTGGTCGTCGGCGAACGCGAGCCGCTCGCGAACCTCGACGGGGGCGGTGCGGTAGCTGCAGCCGATCGCCAGCAGGATCATGGCATGCCCCCCACGCGGGGAGGGTGCGAGAGCACGATGCAGCAGAGCAGCATGGCGAAGGCGGCGATGGTGAGCAGGGCGACCTGCCGGCCGCGCAGGTGATGAGCGAGGCGCAGGTAGAGGAGCAAGGCGAAGGCGAGCCAGAGCACGGTGGTGCTGATGACGGTCGAGTCGGTCCACGCCACGACGTCGCTGCCCTGAACGATGAGGATGGCGCCGGCGAGGACGCCGGCGGTGAGCAGGGGGAAGGCGAGGAAGATGGCCCGGCGGTTCATGGCCTCGAGGCGCTCGAGGCTGAGCAGGCGGAGCCCCTGTCCGGGGGGCAGCTTGGCGCGCAGGCGGTGGGCCTGGAAGAGGTACATGAGGCTGGCGACGAAGCCGACGCAGACGCCGACGGTGGCGAGGAAGATCAGCAGGCCGTGCAAGGCCCCGAGCGGATGAGGGCCGACGAGGGGCTCCTTGCCGGCTTGCAACTCGGGCCCGCCGAAGGCGACGCCGATGCCGAGGAGGCCGAGGACGAGGGGGAGGACAAAGACGCCCCAGGCCTGCTTGCGATGGTGCAGGGCGCCGTAGACGTAGAAGACGGCGAAGACCCAGGCGAGGAAGAGGAGCCAGCCGAACGGGTGGATCAGGGGCGGGTGCTGGCGGTAGAGGTAGATGCTGTGGGCGAGCAGCCCGGCGAGCCCGAGGCCGAGGGCGAGCAGGCGAAAGACCGGCCGGGGCCGTAGCAGGTGCCACAGCTCGAGGACGAGGGCCAGGCCGTAGCTGGCGAAGAAACAGACGACGGTGACGCGGGCCATTTGCCGTTGCCGGGGCCTCGGGTGCCGGGGGGAGGGCGGGGGCGGCGGGCCGGGAGCGGTGCCCCTGAAGGTAGAATGTAGCACCTCCGGTGTTGCGGGCAAAGGGGGGGCGCCCTGTTGCATCTTGGGGCCGCGCGCGGTAGCGTTGGGACAACGGCCAGCATGCCCTTCCCCGGATGGGGGAGGGCCCGCCGCATTTCCGAGTGCCAGGGAGCGCGTCATGGCAGCACCGCAAGGCATCGTGCGCGTCCGCCAGCAAGACCAGACGGCCACCTTCAAGGTCGAGGGCCGGGCGACGATGATCCAGAGCTTGCCCCTGCGCCGCCACGCCGAGCGCTGCCTGGCCGCGGGCGCCCGGTCGTTGCGCATCGACCTGCGCGACTGCGCCTACATGGACAGCACGTTCCTGGGCACCCTGCTCACCCTGCAAGTGCTGGCGAGCAAGCGCGAAAAGGGTGAGCTGACGCTGATCTCGCCGTCCCCCTCCTGCGGCAAGTTGCTCCAGCAGATGGGCTTGCACACGGTCTTCCGCACCGAGCCCGCCGACGAGGCGCCCGGGGGGACGTGGACCGAACTGGCGACGGGGATGGAGGACCTGACGTCGTTCAAGCGGAACGTGGCGGAGGCCCACGAGGAGCTGGCGAGCCTGCCGGGCCAGGCGGGAGAGCAGTTCCGGCAAGTGGCGCGCTGCCTGGCGCAGGCCGACGCCGTGAAACCGCCCACCCCCCCCTCGGGGACGGAAGAGAAAAGAGGGCCGTAGCTCACGTCGCCGGGGCCGGCGGAACATCGGGCTGCGTCGGGAGCTGAGCGCGCAGCTCGCGGATCTGGCGCTCGAGGTCGGCGCGGGCGGCCTCGGCGGCCAGGGCCTTTTCCTGGGCGGCCCGCGCTTCCTGCTCGGCCGCCAGGGTCTTTTCCTGCGCCAGGCGAGCCTGCTTCTCGGCCGCCTCCCGTGCTGCCGTCGCTTCCCGCGCCTGCTTCTCCGCCGCCTCCAGCGCTTCGCTGATCGCCGTGTAATCGCCCAGCTCTTCCCCCGTGGTCGCATCGTACAGCACGATCCGATTCTGGATCGTGCCGAGCTTCAGTCCCAGCGGCTCGATCAACAGGCACCCGTGCTCGTCGAGCGGGATCGGCTCGTAGCGGTCCGAGAAGTAGCGATAGCCTCGGATCGTTGGCCAGTCGTCCACCTTCTTGCGATCGACGAGGACGTACCAGGGCACTTCGGCCTGGTGGTACTCGGCCAGCTTGGTCACCACGTCGTTGTTGCGCGAGCCCGGTGAGACCACCTCGAACAGCAGCGTCGGGCGCACTCCCTCCCGGGACACGTAGAAGCTGGGCCAGTCGTCGCTCTGGCGGTCCACGTCGAAGATGACCGACACGTCGGGGCTGTGATGGGGGATGCCCGGGACGTCCCAGTAGACGCCCGTGTCCTGGAGGACGAGGGCCCCTTTTGTCGGGGCGACGCGGTGCCCGATCACCGAGAAGAGGTAGTAGCACTCCTTGGCGTGCCGCAGGCCGTGCATGGGCTTGTCGTTCTCCTGGGGGTGAAGCAGGTCCCACAGGGTCAGCGGCAGGAGAACGAGTTGGTAGCTCCCGTCCGGCTGGCGGCGCCGCACCTCGCGGTGGCCGTAGCGGAAACGGTCGGCCTCCGCCGCAATCATCAGCTCGTCCTGGGCCGTCATCGTACGCATGGCAAGTCCTCCTTCCGCGGGGCCGTCCCTGGCCGCCCCGCGCCGGCATTCTACCCCATCATCCCGAGTTGCGAAAACAGGAAACAGTAGGTGTCCGTCACCTCCTCCACCACCTTGCCCCGTGGCTTCCCGGCCCCGTGCCCGGCACGCGGTTCCAGGCGCAGCAGCACCGGCCTGCCCGACGAACTGGCCGCCTGGAGGCGCGCCGCCATCTTGCGCGCGTGCAGCGCATCGACGCGCGTGTCCGACTCCGCCGTCGCCAGCAAGACGGCGGGGTAGGCCACGCCGTCGATCGCCCGGTGATACGGCGAGTAGGCGTGCAGAAAGCGGAACTGCTCGGCGTCGTCGGCGCAGCCGTACTCCGGCACCCACAGGCGGGCGATCAGGAAGTGGTGGTAGCGCACCATGTCGAGCAGCGGCACCTGGCAGACGACGGCCCGGAACAGCTCCGGCCTCTGCGTCAGCGCCGCCCCGACCAGCAGCCCGCCGTTCGACCCGCCCATGATCGCCAACCGCTCGGGGCTGGTAAAGCCCTCGGCGATCAGCCACTCGGCCCCGGCCAGGAAGTCGGCGAACGAGCTCTGCTTGTTGCCCAACATTCCGGCCTTGTGCCAGCCTTCGCCGTTCTCCCCGCCGCCGCGCAGGTTGGCGATGGTCAGCACGCCCCCGCACTCCAGAAAGGCGAACCGGCTGGCGCTGAAGCTCGGCGTCAGGCTGATGTTGAACCCGCCGTAGCCGTAGAGCAGCGTCGGGTTGTTCCCGTCCTTTTTCAGCCCCTTGCGATGCGCCAGGAACACGTTGACGGAGGTGCCATCGCGCGAGGCGTAGGCGTGCTGGCTCACCTCGTAGGCGTCGAAATCGACGTCGGCCTCGACCTGGCCCCAGAGGTCGATCTCGCCACTCTTCAGATCGAGATGGTAGACCGTTTGCGGCAAGGTAAACGACTGGAAGCCGAAGTACAGCTCGTCGCCGTCCCACTCGCTGCCCATCCCGCTGAGCGTGCCGAGCGTCGGCAGGTCGATCTCGCGGCGGAAGTTCCCCCGGGAATCGAACCAGCGCAGCCGCGACGACGCCCGCACCATGAACTGCGCCAGCAGGTGTTCCCCGACCGCGACGGCGCCTTCGAGCACGTCCTCGCCTTCCGGCACGATCTCCGCCCAGTCGGCGCGGTCCGCTCGGGTGGGGTCGATGCGAAAGAGCCGGTAGCGCGGCGCCCCGTCGTTCGTGTGGACGTAGAAGCGATCGTTGCGGACGGTGACGTGAAAGAGCGCCTCCACGCCCTCGACGAGAGGGACAAAGCCGATTTCGGGACGATGCCGGTCCTTGAAGTAGACTTCGCTCTTGACCCAACCCTGCGAGACGGTCACGACGAGCCAACGGCCATCGGGCGAGAGGCGGACGTCCGGCCAATCTTCCCTGGCGCGCCCGGCCCCGAACACCTCGCCGTCAGAGGCCGGATCGGTGCCGAGACCGTGCAGGTAGACGTGCCGGTGATAGGCCTCCTCCCCGGCGGACACGCTGCCCGGGGAAGGATAGCGGGTGTAGTAGAAGCCGCTGCCGTCGGGGAGCCAGGCCAGGGCACAGGCGCGGGTGCGGTCGATGACGTCGGGGAGGTCGGCGCCGGTCGCCACGTCGCGGACGTACAGCGTCGATTGTTCGCTGCCGTTCTGGGACAGCCCAAAGGCGAGCCGGCCGCCGTCGCGGCTGGGATACCACCAGTCGAGGGCCACGGTGCCGTCGGCCGCGAGGACGTTGGGGTCGAGGAGCGCGCGGTCGGGCCCGTCCCGGCCGTCGCGGACGTAGAGCACCGCCTGGTTCTGCCGCCCGTCGCGCCGCCAGAAGAAGAGGCGGCCCTTGACGGGCGCGGGCACCCCCAGAGAGCCGACCGCCAGCAAATCGTCGAGCCGCGCCTGGAGCGCCTCGCGCCCCGGGACGGCGTCGAGCACGGCGCGCGCGTGGGCGTTTTGCAGGTCGGTCCAGGCGCGTACTTCGGGGCTCGTTGCGTCTTCGAGCCAGCGGTACGGGTCCGGCACTTCGACGCCGTGCAAAACGTCGAGGACGGGGTCGGTGCGCGTCGGCGGAGGGTTGTTGGACATTCGAGACATCGGAGGGCCCTTTTGGAGTGCGCCGATTCATCGGCGCTTTCTTTTCCTCTTTTCGAGGGCGTCGCAGCACCCTCTTCACCATCCCCCGCCGCGGACCAGCCCCGCCAGGTGACGCGCTTCTCGCGCCGCCGCCGGCAGGCCGTTCTCCTCGCACCAGTCGGCGAGGACCAGCAGGCCATCCAGATCATCGCGGCAGCCGACGGCGAGGGCCCGGCCGGGGCCGGGCCGCTCCATCACCGCCAGGAAACCGTCGATGCGGTCGGCGAGCTCGCAGGCCTCGAGCAGCGGGGCCAGCGCCAGCCGGTCGGCCTTGAGCTTCCCGACGCACGCCTCCAACCACTCTGGAGCGCTCGAAATCAGGTATTTCGCTTCGTCCTCGGCCGCCCGGGCGAACAGGAGGGCCTGCCAGTAGTCGGCCGCCCGCGCGCTGTCCAGGCATTCCTCCATCCCACTTACCGCCATTTCTACCCGGGTCGTGTAGGGCCACAGTTCGCCGGAACTGTCCGCCTCGACGTCGTACATCTCCAGCACCAGTTCCGCCCACAAGGCGGGCGCGCAGCGCTCGTAGGCCGACTCGATGAGCTCCCGCAACCCCTGCCGCGCGCGACTCATGGCGCCCCTCCGCCCCTCAATTCCACGCCAACCCGCCCCGCGTCCGCCAGTACGCCTCGGGCACCTCCGCGAGCCCTCGCACCGCCTCCTCCGCCTCCTCGTCCCAGCGCACCGCCAGCGCCGCTGCGTTCGAGCGCAGCTGCTCCACCGTCGCCGCCCCACTCAGCACGACGTCCGCCCACGGCTGGGCCAGCACCGCCGCCAGCGCCAGCGCGTCCAGGCTCGCCCCCAGCCGTGTCGCCGTTCGCTCCAGCAGCGCCCGCCGTTCGGCGAAGGCGGGATCGTCGTTGCGCGCCGTCAACCGCCCGTTGGCCAGCGCCTCCTTGACGACCACGCCCAGCCCCGCCGCGTGGGCCTCCGCCAGCGCCGGCCCCGCCGACGGCTCCAGCACGTTCCACGTCGCCTGCACCGCGTCGAAGAGGCGCGCCCCGCCCACGCGCACTGTCAGGGCGCGCCGCCAGGTGTCCGCCTGGCGTGGGCCCGTCAGCGACAGGCCGATCTTCCAGCCGCCCGCGCGCAGCCGCGCCAGCTCGGCCAGGACCTCGGCGTTGTCCAGCACTCCGCTGTCGAGCGTCGCGGAGTGGATCTGGTAGAGCGAAAGGCGTTCGCCCAGCAGCGCCCGGCTCTCGGCGGCCTGGCGCCGGAGCACGGCGAGGGAGTGGTCCTTGACCTCGTGCTTCTCGGCCTCGACGCGCCAGCCGGCCGTGTACACGTAGCCCCATTTCGAGGCGACGGTGAGCGATTTTGCCACGTGGCCCCGCGCCTGCAACCACGATGCCAGAAAGCGCTCGGCGTCGCCGTAGGAGCGGGCGGCGTCGAAATAGCGCACGCCCAGCTCCCACGCCTCGTCGAGAACGCGGTGGGCGCCTTCCTCCATCGCGGCCCTATCATAGTGGTGCCCGAGGTCGTCGCCGTGGCCGAGGTTCACGTACCCGGGCCGCCCCAGGGCCGCCAGGCCCAGCCCCAGGCGGGTGACGATCAGGCCGGTGTCGCCGAAGGTTCGGGTTTGCATCGTCGCCCCTGCGGAACGCCAAGGCAAGCGGCAGGAGTTGGTTTGCTGTAGGACGGCTCGGGAGAGCCGTCCTACAAGGGCGCGGCTTCATTCTATGAAGAAGAAGGCCCGAGGCGGCACGTGACTTGCATTCTCTCCTCACCCCCGCGAGCATCGCGAACCCGAGGGCCGGCGGTTGGTGTCTATCTGGGGACGTTTCGACAACCCTTCAGGAGCAAACCCGTGCGTTACCTCTGCACCATTTACAATCGCGACTTTGCGTTCGGCGGCCCGAATAGCGTGCTGGTGGGCACGACGACCGTCGGAGCGCGCAATTTGCGCGAGGCGGCGGCCAGGGCGTACGTGCGGTGCGTGGGGCGCAAGCGCGCGGTCGTGCTGCGCCAGGAACTGAAGGCCCCGCGGGCCGTCATTGCCCAGGAAACGAACGTCCGGGCCATCGCGGTGAGTTTGCGCAAGACCTCGACGCGCATGGGCGATTGCTACCTCCTCGATAACATGGTCGAGGCCTGGGACATCCACGTCGAGCCCGTCCGGTCCACCTCCCCACAGCAGCCCCAGCGCCCGTTCCACCTCCTCCGCCTCCCTCAACCCTTCCTCTGGCACCTCCTCCAACGCCCTTCTCCGAACTAACCTCCGCCCCCAAAAAACGATCGCCGCAGCACGTCGGGCTCCAGCCGCCCGAACGTCTGGCAGCGCCCCGTCTTCAGGTTGTTGAACGCGATCAGGGCGGGGGAGAACAACATCGGATCGACCTTGTAGAAATCGCGCCCGTAGCGCTCGAAAATCTCCGCGAAAGGCGCCCCGTGGTCGGGCGACGACGACGACGGCACCCGGGGCCCCACGGCGGCGATCTGCTCGTCGTCGCCGCGCACCCACAGCGTCACCTGCCCGCCGTAGAGGATGGCGTCGTTGGTCCGCCCGATGGCCTGGACCTCGTCGGCCGCCACGGGGGGCAGCGGTGCCGTGCCGAAGCCCGACACCACCTGGGCCAGGTCGAACTTCAGCTCGTACAGCTTGTGCAGCGCCGTCTCCAGGGCGCGGGCCACCACCTGTACCGTGCCGGCAATGCTGGCGGCGGGGGCGAACAGCAGCGTGAGCCGGTCGGCCGGCAGGGCCAGCTTCTCGCTCAGGTAGGCGATG
This sequence comes from Gemmatales bacterium, assembly GCA_038239195.1. Classification (GTDB taxonomy): domain Bacteria; phylum Planctomycetota; class Planctomycetia; order Gemmatales; family Gemmataceae; genus JBBSEZ01. Next base: position 10,320 of record JBBSEZ010000213.1, read on the forward strand.
ACCTCCTCGGTCGGCACCTTGCGCGTCTCCAGCACGCCGACGGCGACGGGGGACGATTCCCGGCCGGGGACGTGTTGAAAGACCTCTTCCTTGCCGTAGGCAGCGCGCATCGGCCCCGAGCCCATTGCGAAGAACTTGCCGGCCGAGACCTGCCAGCCCGCGTACTGCGACGCCATGCAGGCCACCACCGGGTCGTCGCTCGCCACCTGCACGGCAGGCCCCGGCAAGCCCGGAAAGCCGCCCGGCACCAGCCCGACCTCGGCCCGCCCCGCCAGACAGATGCGCGCCAGGCCGAGCCCTGCCCCGAGCCCGCCCGCCGCAGCCACCCCGCAATCGAGCAGGCGCGCCCCTCCCCCGCTTCGCGAAACGCCGACGCGCAGGGCGGCGGCCTCGGCGGCGAACTGGTCGGCGAGTTGAGAAGCGCGTTCGTTGAGCGTCATGGACGGCGCCCTCCGGGGAAAAACTTTGAATAGAAGGGAACGAAGGCAACAAAGGAAAGGAGGCAGGGGAGGTGGAAAGACCGCGCAGGCCACCCTCTTCCTCGGCAAATGTCTGCGTTCGGCGGGCCCCTCTCCCTTTGTTCCCTTCGGCACTTTCTATTCAAAGGTCTTATTCGGGAGAGCTCTCCACTTGTAACACAGCCCCCCCTCCGGGCCCCTCCTCGCGCGAGTACGACCCGTGGTGGACGTGGTTCATGGCCAGGGCCGTGACCAGCGCGGACAGGGCGATGAGGGCCTTTTGCTCGCGGTCGGCCGGGTAGACTTGCCGGAGCTCCCGCGCCCGGGCCGCGAGGTGGCGCAGCAGGGCGCGGGTGCGCTCGGGGAAGTGGCCGGTCCAGCGGTAGACGTCGGCCATGACGTCGCGCTCCCACTCGCGGATGAGATCGGCCGCCGGCAGCCGCGGGGCCTGCTTGGCGTCCTCCGGCTCGCCCAGGCCCTCGAAGATCGTGCGCAGCGCCCCGTCGAGCACCGGCAAGCGGAGGGCGCTCTCGGGGAACGCCCAGCTCTGGTAAAGCTCGTCCACCGAGTCGGTGAGGTTGCCCACGTCCCACTCGAAATCGACCGCGGTGACGGGCGGCTCTCGATCGAGGCACTCTCGCATCATGCGGTCGCAGTACTCGAGTTTGGCGAGGGCGCCGGGCCAGTCGGAGTAGGCCATGCGCCAATCCGAGCCGGGAGTCATCCAGACGGCGAACGTCTCGGCCCAGTCTTCGTCGGGGTGCTTCTGGCCATACCAGCCGGGGAGGTGGACGACGAACCGGCGGCTGAAGGGCTCGGGGCGGTACTCGTCCTCGTAGGGCTGGCTCATGGGGCCGAAGAGTTGCACCCAGTCCTCGCGCTGGTAGAGCTGATAGGCGTAGTTGACGACGTGCCCCATCTCGTGCCGCAGGTAGCGCAGCAGTTCCGCCCGCCCCACCCCTTCGAGGTGCCCGTCGCGCTCGGCGTGCATGGCCGTCAGGTCGGGACGCGCCAGGTAGAACGGGATGCCGATGGCGATGGTGTCGTCGTGAACGACCCAGTCGGTCGTCAGGTAGAACTGCGGCTTCAGCTTGCGGAAGCCCACGGCCTCGATCTCGCGCCGGAACTCGGCGATGACCGGCTCGAGCGCCGTCCCCTCGATCTTGACGCCGAGATCGCGGAGGGGGGTGGCCCAGAGCTTGCTCTCGTGGAACGGGGCCTCGGAAGGCGTTGCGGGAGCGTCCATGATTGCCCTCGAGGCCGGAGGACGAGGTCTCTTGGAGGAGGAAGCAATTCCTGTACCGCGAGGCGCCCCGGATTGATTGCGCCCACACACACGGACGCGCCCGCGCTCCTCGCAGAGGGCGAAGAGGCGACGCTGGCCACCCGGGCTCGCCGTCGGGCCCGTTTGGGGTCGGGCGGTGCGGGGCCGTTAGCCACCGTTGGTGACGGGCTCGGCGTTCCCTTTGGGCGACGATCGAAGACGGCGCGGTGCCCCACTGGTTCCCGCGAGCGGCGTCCCGGTCGGGCGCGTTCGGGCCCCCCGTTCGTCCCTCGTTGCAAGGCTCATGGTGGGGCCCTGGAGACGGCACGGGCGCGGAGAGCGGGAAGCGCCCTCGAGCAGCATACCACAAGGGGGTGGCCTTTTCGGAGAGTCGATGGAGGACATTTGAGCTCGGCCCCCGCGCCGGCCTTCGGCGGCCGGAACGAGGGATCGCGTTCGCGATTCTCCACCCAGGCCACCTCGATTCGCGGCCCTCCCCCCGATTGCGCTTGCGGCCACCCACCCAGCGATCTACGATGACGCGCGAGAGGGCCGAACCACGAACACCGCGCGAAAGGGACGAGACGATGAAGGCTTTCTTCGGGACCGCCGGCGCCCTGAGCCTGCTCGCCCTGGCCAGCCTGGGAACGCCACGGCTCAGCGCCGAGCGGAAGGCGCTGCCCAAAGACTACAAGGCCCTCCCGCTGGAGGAACTGGGGATCAAGCTCGTGGCGCCCAAAAAGGACGCCCGGACCGGCTTCGTCGTGGGCGGCAAGAACGCCACCGCCCTCATCAAGGGCCTCAAGGAGATCAACGGCATCGAGATCGCCAAGCTCGAGATGGTGATGCGGCCGGGGGCGAGCTCGGACAAGGGCTTCCTGGGGCGCGACGAGAAGTTGCTCGCCGTGCTCGCGGCCGACAACCAGTACGTCGTCGAGGAACGCGGGCTGACCCACCAGGAGCTGGCCAAACACCTTCACGTCCTGGGCGCCATCGGCTTGTTGCAGGAGCTCCGGAAAGAGGCGGGGAGGCCCTTCGTCTACCACGGCAGGAGGTTCAAGGTCGAGGCGACGACGACGCGCGGGCTTCAGCCCTCGCCGTTCGACGACGGGACGAAGAGCGGCTCCAACGCGACGGTCTTCAACCTCGACAACGGCAAGAAGCTCGGGTACGCCCTGCTGGTGCCCCACTTGATCGAGCGCTACGGCTTCTACGAGGGCAAAGGCACGCCCTATCGGGTCGATCCGCGCGAGGCCCTGGCGGTGCTCGACTTCCTGAAGCCCAAAGCCCCGAAGCGCTAGATGATGCTTTCCCAAATCGCTCGTCAGTCGGGCTGCCAGCCTGCCGGCGGGCTCGCGAAATGAACATCGATCGGGCCCTGCCACCGACGCCCCTCATCCCCGAGTTTCCTCATGAGCAACGAGCAGGGGCCCGAACAGACGCACCGGACGTTGGCCGAGCGCCTCGCCGAAGGCAAGCTCCTGCGCAAGCGCGTCCCGCGGTCGGCGCACGCCCCGTGGGCGCCGGCGCCCGACCGGCCCGATCCAGTGGCCATGCTGGAGGCGTCGAGCCGGGGGCGAGCCCCCGAACTGGTCCCGATCCGCTACGGGCGGATGCTGCCGTCCCCGTTCGCGTTCTTGCGGGGGTCGGCCGGCGCGATGGCCTTCGACCTCGCCAAGACGCCGGCCACCGGCGTTCGCACCCAGTTGTGCGGCGACTGCCACCTGATGAACTTCGGCGGCTTCGGGACGCCGGAGCGCAACTTCGCGTTCGACCTGACGGACTTCGACGAGACGCTGCCCGGCCCGTGGGAGTGGGACGTCAAGCGGCTGGCGGCGAGCGTGGTCGCCGCGGCGCGCGCCCTCGGCCTGTCGGAAGACAACGCGGAGGAGGCGGCGCTGGCCTGCCTGAGCAGTTACCGCCGGCGGATGAGCGAGTACGCCGGCATGCACGTGCTCGACGTCTGGTATGCGCACATCAGCGGCGAAGCGCTGCTCGGCCTGATGGGCGGGGGCAAAGCGCGCCCCAAAAAGGGCAAAGAGAGCTCCGCCGTCCCGGGCCCTCCCGCCAAGGCGCGCGCGCACTCGGGCGACCGCCTGTTCGGCAAGATGGTCGAGCTCGTGGAGGGACAGCCGCGCTTTCGCGACAGCCCGCCGCTGATCTTCCACCCGCCACACGGGGACGGTCTCGAGAAGGAAGTGCCCCGGTTCCTGGCGCACTACCGCGAGACGCTCCAGGACGACCGGCGCAGGCTGCTGTCGCGCTACCGCGTGGCCGACCTCGCCATGAAGGTGGTCGGCGTCGGCAGCGTCGGCACGCGCTGCGCGATCCTCTTGCTGATGGCCGGGGACGACGACGGCCTCATCTTGCAGTACAAGGAGGCGGGGCCGTCGGTGCTGGAGCCGTTCGCCGGCAAGAGCAAGTACCACAGCCACGGCCAGCGGGTGGTTTGCGGGCAGCGGTTGCTCCAGTCGGCGAGCGACCTGTTCCTCGGCTGGGCGAGCGACGAGCAGGGGATGGACTTCTATTTCCGGCAGTTGCGGGACATGAAGACCACGGTGCGCCTGGAGGGGATGTCGGCGTCGGCGTTGAGAAAGTACGCGGCCACGTGCGGGTGGGCACTCGCACGGGGGCACGCCAAGGCGGGGGGCTCGGCGGCGATCGGCGGCTATCTGGGGCGGGGGGACGCGTTCGACGTGGCGGTGGCGGCGTTCGCGCGGGCCTACGCGGACCAGACGGAGCGCGACCACGCGGCGATGGTGCGGGCGGTGAAGTCGGGGCGGCTGGTCGCGGACAAGGACGCGGGGGGATGAGGCAGGGGAACGCCGAGGGCGTGGAACGGGCCCCGCGCGAGTGCGAGGCCCTTCGCGTCGCAGCTACCCGGGTGGAAGGCGTTCGGACGGAGCAAGTGAAGGCCGATCGGGAACGGGGATAACTTTGCTGGAGAAAACGCATGAGCACGAACCGAGCCCTGGTGGCCGGGCTGGCCTTTTTCATGACGGCCGCACTTGCCCTGGGCGGGGCGCGCTTTGTCGCGGCGGCCGATGAAAAGGGCCCCGCGCCGCGCGAGAATAAGCTGGAGTTGAAGAACGCCACCGTCCACCGGCTGACGGACGGCACGGTCAAGGAAGAAGGCGTCGTGGTCGTGCAGGATGCCGGCCGAAGCAAGGAGATGATGGCGAAGGCCTACGTCGAGGCGTTGCCGGAGGCGAAGAAAGGATCGCCGAGGTCGAAGCGAGGCAGCGCTTGCTGCATCCTCGCGGCGGGGCCGATGCTCGACAACAACTGGCAGGTTGCGGCGCGCAGCCTGGTGCAGCGCGGGCGCGAGCTGGAACTCACGATCGTGCTGGCCGATCCGAAGAGGGGCAAACGCGAGACGATCATTCCGATGCGTCCTCTGGTTTACGCCCCGCTGGAGTTGCCTGCGGGAACGTACAGTTTGACGGCGACCTGGGAGCTCCGCGAATCGCTTCCCGATGGCAAGCCGGTCAGGGCGAAGCCACTGTCCCATTCGTGCGCGTTCGTCCGGGGCGACCGGCCCGCACCCAAGGAAGCGAAGCCGGGTGGCTCGACCGAGCCGAAGGGCCTGCCCCTGGAGGCCCGCCTGATCGCCAAGAAAATCGCCTACCCGCTGGACCTGGGAGGCAAGACGCCGAAAGAATTTCGCACGCTGCTCGACGAAGCGAAGGCCAAGGGAGGCCCCTTGCCCCCGCCCCCGGCCGTCGAACTGGTTCTGGAATTGCGCAACACCGGGAAGAAGGCCCTGCACGTCTGTTTGGGCAAAGGGGACGTCGGCCCGGTCGCCGGCTTGACGCTCGACCTCAAAGGCCCCGGCGCCGTCAGCGCCAGTTTTGGGAACGCCCGCGGGGCGCGCATCTCGCCGACCGTCGTGGAAGTGGCCGCCGGCAAGACCCATACGGTTACGATCGCCAAGCTGGAGGTTTACGACGGGAGGACCACCCAAAGGTGCTACTGGACGAAGGCGGGGGACTATACGCTCGCGGTGAGTTGTGGCGTGGTCGAAGGAGGGAAGAAAGGATTTTGGCGGGCAGCGGGCAAGGTCGTGAGCGCCCCGATCGAGTTGAAGGTCGGCGGCGCGAAGGCCGATCCCCCCAAAGCGTCGGAACCGGTCGAGGTCGGCGATCTGGCGGTGACCGTTCAGCCGACGGCGGGCCGTTACCGCTCGAGGGACCGCTGACCTTCGACGTCGAGTTCGCGAGACTGCGGTCCGCCTGGAGGGGACATCGGCGTCGAGCAAGTATGCGGCCACCTGCGGCTGGGCGCTGGCGCGGGGGCACACCAAGGCCGGGGGCGCCACCGCTATCAGCGGCTATCTGGGCCGGGGGGACGCGTTCGACGTGGCCGTGGTTGCGTTCGCGCGCACCTACGCGGACCAGACGGGCCGCGACCACGCGGCGAAGGTGGTAATCGGCATGCAAAAGGGGCCCACCCGGAGGCCCCGGATCGGCAAGTAAAATGGACCCACCCCAGCCGCCTCGGTTGTAATAGGCCCTTCGCCTGAAGGGCCCCTCGCAACGGAGGCAAGGATGCTGACGGTGGA
>JBBSEZ010000214.1:0-16582 GCA_038239195.1 Gemmatales bacterium
CCGCGCGTTCAGCAGCAGGCTATTCACGAGGGCCACCCGTTCCAGGGGCGATAGCGCCCCCGCGAACAGTTCTCGGTCGGCCGGTTGGGCCGCCTGCCAGCCCGCCAGATAGCCCAGGCCCATGTTCGCCTGGTTGTAGCGGTCCAGGGCGTAGTAGGCCTCGACCGGCATCCCCTTCTCGACGCCCCGGAGGTAGCGGTTGTAGAGGAACTGGTTCGCCTCGCTACCGGGGTTCTTCACCCCGAGCGTCGCGAGAACGAACTGCCCATGAGTAGGGGGCGTGCCTCCGATTCCCATCCCGCTCTGAAGCCGAGGGTACTCCAAACGGTAGGTCGGGCGGACCGTGAACTCCATCAGCAGCGGGGCCACCGCCAGGCTCACCGACGTCTTGGCCCGCAACGCCTGCGACACCGCCTGGATCAACCGATCGCGCGCCGCGTAGTATTGCTCGGCGGTCGGCAGGGCCTGCCCCGCTCCTTGCTCGCGGGCGACGAACGTCTCGTAGTCGGTGTCGGCCAGGAAGGCGATGCGCTGCTGTTCACTGCCGAAGTTCCGCAACTCCAGCCTCATGGGGAGCGTGCTTGCGCCGTTGCGCTTGACTTCCCTCACCACGTCATCGAGTGTCGAATCGCCCTGGGCTTGCAGCCCGTAAGCGGACCCGGCCGGCACGTGGGCCAGTTCGGAATACAGCAGCGCGAATAGCGCCCGCTGGCTCGCGTTCTCGATGCGCCCCGCCAGGGTGGTCGGGGTGGGGGCCGCAGTCAGCCGGCTCAGTTCCTGGCCGAGGGCGTACCGCAAAACCATTTGCTGCGAATCGTTCAGGCCGATCGCGTACGCCCTGATCTCCGCAGAAGTGGCATACTCCAGGCGGGGCAGCAACGTGTCGCGCAACTGTCGGGCGAGGCCCTTCTTCACCCGTTGCCTGCTCGCTGTCCACTGCTCGACAAAGCCGCCCACGTCCTCGCCGGGGACCGCTGCCTGCAACAGGGCCGCATCCTGTTCGCGGAGTGACAGTTTCGGGATGCTCACTTGCTGGAGCACCTGGTAGCGGTTGTAGGCGCTCCAAGTGTACAGCTCCTGCCAGGTGGTCTGCGCCCGCGCCCACTCGAAGCCGGGCACCGCCGCCCACTTCGCCGCCACGTCCGCGCCCACCGGCGCGAAGTTCGTGTACCCCGAGCCAAGGGTGAGGTACGACTGCATCCACTCCTGGTTCAGTCGAGCGAGGATGCGCGGGTCGAGCTTGTTTGCCACCGCCTTGCGGTCCTGGAAGAGCTGGTCGTATTCCGCGTGGGGGAAGAAAGCGTCCCACGTCGTGCTCGCGCCCACGCCAAACTCGGCTGCCACCACGTCGCCAACCGCGGCGCTCCCGTTCCGGTTGCCGCTGGCGTCCGTCGGCACGTTGATCCAGGCGCGATACTTCGCCTCGCGCACGTTGTGCGCGAAGAACGGGCTGCCGGGCCAGGACCAGTTGGGGGCGCTGGCGGCGAGGGCCGCCGCCACGGCGCTATTCGCAGCGGCGAGGGCGGTCGCGCTCGCGCCGTTCGTCGCGGCGGCAGCGGCCGCCGCAGCCAGGGCAGCCGAGGTCGCGCTGGCGCTGTCCGCCGGCGCGGCCGGTGTCGTCGTGTCGGCCGCGGCGCCTGCCGGGCCGTCGATGCCGGCCCACGTCGGCTGAGACTGCGCGACCGACCACGCGAACGTCCGGCTCGCGCTGAACGCGCCGGCGCTCGCCACCACCGTCACGTCGAAGACGCCGCTGTCCCCCGCCAGCGTGCCCGTCACGTTCCCCGTGCCGGCGTCCACGCTCAGCCCGTCCGGCAGGCCCGTGGCGCTGTACGCCACCGGCCCGCCGTGCGCCGCGGTCCCGCCCAGCGCCAGGACCACGCCATCGCCCAGCACGTTGGCCTGGTCGGGCACGTCGTCCAGCGTCACCGCCGGGGCCACCCACCACGCGAACGTCTGGCTGACGCTGTTGGTCCCGTCGCTGACCGTGCGCGTCACCGCATAGGGCACGTCCGTGTCCGCCTCGGCCGACACCGCCCCGGTCACGGCGCCCGTCGCGGGGCCCAAGCTCAGCCCGGGCGGCAGGCCCTGCACGTCGTAGCTCAGCGCGGCGGCCCCGTGGTACGCGGCGGGCGCCGACAGGTTCACGGCGTCCCCGACGACGCTGCTCTGGTCGGCCACCGGCGGCAGCGCCAGCGCCGACACCGCCCACGAGAACGAGCGCGTCGTCGAGAAGGTGCCGTCGCCGGCGGTCACCTGCGCCGCGTAAGGCGTTGCGCTTGCGGCCCCGAGGCCGATGGTCCCGCTCACCCGGCCGCTCGCGTCCATGCTCAGGCCGGGCGGCAGGCCCGTCGCGGTGTAGCTCAGCGTCGCCCCGGCTTCCGCCGCCTGGAACGCCAGCGACACGCTGTCGCCCGCCACGTTGCTCAGGTCGCCCAGCGGCGCGAAGCTCACCCGCGACGACACCCACCAGTCGAAGGTGCGCGTGACGCTGTTCGTCCCGTCCGTCACCGTCACTGAGGCGGCGTAGGGCACGTCGGCGCCGCCCGACACCGTGCCCGTCAGCATGCCCGTGCCGGAGTCGATGGTCACGCCCGGCGGCAGGTTCGCGGCGCTGTAGGCCAGCGGCGCGCCGGTCGCCGAGGCCGCGGGCAGTTGCCAGGAGACCACGTCGCCCTCGACGTTGGAGACGTCTCCCGGTCCCGCCAGCCCCAGCGGGGCCACGTTCCAGGCGAACGTCTGGGTGGCGGTGGAGGTGCCGTCGCTCGCCGTCTCCACCACCTGATGCGGCCCGACCGCGTCGGGCGAGACGGCCACGCTGCCGGAGATGGTGTTCGTCAGGGGGTCGAACGTCAGCCCGGCGGGGAGCCCGCTCACGGTGTAGCTCAGCGGCAGGCCGTGGGCCTGGCTGCCGGCCAGTTGCAGCGTCGCGACGTCGCCCACGGCGCTGGTCTGGTCGGGGATCGCCGCGAGCGTCACGGCCGGGGAGATCGACCACTGCAAGGTCTGGCCTGCGGTCGAGGTGCCGTCCGTGGCCCACACCGCCACCTCGTAGGGCGCCGTCGTGTCCGCGTCGGGCGCCACCGTCCCCGTGACGTTGCCCGTGGCCGGGTCGATGCTCAGGCCTGGGGGCAGCCCCTCGGCGCCGTAGGTCAGCGGGGCGCCGCGCCCGCCGGCCGCGAGGAGAGGCAGCGAGACGGCGTCGCCGACGGCGTGCTGCTGGTCGGCGGGCTGCTCGAGGGTGACGGCGGGCCGCACGTCCCAGGCGAAGGTCTGGCTGTCCGAGAGGGTGCCGTCGGTGGCGCGGACGGTCACCTGATAGGGGCCGCCCTGGTCCGCGTCCGGCGCGAGCGTGCCGACGATGCGGTTGCTCGCGGCGTCGAAGCTCAGGCCGGGCGGCAGGCCTTCCACCGAGTAGGTCACGGGCAGCCCGGCCGCGTCGCTGGCCGTCACGGGCAGGGAGACGCTGTCACCCGTCAAGCTGCTCTGGTCGGCCAGCGGGGCGATGGCCAGGTCGTTGACCGCCCAGGCGAACGTCTGGCTGACGCTGTTGGTGCCGTCGGAGGCCGTGATGGTGACGCTGTGGGGCGCGGCGCTGGCGGCGGAGGCAGTGAGGGTGCCCGTGATGAGCCCGGCGCTCGGGTCGAGGGCCACCCCAGCAGGCAGGCCGGTGGCCGAGTAGGTCACGGGGGCGCTGTTCGGGTTGTCCACGGAGACGTCGATCTGGACGGCATCGCCGGGGGCGTTGTCCTGGTCGGGCAGCGGGGAGAGGACGGGGGGCGCGGTCACGGTCCAGGTCAGGGCCTGCGTGGCGGTGGCGCCCTGGGCGGTGGTGGCGACGACGGTGACGGCGTAGTCGGCCTCCCAGCCCTGGCTCGCCCCGGCGGCGATCGTCCCGGCGATCCGGCTGGTACTGGCGTCGAAAGCAAGGCCGGGCGGCAAGCCATTCACCGCGTAGGCCAGCGGCGCGCCCATCAGGTCGGCGGCGGGCAGGGCCAGCGAAACCGAAGCGCCCTCCGGCGCGATCCGGTCGGTCAGGCCCATGAGCAAGGGGGCCGGCGTGGCGCTGGGCGAGTTGGGGCCGGCAGGGCCGGTCGGTGAGGACGGTCCGCCGACGGACGTTGGCGCGCTGGCCGCGCCGGCCCCCGCAGTCGAGGCGCCCGTGGAGGCGCCGGCCGAGGCGCCGGCCGGGGCGCCCGTGGAGGCGCCGCCCGCCGTGGCGTCCGGCATGGGGGCGGAACCGCCCGAAGAGCCGCCGCCGTCGCCGCCGCCGCCGCCGCCGCCCGAATTCGCCCCCGAATCGGCGTGCGGTGTGGGCGCGGGAGGGGAGGGGGCGAAGGGCGCCGAGGCGAGGGGGTCGGGCAGAGGGGGCGAGAAGAGGGCGTCGGCCACCTGGGCCGGGGTCGGCTGGCTGGCGCCCGGGGTAGCCGCGGTCGGCGCGGGGCCCGAATCCGCGGGCGAAGGCGCCGGGGCGGGCAGGGCCCCAGGGCTTGCCGGGTCTTGGGGCGCGGCAGGACTGGAGGTCGAGGCTGGGCCACCCGCAAGAGGCGTGGCGCCCCCCGGAGCGGCGACCAGGCTCGGCTCCAGGGATGGGACGAGGGGCGCCGCCAACTGCCCGGTGCCGAAGGGGTCGTTGGGCGCGAGGCGGTCTTCGAGCGCCTCGAGGCCCAGCACCATGAGGGGGGCCGCCCGCCGGGAGCGCGAGAACAGGGCAGATTCCCCCCTCCCCCTGTCCAAATTACGGGGAGAGGTCAGCCAGGCGCGGAGCAGGAGGAGAGGGGACATCGAGACAACCTTCCTGGGTGTCGGATGCGACCGTGCTGGCTCGAGTGGCGCTTCGCCGGGGTGGCAAGGGCACAGAGTGGATTGCAGGGGACGGGAGAGGCCATGTCAACCCGAAAAGGTCGTTTGTCGCCCCGAATGGTGGAAAGTCGCTCGATGACGTTCGCGGGAGGGGCTGCCGGTTCGCGCGTTGTGGGAGGCGGTGTCGCGGCCCCGGAGGTTTGCGAGGCGGCGTTGGGAGGATGCCGCGCGGGAGCCAGGGAGGGGCGCGCGGAGGAGAAAGAAAGCGCCGATAAATCGGGCTCGATCCAAAAGGGCGCTCAAACTGGTCTCGGCACGACGTACGCGACTCGGGTAGTCTTTCCTGAAGGGGGCCCGCCTTGTCGGCGCATGACCTTCCCAACGTTCACCCGAGGCCACACCCACGAGCCCTTCCGCCCCCGCGAGCCAACCCGTCACCCAACGGTCGCTAACGGTGGCGCGGGCCCCGGGACCAGCCGTCACCCAACGGTGGCGAACCGTCGCGCGCGGCCCAATGCGGACCGTCACCGCACGGTGGCTAACGGTGGCGCCAGGGCCGATCCGAGCCGTCACCGTACGGCGGCTAACGGCGGTAGGGGGCCCGATCCGGGCGCGACGAGCCGTCACCAAACCGGGGCTGACGGCGCCGCTCCCGGGGCGGGGCGAACCTCGCGAGAGTCAGAGGGCGCGGATGCCTTGGTCGTCCGGCGCCGTGGCGGGCAGGGCGGGCGCCGCGGCGCGGGCGCGGGCGCGGTTCTGGGCCACCCGCAACTGGAAGCGGAGGAGCACGTTGCCGAGCTGGATGCGGTCGCCGTCGCGGAGCTCGCACGACTGGGCCACGGGAGCGTCGTTGACCAGCGTGAAGCCGGGCGGGGCGTTGTTGTTGACGAGGACGTAGCGCCCGCCGTTCGGGCCCCTACGGATGACGGCGTGCTGCTTTTCGACCTTCATGTCTCGGAAAAGGGCGATATCGACGTATTCGTCGCGGCCGAGGGTGTTGTCGGGCTTGTCGAGCGGATACTCCCGGCCCTCTTGCCAGCCGCGCAGCACCTTGACGGAGGCGGGGAGGAAGACGGCGCGGACGAGGGCGGAAAGCGAGCCGATGCAGGCGCCCATGATGAAGAAGCCGAGGGCGCCGGCGAAGGCGATGGTGGAGCCACCGGTGCCGCCCTTGGTGAGCTCGTAGAAGAGGCCGAAGAGGGCGCCGCCGACGAAGCCGCCGAGGGTGCCGCCGAGGGCGCCGTAGGAGAACTTGCCGAGGGAGCGGGCGGCGATGCCCTCGCTGACGCCGACGGCGCAGCCGAGGAACATGAAGCCGAGCCCGCGGGTCAACACGGTGCCGAGGAACTTCATGAGCCGGGTGAAGGCGGGATCGGTGGCGCGCAGAGGGCCGATACCGGTAACGAGCCAGTGGTTGACCTGATCGGCGATGACCATGCCGACGGCGCCGCCGGCCGCGCCGAGGAGGACGCCATAGGTGGCGAGGCGGACGAAGCGGAGCCAGGAGCGGTCGCGGATCGCCTCGACGCTGACGACGAAGTAGCCGATGCCGCCGCCGATGAGGGCGCCGCCAAGGAGGAGCTGGGAGAAGAGCTCGCTGGTCTTGCGCTGGTCGAAGTTGGCCTTGCCGAAGACGCTGAACAGCATCCAGCCCAGGAGGCCGCCGAGGGCCCCGAAGACGGCGTTGAAGTAGATGCGGCTCAAGAGGGCCATGACTCGCCCTTCGCGGCAGACGGACGGGGAAAGAGCGGCGCCTCGCTCCGGAGGGGAGAGGGGCGCGGCGGGAGATCGCCCCCGCCTCATGGTTTGTAATGCGCGGAGGGGCGGATTGCAACGGGCAAATGCGCCTGCGGAGGGGAGGAAGTGGGGCCGCGGGGCGATAGAAAAGCGGGCCGAGGCAATTCCTCGGCCCGCGGGCGTTCTCTGCGAGAGGTCGGCGTTTGCTCAGTGGTTGGCATCGTTGTGGCCGCCGGGCTGCTGGTACGGGTGCTCGCCCGTGCCGCTGAAGTCCCCGAGTCGGCGTTTCGCGTCCTGCTCCTGGAACGAGCCCACCTCGCCTTGGGGCTGCTGGGCTTCCTGGGCCGACGTGCCCGGTCCCCGGGGGGGCCCGGCCTTCGATTGGTTGGCGGGCGGCACCGGGGCGCCGTGTTTCTTCTTGTGTGCCATGGTTATTTTCCTCGGGGCGTTGGGGGCGAACCGACGGAAAAGAGACTGGCAGATCGCGTGCCGCCGTGCGCGCGATCTGCATCGCTCCGCGCCCGACGCCCTCTTCTATTTCCTTGACCCACTCCCTCGCGTCCGGTAGCCTCAACAGGAGACCTTCCCGCCACGAACCACCGACGCCGGCGATCGGCGTTCGCCCTTTTCAGCCTCCGGGCCTTTCGACCTTGGCCCGCCGCCGGAGCACTCCATGACGACCGCACCCCTGGGACGCCTTGCCCGCCGGCCCTCCCTCCTCACCGGCCTGCTCGCCCTCGGCGCCGTCGGGCTCCTCGCCGCCACCCTCGCCGGCGCTGCCTCCCCTCCCGTGCGCCCTGCCGTCCCCGCCGACCACGCCGAGAAGATGGTCCGGGGCCAGGAGCTCTTCAAGAAGCACGTCCGCCAGGTCCTCGCCGACCGCTGCGTCAAGTGCCACGGCGGCGCCAAGACGCGCGGCGGGCTCGACCTCACCACGCGCGAGGCCCTGCTCAAGGGAAGCGACAACGGCCCCGTCGTCGTCCCCGGCAAGGCCAAGGCCAGCCGGCTCTTCCAGCTCGCCGCCCACCTCGACAAGCCGGCCATGCCGCCCAAGGAAGCGGGCCTCTCGAAGCAGCAACTCGCCCACCTCGGCGACTGGATCGACCTCGGCGCCCCCTACGACCGCTCGCTGCTCGACAAGGCCTTGCCCAAACCCAAGGAAATGCTCGTCACCGACGAGGACCGCAAGTTCTGGTCGTTCCAGCCGCTGGCGCGACCGTCCGTGCCCGCCGTCAAGAACGCAAGGTGGGCAGCCAATCCCATCGATCGCTTCCTCCTGGCCGGGCTCGAAGCGAAGGGCCTTTCGCCGAGCGCCCCCGCCGACCGGCGCACGTTCCCGCGCCGCGCCTCCTTCGGGCTGACCGGCCTGCCGCCGACGCTCGAACAGATGCAGACGTACCTCGCCGATCCTTCCCCGCTCGCCGACGAGCGCCTGATCGACCGCTTGCTGGCCTCCCCCGCCTACGGCGAGCGCTGGGCACGGCACTGGCTCGACGTCGCCCGCTTCGCCGAGAGCCACGGCTTCGAGCACGACTACGACCGGCCCACGGCCTACCCCTACCGCGACTTCGTCATCAAGGCGCTCAATCAGGACCTGCCCTACGACACCTTCGTCCGCTGGCAGCTCGCCGGCGACGAGATCGAGCCGGACGATCCGCTGGCGCTGACCGCGACGGGCTTCCTCGGCGCGGGCGTCCACAGCACCCAGATCACCATGAACCTCGTCGAGAAGGAGCGCTACGACGAGCTCGACGACATCGTGCGCACGATGGGCACTTCCATGCTCGGCCTGACCATCGGCTGCGCGCGCTGCCACGATCACAAGTACGACCCCATCCCCACCCGCGACTACTACCGCATCCTCTCGACGTTCACCACCACCGTCCGCACCGAGGTGGACCTCGACCTCGATCCCGGCGCCGCTCGCCGGGCCCGCGCCGCCCACGTCGCCGCGCAGGCCCGCCTCGACGCCGCCGTGCGCAAGTACGAGAGCGACCTCCCCGCCAAGCTCGACCGCTGGCTGGCGGGGCGCGCCGCGGCCACGCAACCGGCGTGGGCGCTCCTCAGCCCGGCGAGCATGAAGTCGGCGGGCGGGGCCACGTTCACCAAGCTCGGCGATGGCTCGCTCCTCGCCGCCGGCAAGAACGCCGCGCTCGACACCTACGTGTTCGTCGCCCATACCCACCTGAAGAACCTCACCGCCGTGCGCCTGGAGGCGCTCGCCCACCCGTCGCTGGTGCGCGGCGGGCCGGGGCGCGCGGGCAACGGCAACTTCGCCCTGAGCGATTTCCGCGTCAGCGCCGCCCCGCTCGCCGCGCCGGGTCGGGCGGTGCCGGTCAAGCTCGTCCGGCCACGCGCCACCTTCGAGCAGCGCGGCCTGTCCGTGGCGGCCACCATTGACGCCGACCCGCGCTCGGCGTGGGCGGTCGATCCGCAGTTCGGCAAGGACCACGCCGCCGGCTACGACTTCGAGAAGCCGATCGGCTTCGACGGTGGGACCATTCTCACGTTTACCCTGTCGTTCAACAACAACACCGGCCACAACATCGGCCGGCCGCGCCTCGCCATCACCAACGCCAGCGCGCCCTTGCCGCTCCAGGGCCAACCGCTGCCGGCCGAGGTGCAGGCCGTCCTGGCGCGCCTCGACAAGGATCGCGCCGCCCGGCCCACCGCTCCCGAGCGCGCCACCTTGCTCCGCTGGTTCCGCACGCAAGATGCCGGGTGGCGAGGGCTCGACGCGAAGGCGCAGGCCCACCGCAGCGCCGGGCCGAAGGCGGGGAAGACCAAGGCGATGATTTGCAGCGAGGGCCTCAAGCCAATCCGCCTGCACAGCCAGGGCGCCGACTTCCTCACGCAGACGCACTTCCTCAAGCGCGGCGACCCCAACCAGAAGGATGGCGTCGCCGAGCCGGGCTTCCTGCAAGTCTTGAAGCGCGGCGGGGCCGACGAGACGCGCTGGCAGTCCTCGCCGCCGCCGGGCTGGCGCACCTCCTATCGCCGCCGGTCCCTGAGCAACTGGATCACCGACGTCGATCGCGGCGCCGGGCACCTGCTGGCCCGCGTGATCGTCAATCGGCTGTGGGAGCACCACTTCGGCCGCGGGCTCGTGAGCACCCCCAGCGACTTCGGTTTGCAGGGCGAACGGCCCACCCACCCCGAGCTGCTCGACTGGCTGGCGACGGAGTTGATCGCCAACGGCTGGCGCCTCAAGCCGATCCACAAACTCATCCTCACCAGCAGCGCCTATCGCCAGGGCAGCGCCTTCAACAAGGCGAGCGCCGCGGTCGATCCCGACAACCGCCTGCTGTGGCGCCGGGTGCCGCGCCGCCTGGAGGCCGAGGTGATCCGCGACTCGCTGCTGGCGGTGAGCGGACAGCTCGACCGGCGGATGCACGGCCCGGGGACGCTCGACCTCGAGCACAAGCGCCGGTCGATCTACTTCTTCATCAAGCGCAGCCAGCTCATCCCCATGATGGTGCTTTTCGACGCCCCCGACGCGCTCCAGGCCAGCGAGGGCCGCACCACCACGACCATCGCCCCCCAGGCGCTCCTGCTGATGAACAGCAAGATCGTGCGCGGCTGCGCCGACAACTTCGCCCGGCGCGTCGCCCCGGCGAAAGGGCCGGCGGGCGGTGAAAGCGTGCGCGCTGCCTACGCGCTGGCGCTGGGCCGGGCGCCGACGGCACAGGAGCTGGGCGATTCGGTCGAGTTCATCCGGGAGCAGGCGGCCTCGTACCGCGAGGAGCGCAAGCCCGAGCCCGAGCAGCGGGCGCTGGCGGACTTCTGCCAGGTGTTGTTGAAGCTCAACGAGTTCGTGTACGTCGATTGACGGCAAGGCGGTCGGCAGGATTGCGTTTGCTGTAGGACGACTCTCCCGAGCCGTCCTACAAGGATGCCTTTTCCTGCCGGTCGCCCAATGAAACGGACGAGGCCACCATGACCATCCCGCACTGGTTCGCCACCCCCTCCTCGCCCCTCTCGCGCCGCGACGTGTTGCGCCGCGCCGGCTGCGGCGCGGGCATGCTCGCCCTCGCCGCCCTGCTCGACGGCAAGGGGATGCTGAGCGGCGAGGCCCACGCCGACGAGAACGAGCGGCGCATCAACGCCCTGGCCCCGCGCCCGCCCCACTTCCCGGCGAAGGCGAAGTCGGTCATCTGGCTGTTCATGAACGGCGGGCCGAGCCAGGTCGATACGTGGGACTATAAGCCCGAGCTGGCCCGGCGCGACGGGCAGGAGTTGAAGGGCTTCGACAACAAGACGGGCTTCTTCGTCGATCAGGTCGGCCCGCTGATGAAGTCGCCGTTCGCCTGGAGGCAGCACGGCCAATCGGGGACGTGGGTGCCCGAGATCTTCCCGCGCCTGGCGCGGCAGGTGGACGACATCGCCTTCGTCCATTCGTGCTGGACGGAGACGAACAACCACGCGCCGGCGCTGTTCCAGATCAACACCGGCCTGCCGCGCATGGGCTTCCCCTGCGTCGGCTCGTGGGTGACGTACGGCCTGGGCAGCGAGAGCCAGAACCTGCCGGCGTTCGTGACGATGTACGACACCCTCGGCCGCGGGCTGCCCAAGGGCCACGCCCAAAACTGGGGCGCCGGCTTCCTGCCGGGCATCTACCAGGGCACCGCGCTGAACCCGCAGGGCGCCCCCATCGACAACCTGTTGCGCGACACGCGCCTCAGCGCTCGCCAGCAGCGCCGCCAACTCGACCTGCTGAAGCGCCTCAACCGCGAGCACCAACACCGCCACGAGGAGGAGGCCGAGCTGACGGCGCGCATCGAGAGCTTCGAGCTGGCCTACCGCATGCAAATGGCCGCCCCCGAGGCCCTGGACGTACAACGCGAGCCGAAGCCAGTCCAGGAGCTCTACGGCCTGAACAACCCGAAGTGTGCCCACTTCGCGAAGCAAGCGCTGATGGCGCGGCGGCTGGTGGAGCGCGGGGTGCGCTTCGTACAGATCTACTCGGGCGGGATGGAGAACGAGCGGAGCTGGGACGGCCACAGCGACATCGCCAGCAACCACCGCCAGTTCGCCGGCGAGACCGACCAGCCGGTGGCGGCGCTGCTCGCCGACCTGAAGGCGCGCGGCCTGCTGGATTCGACGCTGGTAATCTGGGGGGGGGAGTTCGGCCGGCTGCCGGTGGCGCAGCGGCCCAAGAACACAAAACAGATGGGGCGCGACCACAACCCGCACGCCTTCACGACGTGGATGGCTGGCGGTGGCGTCAAGGGCGGCGTGCATTACGGCGCGACGGACGAGATCGGGCACAAGGCGGTGGTGGACAAGGCGTCGGTCCACGACCTGCACGCGACGATCCTGCACCTGCTGGGGCTCGACCATACGAAGTTGACATATCGCTACAACGGTCGGCGCTTCCGACTGACGGACGTGCATGGGAACGTGATTCGGAAGATCCTCGCGTGAGCGCGAAACGACAAGCAAGAAGGGGCGGGGGAGGCGCGCCCCTTCTTGCTTGTCGTTTCGCGCGGCGCCCTCGCCTGGTACAAACTCGCTTTTTCTGTTCCTCTGGATGGTGTCCCGGCCGCGCGCTGTCGCCGCCATGCCCGTTGCGCTGCACGCCCACAGTTGGTACTCCCTCCTCGAGGGCACGTCGAGCCCCACCGCCCTCCTTGCGCGCGCCACCGTCGCCGGCTACTCCGCCCTGGCCCTCACCGACACCAACAACCTCTACGGCGCGACCGCCTTCGCCGAGGAGGCAAAGCGCCCCGGGGCCCGCCCGCTCCTCGGGGCTTGCCTGCGCCAGGGCCGTCAACATTGCATCGCCCTGATCGCCGAGCGCGCCGGCTACCGCAATCTGTGCCAGATCATCAGCCGGCTCAACCTCGCCGAAAAGGGGACGCCGCTCTTTTCGGACGAGCCTGGCGAACCGCCCCAAGAAAAGAGCTGCGTCCCCTTTTTCGAGGCCGTCCCGCTTGCCGACCTCCTCGTCGCCTGCTCCGAGGGCCTGCACATTCTCGTCGATGACGTCGCCCTCGCCGAGCGCCTGTTCCCCGCCTTCGAGCGCCGACTCTGGCTGGAGCTCGTCCGCCCGCGCCCCGAAGCCCCCCGCCACGAACAGGGCCTCTTCGCCTGCGCGGCCCGTCTCAACCTGCCCGTCGTTGCCAGCACGGCGGCGCACTTCGCCACGCCCGCCGAGTATCCGGCCTTTCGCCTTGTCACTGCCCTGCGCCAGCGGGCCCAGCTGGACCAGCTCCCGCAAGTGCTCGCCATCGCGCCCGAACACCACCTGCCGGCCGTCGAGGACTTTCGCCGCCGCTTCCACGACGTTCCCGAAGCGGTGCGCAACGGCGATGCGCTCGCCGAGTTGCTGCGCGCCGACGTGCTGCCGCGCGACCTCGTATTGCCGGCGCCGCGCCTCAGGCCCGGCCTCGCTCCCATCCCCTACCTGCGGGCCCTGTGCGAGCGCGGCCTGCGCGAGCGGCGCCTGGGCGGCGACCTGACGGCGCGGCAGCGGCTGCGCGAAGAGCTGGCGATCGTCGAGGGCGCCGGCCTCGCCGGCTACTTCCTCACCGTGCGCGACATTACTCGATCCGTGCGACGGCGCGGCCATACGATGGCGCTGCGCGGCTCGGCGGGCAACTCGCTCGTCTGCTACCTGCTCGCCATCACCGACGTCGATCCGCTGCGCTTCGGCCTCGAACCGGAGCGCTTCCTCCACCCCGGCCGCGTCGATCTTCCCGACGTCGACCTCGACTTCGACTGGAAGGTGCGCGACGAGATCATCGCCGGCGTCATCGCGCGCTACGGCCCCGCCCACGTCGCCCGCATCAGCTCGCACCTGTTCCTACAGCCGCGCTCCGCCTTCCGCGAGGCCGGCAAGGCCCACGGCCTGTCCAACGAGCAAATCAGCGGCCTGCTCACCACCCTGTCCGAAAAGGTCGATGACGTCCTCCTCCCGACGGGGGACGGAGAATGGGGGACGGAGAATGAAGAGTGGAGAAGAGGACAAAACCGATTCGAGACGAGGCAGCGCTGCGCGCCGTCCTCCGCTCGCTCGCCACTCCCCGTTCCCGACGTGCCGCCCGCCTTCCCGCTGGAACCGGGCCGCTGGGCGCGGCTCGTCGCCGACGCGCGCCGGCTACTCGGCCGGCCGCACTACCTCTCGCTTCACCCCGGCGGCATCGTCATCACGCCCCGGCCGGTCGAGGAATACGTCCCCCTGCAATGGGCGGCCAAGGGGCTGGTCATGACGCAGTTCGACAAGGACGGCATCGAGCAGATCGGCCTGGTCAAGATCGACCTGCTCGGCAACCGCGCCCTGTCCGCCGTCGATGAGGCGCGTCGCCACGCAGGCGTCCTCGTTCCACCTGGCGACAACGCCCCACTCGACGAGAAGACGATTCAGCTCTTGCAACGGGGCGATACGCTCGGCATCACGCAGCTCGAATCGCCCGCCATGCGCCACCTCATCCTGCAAATGCGGCCGCGCGGCGTCGAGGACGTCATCCAGTCGCTGGCCCTGCTCCGGCCCGGCGCGGCGTCCATCGGCATGAAGGAGCGCTTCGTGCGCCGGCGGCACGGGCTGGAGCCGGTGGACGCGACGCACCCCGCGCTGGCGCGCGTGCTCGGCGAGACGTACGGGCTGATGCTCTACGAGGACGACGCCCTGCGCCTCATCCAGGGGCTGACCGGGCTCGACGCTGCCGACGCCGACCGCTTCCGCAAGCGCATCAGCAAGCACAAAACGCCTGAGGAGGGTGAGGTGCTGCGCCAGGAGTTTCTCCATCTGTGCGATCGGCGGGGCGTGCCGGCCGAGGCGCTCGACGAGTTGTGGGCGCAGCTCGCCAAGTTCAACCGCTACTCGTTCTGCAAGAGCCACGCGGTCAGCTACGGCCTCATCGCCTGGCAGGCCGCCTACCTCAAGGCCCACCACCCCGTCGCCTTCTGGGTCGCCGCGCTCAACAACGCCCAGGGGGCCTACCCGCCCCGGGTGTACGTCGAGGCCATCAAGCGCGCCGGCATCGAGGTGAGGCCCCCCTGCGTCAACCGCTCCCTCGGCCCCTTCCGCGTCGAGGGCCAGGCCGTCCGCACCGGCCTCGACGCCATCGCTGGGCTGCCGGAGGTGCTGCGGCAGGGCTTGCTGCAAGAGCGCGACGGCGGCGGGCCCTACCACAACCTGGCCGACCTGCGAAGGCGTTTGCGCCCCGGCCCCGAGGCGCTGGCCTCCCTCATCCGCTGCGGCGCCTTCGACTTCGCCGGCCGCTCGCGCCCCGCCCTGGTGCTCGAGGCCGACCTCGGTCCGTGCCGGCCGGAGGGCGAACTGTTCGCCGTGGACGCGACGGGGGGCTGGTCGCCGCCCGACGATCCGCCGCTGCGCCGCTATCGCGACGAGTGGCAACTGCTCGGCTTCGTCCTCGGCCCGCCGCTCTTTTCCCTATTTCGGAGGGCAGAAGAGAGCGCTGGCCCGCCGCTGGTGCCCAGCCACGAACTGGCGGCGCACGCGGGGCGGGTGGTGCGCGTGCGCGGGCTGGTGGCGACGGCGCGGCACGTGGTGACGGAGAACGGCCGGCCGATCCAGTTCGTGACGCTGGAGGACGAGCACGGGCTGGCGGAGGTGACGCTGTTCTCGGGGACGTGCGCGCCGGTGCCGTATCTGACCATCGGGCCGTACGTGGCGACGGGGACCGTCGAGGACCGGCACGGGGCGGTCACGCTGACGGCGCAGCGGTTCGAGCGGTGAGAGGGCGCAAAAGCCTGGAGGGCAGAGGCGAATGTCGCCTCTGCCCCCTGCGTGTAAGTTGGTCGGGTGGCCTGGAGAGGAGGGTGCTCAGGCGCAGATGCAGGCGGCCTCGAACGCCGGGACTTCCTGCCGGAGGTCCAGGTCTTTGCGGGCCATTTCCTCGAGAACGACAGGGTGCCAGGACCGTTCGCGCTCGACGTCCGGGACGTAGTGTTCGCGCGCCCACCGACGCAGGCGCAACTCCTCGATAAAATCGACTTCCGTCCCCACACTGCTCAGCATGACCGATGCCCTCAGAGACCCGAAATAGGGGCCGACGTCCGCGAGGTAGTTCCTCGTCTTAGGGGAGGGATGTCGGCTTGTGTTTGAGAAGTATATAGACGAGGCCCTGCTCGGCAAGGAACTTTCCTTTTTTCTGAACCTTTTCCTCGACCGTCAAACCCGCGCCGTGAACGCATTCGCTCGGGTCGATTCGCCCACTCGGAGCGGAAAATCGCTACCACCCGATCCGGGCGCCTTTCCGGCCCTTTTTGCGCCTCCTGCCTGGGCTTTCTCCGAGAACAGATCAAAAGGCAACGAGGGCCCGGCATTCATGCCGAGAGAGACTGGATTTCCCGTTCGAGATTGTCCCGCGCCATCGCCTCGGCCTTGCGAAACATGGCCTCGGTGAAGTAGAGGCGCGGCCGGCGCAGAAAACCCTCCAGCACGCGGCGGCGACCTGCGCGATAGGCCTCGTCCGCGACCCAGGCGTATTCCTGCCGGATGGCGCGGGCGTACCGCGCATACTCCGCCTCATTCGCTCCGAGAATGGCGAGGTCGGCGTCGAGGAGGACCTGGCCCGCGCGGTCGTCGTCGGTCGTCTGGTGCGTCCGGGTGAGCAGAATGAGGCGAGCCGTCTCGTCCACGATCGGCCCGGCGACGCTCAGATCGCCCAGCAGGGCCCGGGCCAGTTCGGCGCTGCGCTCTTCGTTGTCGGCCCGCTGCGTTTCGTACGCGACGTCGTGGAACCACGTGGCCAAGCGAAGCGCCGGCGGAGGCGCTTCCCAGAGGTCGTGGACCGTCCGCAGGACGGCGGCGACGTGGTCGAGGTTGTGGTAGTGGCGCCCGGGCGAGCGGTAGGGCCGAGCAATCGCGTGGAAGAGCGGGCGAGCCAGGCCCGGCCCAACGCCCAGTTCGGCGAGCAACTCCGCAAATGCCTCTTCCATGAGCCCCTCAAACGATCGCGTGAAGCCGATACGTCCTGTAGGGTGGGCCGAGGCTTGGGGGGCCCCCCCGGGGGGGGGCCCCGGGGGGGCCGCCCACTACGGGGGCCGCCCACCCGGTCTCCCCACACAAACCGCG
>JBBSEZ010000215.1:0-16528 GCA_038239195.1 Gemmatales bacterium
CGGGGGGCGGGGGGGGGGGAGGGCCGGTGTTGCGCGGGCCGGGGGGGCCCGGCGCCCGACGGCTACGCGGGGGCGACTACCTGTCCCTGGAAGCCACACGCCCGATGCGAGCCATCGCAGAACGGCTTGTTGGCGGAGGCCCCGCAGCGGCACAGGGCGACGGCCTCCTTGTCGGCCGGCAGCGGCAGTTCGTTGCCGAGGTGATCGACGAGGCGGAACGGCCCCTTGATGACCAGGGGACCGTTCTCCCGGCAGCGAATCACGAGCGGCTCGGACATCGGCGGGCCTCCTCGGTCAGTGGTCGAAGACGCTGGGCCCATCGACAAACTGCTTCTCGCGCTTCGGATAGCGCGAGAAGTGCCACGACAATTCCAGGGCCACGTGGTTGAGGAACTGGCGGCGGAACGCCATCGGGTTGGAGTCGAAGCTGGTGACCGGGCCGCGCGCCTCGCTGGGCCAGGAGCAGGAGAACGGAAGGGCAGAGGAGGAGGACTCGTCCCGGTTGTTGACGTCGGTCAGGCTGACCGCGATGTCGGCCCGCCCGCGCAGAAGCATCTGGTTGAGCCCGCCCTTCTCGTAGAGGCTGAGGGAGTTGATTTCGAGGTAGATCACGTAGTCGGCCCCCAGGGCCCGGCCGATCTCGGCGTGGTCCATCTGCGCCCAACTGGGGTGGGCGTTCTTGAAGCTGTCGAGCTTGCGCTGCGACACGATCGACAGTTTCTCCTGCTCGGCGGTGGCCCGCGTGCGGAGTTGCTCGGCGAGCAGCTCCGCGAGCTGGCGGTCGGCCTGGATGAATTCGGCCCTCGTTTCGAGGGCGCTGTTGTAGGTCAGAATGACGACCGAAGGCTCGCTCTTTGCGTCCTTGGAGGCGAGGTGCTTGATGAGGGCATCCTCGCGCGCCTCGGGCGTGACGAAGAACATCAGCGAGGCCAGGTCGCAGCCGGAACTGGCGACCAGGGCGCCGGCAAGGGAGGCCAGGAACCAACGCCGACCGAGCGTAACCATTGCCGCTCCTCTTCCATGATAGGTGGCTCGCCTCTCACGCGAGGGGAGGCGGCGTCAAAACCGAACGGGCGTTCCCGAGTACCACATCAGGGCGACGACGAGGCCCCAGCGCAGGACCATGAGCCCCAGCAGCGTCAGGACCACGATCATCAGCGCCCCTTCGAGCGAACGGACGAACGGCGAGCGCCCGCGGGCGGCGGCGTACGCCCCCCAGGGCAGGAACAGCATGCAGAACGCCGCCAGCAGGGTGCCGACGGAGTTGCTCTGCAGCGAGCTGAGCACCCGGCCGCGCACCAGATGGGCGAAACTGGTGGTCATGCCGCACGCCGGACAGGGATACCCCGTGACGACGTAGAACGTACAGCGCTCGAGCCCCAACTGGGTGTGCACCTCCTGGTGCAACGGCTGGCCGTCTTTGTCGTAGGGCTTGAGCCAGATGGCCGTGGCGAACACCGCCACGAGCCCCAGCACGATCCCCAGTAACGCGCCGCGCACCCAGAGGTTGAGCGGCGGCCGCTGCTCGGGGGCCGTTGGCCCGGACCGTTCCTCGATGGACAATGATGGAGGGGGCACGATAACGTTCGCTCCGATAAATGCAAGAGGGGTTTTCTCGGAAGGAGGAAGGAGGAAGCAGACAGCCGGGATTCATCCTTCATCCTTCTTGAAGAAGCGGCCATTCCCCGCTGAAGACCTCCGTGGCGGGCCCGGTCATGGAGACGCGGTTGTCGCTCTCGGACCAGTGCAGGCGCAGGTCGCCGCCGGGCAGGTGGGCCAGGAGCTTTCGGCCCGTGTGTCCCGTCAGCGCCCCGGCCACCGCCACCGCGCAGGCGCCGGTGCCACACGCCAGCGTGATGCCGCTGCCGCGCTCCCAGGTGCGCATCGTCGCCTCTTCGGGGGATTGGACCTGGACGAAGTGGACGTTGATGCGGCGCGGGAACACGGGGGCGTTCTCCAGCGCCGGCCCGATCTGCTCCAGCGGCACCTTCGCGACGTCGGCGCAGTAGAGCACGACGTGCGGATTGCCCATCGACACGCAGGTCATCCCCGAGACGAGGCCCACGTCCGCGGACCAGGCGCGGGTAGCGTCCAGGAGGGTTGGCGGGAGTGGGTGGTTCACCACGCGCGGGCCGGGCAGGGTCGTGGGAATTTTCTCCGCCTCGAGGATCGGCTCGCCCATGTCCACGGTGACTTGCTCGACCTTGCCGCCGTACAGTTCGAGGTGCAAGGTCAGCACGCCGCTCCCCGTCTCGATCGTCATGGGGTTGCTGCGTGTGAGGCCGTGGTCGTAGGAGTATTTCGCGACGCAGCGCACGCCGTTGCCGCACATCTCCGCCTCGCTGCCGTCGGCGTTGAACATGCGCATGCGCACGTCGGCGCGCTCGGAGGGGCAGATGAGGATGAGGCCATCGCCGCCGACGCCGAAGTGGCGGTTGCTGATGGCCCGGGCCAAAGCAGGGGGGTCGCGCGGCGGGGGCTGCTCGAGACAATCGACGTAGACGTAGTCGTTGCCGAGGCCGTGGAGCTTCCAGAATCGCATGAGATTAGTTTCCTTCCGGCTCCTCGGGGATGGGCGGCTGGTCGGGCGTCTCGATCGAGCGAGCCGATTCCAGGCACTCGCGCAAGAAGCCTTCCAGCCATTGCATCTGGCTCACCTTGGAGCGCGCGAAGAAGTGGACGGGCTCCGAGTCCAGTTCGACGCCTCTCCACCAGCGGGCCCGGCCTGGCACCCAGTTCTCCTCTTCTATCGTGCCGATGCCGAGTTTGGCCGCAGCCTCCGGGTCGATCCGGCAGCGCGTACCGAACCACAGTTTCTCCGGCTCCGCGTAGTTCACGCCGGCCCAGTACTTCAGCCCGTCGAGGTTGATGCCGATGGACTCCCACCCGGGCGATTTCTTGACGGACACTTTGCAGGCCGCTGCGGCCTCGAGAAGCATGTTCATGAGGCTCGACAGGGCGCGGAGCCCCTCGGGCATGTACTTGCCAACCTGAGTGAGCGTCATTCCTCTCGCCTCCAAAAAGTCGAGGAATTGTCGAGCCAAGAAGCCAGCGACCTCGGCGGCAGCCTCGGCCGCAGGCAACTCGCCCTCGAGCCAGTCGGCGACCTCGAACCAACGGACTTGCCAATCAGGGCGTTCGTCCTCCGCGCCAAACTCCTCCGAGTATCGGGTGAGAAGGCCGAGCCGAGACTGTTCGGTGCCGCAGTCGCGGAGGAGAAAGCGGTATCCCGCGAGCTGACCGGCTCGCAACCCGGATTCCGCTTTCACCTCGATCCACGTGAGGCGGTGCGGCGTGCAAATCTCCAGGTCCGGCCGCCCTGGTTTGCCTTCCACCTGAGTGCGAACCTCGATCGCGCTTGCGCTGTCGGGTGGCAAGTCGATAAAGCCTCCCGTGAGCCGGGCCACCAACCGCGTTCCAACCTCCGGGGCCAGGGCCAACAGGTGTTCCAGCACCACCCCCAGCGATTCCGTCAGGAAGTTCTCGTCCTGCCGCGCCGCCCACTTGTGCAGGCGGACAAACAAATTCGGTCCGGTGGGGCCCACGGCCAGTCACTCCTGCTCGCCCAGCGATAGCTTCACTCCTTCAACTTCTCGATGCCGTTCGAGTTGTAGATGATCGTCCAGTCCTTGCCCTGCTTCCTCAACCAGAAGCGCGCCTTGTCCTTCGCCTTGATCGGGTAACTGTGTCCGTAGGCGCCGGGCAACGGCTTGCTCGGTGCCTTCGTGACGCGATACCAGCCCACCTTGACCGTCTCGCCTGCCCTGGCGCCCCTGCCGCCTTCCACCTTGTCGATGACGACCTCGGCCAGATGGCTCGTCGAGACGCCATCGCTCCCCCAGATGCTCTTGGTGGCCGTGAGCTTCTGGACGGTGCCGACGATCACCAGATCGGCCTTCTCGCGGGCCTCCGCCGGGCGCTCGGCCAGCAGCGCCGAGACGGGCAAGGCCAGAGCGAAGACCGTGAGCAGACAGATGCGTGCGGTCATGGGTGAGCCTCCTGGGGGAAGAAGATCGTTCTCGGAGTGGGCTGGCTTCGATTACTCCCACTCGATCGTCGCCGGCGGCTTGCTGCTGACGTCGTAGACGACCCGGTTGACGCCGGACACCTGGTTGATGATCCGCGTCGAGATCCGGGCCAGTAACTCGTACGGCAGGTGCGACCAGTCCGCCGTCATGAAGTCGTCGGTCTGCACCGCCCGCAGGGCGATCACGTTCTCGTAGGTGCGCCCGTCGCCCATCACGCCCACCGATTGCACGGGGAGCAGCACCGCGAACGCCTGCGAGGTCTGGCGATACCACCCCGACGTCTTGAGCTCGTCCAGCAAGATGGCGTCGGCCTGGCGGAGGACGTGCAACCGCTCGGCCGTCACCTCGCCCAGCGTACGCACGGCCAGGCCGGGGCCGGGGAACGGGTGGCGATGCACCAGCGCTTCGGGCAGGCCCAGTTCCAGGCCCAGCCGGCGCACCTCGTCCTTGAACAGATCGCGCAGAGGCTCGATCAGGTCGAAGCCGAGCTCCTTGGGCAGCCCGCCGACGTTGTGGTGCAACTTGATGTTGGCGGCCGGCCCATCCACCGAGCCCCCGCTCTCGATCACGTCGGGGTAGAGCGTGCCCTGCGCCAGGAAGCGCACGTTCTCGATGCGCTTTGCCTCGTCCTTGAACACCTCGATGAAGACGTGGCCGATGCGGCGCCTCTTCTCCTGCGGGTCCGTGATCGCTTCCAGCGCTTTGAGAAAGCGTGCGCCCGCATCGACGACGTGCAGGTCGGCCAGGAAGTGGCCGTTGAAGGTGCGGCGCACAGCCTCGGCCTCCCCCTGGCGGAGCAGGCCGTTGTCCACGAAGATGCACGACACCTGCGGGCCAACCGCCTTGATGAGCAGCGCCGCCGTCACCGACGAATCGACCCCGCCCGACAGTCCGCAGATGATGCGCCCCTTGCCGATGCGCGCCTGCAGGTCGGCAATCGTCTGTTCGAGAAACGAGCCCATCTTCCAGGTGCCGCGGCAGCCGCAGACGTCGAAGAGGAAGTTGTGCAGCACGCGCGAGCCGTGGGGGGTGTGGCTGACCTCGGGGTGGAATTGTAGGCCGTAGACGGGGCGCGTGCGGTGGCGCATGGCGGCGAGGGGGCAGGTGTCGGTGGCTGCGAGCGAGACGAGCTCGCCGTTGGCGGACTGCACCTGATCGCCGTGGCTCATCCACACGACGGTTTCCGCCGGCACGCCGGCGAACAGGCCGTTGGTCTCGCGAATGCGGCAGACGGCCCGGCCGAACTCGCGGCTGGCGCCCGGTTTGACCTCGCCGCCCAGTTCCTGGCAGGCAAGGTGCATGCCGTAGCAGATGCCAAGCACGGGAACGTCGAGGTGGAAGATGGCGGGGTCGCAGCGCGGGGCCCCCTTGGCGTAGACGCTGGCCGGCCCGCCCGAGAGGATGATGCCGCGCGGCCTCAACTCGGCGATGCGTTGCGCCGACAGATCGTGGCGGACGATCTGGCAGAAGACGTTCTGCTCGCGCACGCGGCGGGCGATCAACTGCCCGTACTGCGAGCCGAAGTCGAGGATCAGCACGCGTTCACGATCGGGATCTGGCGTCATGGCTTGTCGCGGGCTCCTCGTCATCGGAGAACCTGGCGAACAGGTCCTCGAGAGCGGATTCGTCTTCGATCTTCCCGTTGCTCACGAAACGCTCGATCTCCCAGTGGAGCTCGTCGCCGTAATCGACCAACTCGATCTCCCAGCGCTCCCCCGGCACGTCGGCCTGGATCATCAGCGCGTCATCTCGGGATGAGTGAAGCGTGAAGTAAATCTTGGCTTTCTCCAACCGTTGGAGCAGCGCCAGGAAGGCCCGAAAGCCATCGCCTTTCATTTGTCGTGCTCCCCGATAGATCATCCACCCTTCCCCAGCTCGGTCGCGCGCCGCGTGGCCGCTTCGACCGCGTCCATCAGGGCCCCGCGCACGCCGGCCCTCTCCAGCGCATGCAGTCCCGCGATGGTTGTCCCCCCCGGGCTGGCGACCGCGTCCTTGAGCGCGCCGGGGTGCTGGCCCGTCTCCAGCACCATGCGGGCCCCGCCCAGCACGGTCTGCGCCGCCAGGTTCAGCGCCACGTCGCGCGGCAGGCCGACGCGCACGCCCCCGTCGGCCAGCGCCTCGATCATCACGTACACGAACGCCGGCCCGCTGCCGCTCAGCCCCGTGACGGCGTCCAGCAGCTTTTCGGGCAGTTGGTAGGCGCGCCCCACCGCGTTGAGCAGTCGATCGACCAGGGCGACGTCTTCGGCCGTGGCGGCCTCGCCCGCCGCGTAGCCCGAAGCGCTGGCGCCGACCAGGCAGGGCGTGTTCGGCATGACGCGCACCAGTCGGGCCCTTGGCCCCAGCCCCTCGACGAGTTGGCGCAGGGTGATGCCGGCGGCGATCGACACCACGAGAGGCGCTCGCGCCTCGACCTCGCCGCGCACCTCGGCGAGCAGGGCGGCCATCGACTGCGGCTTGACCGCGAGCAGGAGCAAATCGCTGGCGGCGGCGACGGCGCGGTTGTCGGGGGTGGCGGGGCAGCCGGTCTCTGCGGTGAAAGCCGCTCGCGCGGAGGGCAGGGGGTCGCTGGCGAGGCAGTGTTCGGGGCGCACGAGGGCGGCGGCGAGCCAGCCGCGCGCCAGGGCGGTCGCCATGCGGCCGGCGCCGAGGAAGCCCACTCGTGGGAGCGCTTCGCCCATGTCGCGCTGTTGCCTCCGCTACAAACCGAGAAAGAATCATCATAGCGAATGGGGGAGGGCGAGGTAAATGCTGGCATCGCCGCACCGCTCGCGGTATATCTGAGGGGCCCTCCCCGACCCGAGCAATCGTTTCCGCCTTGAGACACCACGCATGAGCACCCCGACCACCACCCCTCCGCCCGTGGGCCCCGCCTCCTTCGACACCGTCACCGGCTGGCGCACCCTCGGCACGCTGACTCGCTATCACTGGTTCGTTTTCGTCGTGGCCGCCCTCGGCTGGCTGGCCGATTGCATGGACCAGCAACTCTTCACCCTGGCCCGGCGGGCAGCCGTCGCCGACCTCCTTGGCCCTGCCCCGCCCGAGTCGGACGCCGACGCCTGGAAAGAGTTCAACGGCCAGGTGGCGGCATGGAGCGGCTACACGACGTCGATCTTTCTGATGGGCTGGGCGATGGGGGGCCTGGCCTTTGGCATCCTGGGCGACCGCTGGGGCCGGGCCAAGACGATGATCCTGACGATCCTGCTCTACTCGATGTTCACGGGCCTCAGCGCCATCTCGTTCACCGTCTGGGACTTCTCCCTGTATCGCTTCCTCACCGGACTGGGCGTAGGTGGGGAGTTCGCCGTGGGCGTGGCGCTGCTCGCCGAGGTCATGCCCGACCGAGCTCGGCCGTTCACCCTGGGGCTGCTCCAGGCGTTCTCTGCCATCGGCAACGTGACCGCCGCCCTCCTCTACGTGCTGATGGGCTCGCTGGAGGGGGAGGGCGTTTTCGAGAACGTGACGCTGGCCGGGCTCCCCGTCACCGCCTGGCGGGTGATGTTCGTGATGGGCCTGGCGCCGGCCCTGCTGGCCCTGCTGATCCGCCGTCGGCTCCAGGAGCCGGAGCGCTGGAAGGCCGCCGCACTCGCCGCCGGGGGCGCGGGCAACCTCGGCTCCTACCGGGAACTGTTCGGCGATCCGCGCTGGCGCAGGAACGCGATCCTGGGGCTGATGCTTGCCTTCTCCGGAGTGGTGGGGCTGTGGGCCATCGGCTTCTTCAGCGCCGACCTGGTGCAGACGGCCCTGCGCAAGACCCTCCAGGAAGAGGGGAAGCACGGGAAGGAACTGGCCGGGGCGCTCAAGATGTGGGCGGGATGGACCTTGCTGGCGCAGAACGTCGGCGCCTTTTTCGGCATGTTCGCCTTCAGCGCGATGACCCATCACACGGGCCGGCGCCCGGCCTTCGCGCTGGCCTTGATCCTGGCGATGCTGAGCACGGCGATGGTCTTCTGGCTGATGGACAGCCGGTCGGACATTCTGTGGATGGTCCCGCTGATGGGCTTCTGCCAGCTCTCGCTGTTCGGCGGCTACGCCATCTACTTCCCGGAGCTGTTTCCCACGCGCCTGCGCAGCACGGGCACGTCGTTCTGCTACAACGTGGGCCGCTTCGTGGCCGCGCTGGGCCCGACGGCGCTGGGGCTGCTGACTCGGGAGGTGTACAAGGACTACAACGAGCCGATGCGCTACGCCGGCATCACGATGTGCGCGGTCTTCCTGATCGGGATGGCCGTGCTGCCGTTTCTGCCCGAGACCAGGGGCAAGCCGCTGCCGGAGTGAGCGGGGCCGCTACAATAGGCATCATCGGAGGTTCGCGGCCCGAACAATCGGTCTCGAGGAGAGCGACGATGGCGGTAGTGGCCCCGGAGTGGTTGACGCGACACGGCGGCGAACTGCGGCAGAGCAAGGACGGGCGCTCGTGGAGCGCTTACTTCGCCGGGCAGTTGCAGTACGTTTTGCTGCCGCTCCCCGCCAAGGGCGCCCACAGTTGCCGCATCACGCAGACCATCAACGGCAAGCGCCTCGACGGGGGCAAGACCTATCCATCGCCCGACGCGGCAGCCCAGGGCGGGCTGGAGGAGTTGCGCGAGGCGCTGGGGTGGTGACAGGGGGCGAAAAGAACTCGCCTTCGTCTCTTTCAGCCCCTTTGGGAAGCCACGGCATCGATGTCTCGGTCCTTGCGCGAGGGCGCAACACGAGGATGGACTTCGCCAAGGGCCTCCTCCGGTGGGCTGGTCGTCGGGTAGCCCGTACCTCGCCGACGATGAAAGTCGTTTACGTCCTGTTGTTCGGAGTCGTGCTGGCCCTGGTCATCACCGTCTTGCCGTTCTTCTCCAACTTCTGAGGCGGCCCCGACGGGGGCCCCTGCGGGATTGGAACGTGCCGACCCTGGCGCCCATGTCCGGGACGCCGTTGCCGCCACTGATTTTCCCCCTTCACCAGGCGGCGGCCGGGGGTAGAATGACGAACAGCCTTCGCATTTGGGCAAGGGGAACGGCATGACCGAGCAGGACCTCATCTCTCGCGGATACGCGATCGTCGTCCGCCCGCCTGCGGATGCGACAGATGGCTACCACGTCGTCTACACGCCGCGCGGCCCCTTCGGGGCTGGAGGCCCCGGTCTGCTTCAGGCCATCGGGAACGGGGGCCCTGGTCGAGCCATGGGCCCATTCGAGGCGGTTGTTCCGACGCAGGGCGAGGACGTGCCGGTCCGCTGGGCGTCCCCTCCGCCGGACCTCGCGTCGGCGCAGGGCCAGTTTGAACGGGACGCGAAGGAGCGGGTGCGCATTTTGAGCGGGTGGCTCGACCGCCTCTCGGCCCTCGTCAACGAGGTGGAATCCTGGGCGAAAGGCCTTGGCTGGTCCACCCGGAGGATCGAGAAGCCGATGGAGGACTCGCAGATCGGCAAGCACAAGGTGCCCAGCCTTCTCATGCAGGAAGGCACGGATCGGATCTTGCTGGAGCCGATCGCCCGCTCCGCCCCCGGGACGGAAGGCGTTGTCGATCTCTACCTGATGCCCGCGTACGACGACGTCGCGAGCCTCTACTACGAGGACGGCCTCTGGAACCTGCACTACACGTACGGGGGCACCGTCGCGGCGAACGCTCGCGAGGCCCCGGCGAGGCCTCTCTCCCAGGACGCCCTCCAAGAGGTCCTCGCGGAGATGAGGCAGCATGCCGCTTAGAGATTCCTGGCAGACGCGGATCAAGGCGGTTGACCGACAATACGCGGCGGTACAATTGGCCACCTCCCGACTGCTGGAAGAGGGGCGGAAAAACCCTACCGTCCTCAAGGGCGGCGTCCAACACCGCGACGTTGTGAATGCCTCGCAAGACCTGGAAGGGACCTACCTCATCCGGCTGTTCGCGGAATTCGAGAGCGGGCTGCGCCAGTATTGGGAGACCATCGCCACGACGCACCCCAGGACGAAAGACCTCCTGGACGGGCTCGCGGCCAGATGCAGGATCGGAAACGACCAGCGCGACAACGCCCACCACGTCCGGGAGTACCGCAACAGCCTGGTCCACGAGCGTGAGGACGAGGAGGGAGACCCGGTCCCGATCGCCGAGGCGCGGGGCTATTTGTGTACGTTCTTTAGCTTCCTGCCTCGCGAGTGGTAGCCCGGTCCGTGCGTATGAGCGCTGGGAGTCGGCGAGGGGAGGGCGAATGATCTTCGCAGAGCTACGAGGCAAACTCGGTGTTGACTACTCCCGCGCCCACGAACGCGCCGAAGACCTGCTCACGTCCACGGTCTTCGGGCTGCTGCGCTACCTGACGCCGGCCGACGGTCTGCTGGCAATCCTACAGCGGGCGCGGCCCGTGCGCGTCGAGGACGGAACTATTGAGGCCCGTCCCGATCCGAATTGGCTGGAGGTCGGCCTAGTGGCGGACGTCGGCGTCGAGTTCTGGCCCTACTGGCCGGGCTACGGCGAGCCCGACGTTCTCCTGACCCTGCGCGACCGCGCCGGGCAACCCGTATCCCTAGTCCTTATCGAGGCGAAGCTGCACTCCCCGAAGAGCGGCCGGGCCGGCGTAGACGACGAGCTCACGGAAGAGGGCGCGGCTGACCCGGACCAGCTGGTGCGCTACTGGCGTGGGCTACAAGTGCTGCCGGGCTTCCCTTCCATACCCCGACATCTCGTCTACTTGACCAAGCACGGCGCTGCGCCGGCCGGGGAACTGGCCGAGTCGGTGCGAAGGGCACCGGAAATGCGGCTCGCGTGGCTCTCCTGGCGCGACATCTGGGCGGTGGCAGACTCCGCCGCTGGGACTAGCCTCCCAGCGGCGGACCTGGCGCAGCTACTGGCTTACAAGGGCCTGAAGAACTTCAACGGTTTCGGCGCCGTGCCGTGGCAGCCGCATCCGGCGTCGCACTTTTGGAGAAGGCACGGTTGGTTCACCCGGGCCCAACCGTGGCGCGGGGCCGCGGGAGCCGCGAGCTTCTGGGGAAGGGAGGAGCGATCATGACAGACAGCGCTGCGCAAATCGGGCCGTCGATCACGAACGCGGTCCGGTTCTTACGGAAGATATATCAAGACATAGGCGAACTCATCGCCTCGCTTGACGGCCTTATGGCGGAGCGCGGGTGGCGGCCGACTGAACGGACGCGGGTCACATCGGAGATGTCGAACGGCTCGGACTCGACTGGCTGGCTGCTCGACTCCCTGTTTCGGTGCTACTACAAGGGCAGCACCCTTGAGGGCTTCGAGGATCTCGTCGCCTTCGTCATTCGGCTCGACCCGCCCGCCTCATTCGACCAGCCGTTGATGCTCGGGGCGGCGGCCCACTTTCCTGCCCCTATCAGCTATCAGGACATCGTGGATCAGTGGAAG
Source organism: Gemmatales bacterium (assembly GCA_038239195.1). GTDB lineage: Bacteria > Planctomycetota > Planctomycetia > Gemmatales > Gemmataceae > JBBSEZ01. The sequence goes on from JBBSEZ010000215.1 coordinate 11,361, forward strand.
GATAGCGGCAAGGTGTTCGAGGCGCTAGGGGCAAGACCCGGCCCGCGGCCGCTATTGGCCGATGAGGTAAGCACGTTCCTGCCGGCTGCGAGTCATGTCGTTGGCACGGCTGCGCCGCTGTGCAGCCTGACTGGCACCGAGTCACTATTGACGCAATTCATCGACCCGCTGCTGAAGGTCCAGCCGACGCTCGGGCGTTGACTGCCGCCGCTTAGTTTGACAATGTCGAATTACCCATGAGTGACCAAAATGCTAGCCAAATATAGCCAGAAGTTGCCGTACTGCACCGGGCAATCTAGCCAGTAACGCCCGAAATCGTCACGAAGCGTGTCCACTTTTCGACATTGTCAAAATAGCAACCCGTGGGTCAGCCGATGGCGGCTGCGCCAGTCGGCCTATCCCACCACCTCAGCCATTACACAACGCCTCCCTGTGCTGTCAAGCACCCGGCTTCACGCTCTTCGCCCAATTCCGGTTGCGGGCACAGGCTTGCGGCCACCCGCGAACACTGTCGTCGCCTTCGCCAGATCAGCCTGAATTCCCCTTCTCGGAAGGAAAGCACTTCTCGCGAAGCTGCCAGGGACGCACAAGAAGACAACAACGAGGAAAACTGTGCCCTTGTCTGTTCTCGCCTGGCGCTCATGGCGTCGTTGGCCGAGGCCCTTGTCGCTCAAACTCCTCTGCCAACGACGTACGCGCTCCAGGTAGCCTTCTGGCTGGTGGGGCGCAACTCCCTCTGGGCGGACGGCGGTGCGCCAACCCGCCCACCGAGGGCGGCCAGCCCAGACATTTAGAACAGGTTCTCATTCAATAGCCGCCCGTGTGCGCCAACCCGCCCACCGAGGGCGGCCAGCCCAGCCGTCACCCACGGCGGTTAACGGTGGTGTCGGGCCCGGGACGTGGTGTGGGGTGACGCGAAGAGTCGTCCGTCGTAGGTCGGGCCTCCGACTTGCCTTCGCAAACAGGCAGGCCAGGGGCCCGACCCACCGTCCTGGCGCCCAATGCGAAGAAAGCAGGAGACCAAACGTGTTGGCGGACTGAGTTTTTCCTCCGGGGCCTGTCGCAGCAAGTGAGGTCGGCGAAACAAGAGACGTTGAGGAGGGCAAACGCCCTTGCCGCTGCCGCACGGGCTCGGTGCTCGTGCCTCCAGGGCCCCGACCCGGGAGGCGTTCCTCCTTCTTTCGGTCTACTTCGTTGAGCGCCGGAAAGCCCCGAGCGAGACGGTGAGCCTGGGGAACGCCGCGGCACCTCCTTTCTCCTCCTTGTGGAGTGCAATTCACCATCGACTTGCGCAATTCGCCTCGCCCTGGTGCCATGCCTGGCCTTCCTCGCCGCCGCGCCGCCCTTGGCGCGGCCCCCCGAAACGCTCGCGGAGTACGCCCGCCAGTCCCAACGTCGGTCCGCGTACGGCTGCTACTTCCAGAAGGCGAAGGGGGGATGGGTGGTCGCGGAGAGCAAGCTCGGCAAGCACGACGGCAAGGACGTCCTCGTCGCGACGACCGAGCTCTACTTTGCCGAAGTGCAAGGCGGCACGAAAACGGTGACGAAGTTCAAGACCGTCACCTGCTGCGCCCTGGAAGGGGAAGGCGCTCTCGTCTTCAGCGAAGTGCGCTACTGGACGAACCAGGAAGAGAGGATGGTCCGGGCCGTTTGCAAGGGCACGGGGGCCCTGTCGAGATGGCCAAGAAACGGCGCGAGACGGCCAGGAAGCCTTCGTGGGCGAGACTTCGCCCCCGAAAACGGGGCCGTCTGATAGACTGTAGCAAGGAGAGTGGTCGCGACCGGGCCGGAGGCGTTGCGAAGGCGAGGGGAGGCGCCAATGTAGCCCGCGACTCCGTCGCGGCCCCGCCGCGGAGCGGCGGGCTACATTGCTCGGGCCTTCAAATTGCGTCAGCCCCGGCCACGACCACACCTTGCCACCGTCTTCCGTTTGACCGAGACTACCCCATGACCATCTCCCTCACCCGCCGTCATCTCCTCCGCGTGGGCGGCCTCGGCCTCCTCGGCCTGGGGCTGCCCGGCTCCCTCCCCTCCGCCGAACCGGCCCCGCGCCGCCGGGCGCGAGCCAAAGCTGTCATCTTCCTCCATCAGTTCGGCGGGCCGAGCCACCACGACACGGTGGACATGAAGCCGCTAGCGCCGGAGGCCATCCGAGGGGAATTCAAGCCTATCGCCACGCGCGTCCCCGGTTTGCAAGTGTGCGAGCGCTTGCCGGGCCTGGCGCGCGTGATGGACAAGGTGACGGTGGTGCGCAGCCTGCGCCACACGATGAAGAACCACAACTCGGCCGGTTACTACAGCCTCACCGGCCACGCCCCGCCGACCGACGACCAGCGGTTGCGCGATTCGCGCGACCTGTTCCCCGCCTACGGGTCCGTCGTGGACCGGCTGGCCCCTTCGCGGGCCGGCGTGCCTACCTTCGTCGCCTACCCGCACGTCATCCGCGACGGCTCCATCACGCCCGGGCAGCACGCCAGCTTCCTCGGCAAGTCGCACGACCCACTGCTCATCACGCAAGACCCCAACGGCCCCGACTTCCGCCTGCCCGAGCTGAGCCTGCCCGACAACCTCTCGCCCGAGCGCCTCGGCAACCGCCGCGAGATGCTCCGCCTCATCGACCGGCAGACCGACCTGCTCGAGTTCTCCGCCCGGGCGCGCGGCATCGACGCGCACTACCAGCGCGCGCTCACCATGCTGCTCTCGCCGGGGATCAAGCGCGCCTTCGACCTGTCCGCCGAGCCGGCCGGGGTGCGCGAGCGCTACGGCCGCACCACCTACGGCCAGGGCTGCCTGCTGGCGCGCCGGCTCGTCGAGGCGGGGGCGAGGTTCGTCAACGTCTACTTCGCGCCCGTCATCGGCGGCTGCGAGGGCGGCTGGGACACGCACGGCTTCAACGAGAAGCCGATGTATCCCATCCTCAAACGCCACCTTTTGCCCATCACCGACCAGACGCTGCCGGCGCTGCTCGAAGACCTCGACGCCCGCGGCCTGCTCGATAGCACGCTCGTGGTCTGGGTCGGCGAGTTTGGGCGGACGCCGCGCATCAACAAGCTGGCGGGGCGCGACCACTGGCCGCAGTGCTACCCCGCCATCCTGGCCGGCGGGGGCGTCAAGCGGGGCTGCGTGGTCGGGGCCTCCGACAAGCTCGGCGCTTACCCGGCGTCCGATCCCGTACGCCCCGAGGACCTGTCGGCGACCATGTTCCACTTGCTGGGCATCGACCCGCACACCGAGGTCAACGACGCGCTCAACCGGCCCTTGCCCATCAGCCCCGGCAGCGTCCTCCGCGGCGTGCTGGCGTGAGGCCAGGCGCTTTTTTCTTGTCTGACCCCCGAGGACGGGCGACAATGCGACCCGGCGAGAACTGGCAAACTGTTGAACCGTCCGCTCCAGCAAGGGGGCATCATGTCGATGAAGCTGGTCTGTCCGCACTGTCGCGCCACGGTCGAGGCCAATGGCGCAGGAGCATCGGTCGCCTGCCCCGCCTGCCGCAAGCTCCTCCCGCCGAGGCCGGCAACTCCCGCAGCGCCTCCGCAGTGGGAGGTGCCGAAACTGCCCTCCGATGGCGCCGCCCGGATCAAGCGCACCGGCTCGACCGCGCCGCCTCCCGCGCCCGCGAGCCCCCGGCCCGCCAGCGCCCCGCCCCCTCGGGCCTTGCCGAGGCCCCAGCCCGCGGCGCTGTCCCCCTCCCCCACCCTCGCGCCCGCCCCCGCGCCCCCCGGGCCGGCCCCTGCGCCCTCGTTCGCGGACGCCGGACCGGAGGGCGCCGGCCTGACGCCCGGCTGGTGGGCGATGATCGCAGGCTGCGGGCTGCTGTTCGTGGCCCTGGCCGGGGCCGGCGTCTTCGTCGCCACGCGCGGGGACAAGCCCGCCAAGGCCGCCCTCGCGGGGAAGGAAAGGCCGGAGGACCGCCCGCCCGACGTCGCCCTCGACACGGGAAAGAAGCCCCCCAAGAACAAGGGCGAAGCGCCTCCGCCCGAGAAGAAGGACAAGGGCGCCAAGGACAAGAAAAAGGAGCCTCCTCCGCCGCGCGTCGTGCCCGAGAAGAAGGACGAGGTCAAGAAGGAAGAACCCAAGAAGGAAGAGGCGCCCCCGCCGTTGAGGCCGGGCCTGGACACGTTCGGCAACCCCAACGACCCCAACGGCAGCCTGGCGCGCGACAACGAATTCAAGGGGAAACGGCTCCTCGCCTGGGGCCTCGAGTCCGGCGATCACAAGCGGATGGTGTTCACGGCCGACAACCCGGTGTGGCTTACTCTGAAGAAGAAGGGCTTCGAGGTCCGCTTCGAGTCGGGCAAGTTCGACCCCAAGTGGCTCAAGGACACCGATCAGTTGTGGGTCTTCGCGTCGCCCTTTTCCGGGATGGACGAGGCGGGCTACGCCGCCGTTGAGGAGTTCGTCAAGGGGGGCAAGGGCCTCTACCTACTGGCCGATAACGACCCGTACACCGCGGAGGCCGTCGTGCTGGCGCGACGCCTGTGGGGCACCACCGTCAACGGCAACTACCTGGGCACCAAGATTGCCGTCGTTCGCGAGCGGAAGCTCACGAAGGCGCAGGTGGCCAAGTATACCAGGAGCAGCAGAGACTTCTCCACGCTAGGGCCATACGAGGTGGACGACCATCCGCTGCTGACGGGCATCAACTTCCTGTACGAGGGGATCACCATCAGCCACGTCGGCCCGTGCGACAAGCTGGCGACGGCCATCCTGGCGTCCGACAAGCAAATCCTCATGGCCGTTTCCAAGGTGCCCGGACAGCGCGTGGTGATCGACTGCGGCTTCACGCGCTACTACTACGGGACGACGGATTCGATGCGGTTCGCGACGAAGACGGCGGGGACGGTGCGCATGGCGGAGAACGTGGCGGCGTACCTGATGGGCAAGACGCTGCGGTGAGGCAAGAGGCTGGCATCTCGCGCGATGCGCGGAGGATCGTCGCGGTCGGCGATTACGAGGCGCGAGGATCGTCAACGGAAAAGCGCCGCCACGCAAGGCATGGAGTTGCCTCGCGTGACGGCGCACCGGGCCACTATACTCGACGCGGGTCAGCGTGACACAATAGACAAAGACCGGAACACCCATAAACTCAGACCATGGAGGAAGGAATGGGAGGCCGGTCATGCGAGAGATTACGTTTTCCGAGGCGGATGTGCAAGCCATCGGCCACG
>JBBSEZ010000216.1:0-16457 GCA_038239195.1 Gemmatales bacterium
CGCGCTCCGCACTTCCTGGGCGGAGCGCGTTTCTGCGGTACGCGGCTAAACGAGGCCCGTCATGAACCGCCGCGACTTCCTCCATCCCCGTCACGTCGCCAGCGCCGCCGGTCAGGTTACCGGCGCCGTCTCCGAACTGCAATCCGCGACCGGCCCCGCCCCACCTCCTTGCGACGAGTTGGCCCTGTTGCGCCTCGGCTGGCGCGCCATGGCCACGAACTGGGAGATCGTCGTCCCGTTCGACACGCCCGGCGCCGTCGAGGCAGGCGAGGCGGCGTTCGCGCTGCTCGACCAGCTCGAAGATCAACTCACCGTCTACCGCGAACACAGCGAGGTCAGCCGGCTCAACCGCCTGGCGCCGGAGCGGCGCGTGCGCGTCGAGGCGGGGCTGTTCGGGCTGCTGAAGCTGGCCGGCGAGATCGCGGCCGAGACCGAGGGAGCGTTCGACGTGACGGCGGGGGCGCTCGTCAAGGCGTGGGGCTTCTTCAAGGGCCCGCGCCGCGTGCCCCCCGAGCCCGAGCTCCGCGCGGCGCGGGAGCGCGTCGGCACGAGTCACGTCGTTCTCGACGTGGTGAGCCGGACGGTGCGCTATCTGCGCCGCGGGCTGGAGATCAATCTGGGCAGCATCGGCAAGGGCCATGCGCTCGATCGCCTGGCCGAGTTGCTGGGAGGGGCGTACAAATTGCCTGCCGTCCTGTTGCACGGAGGGCATAGCAGCGTGTACGCTAAAGGACAACCCTCGGACGAGGCGCAGCGGGGCTGGGCGGTGCGCGTCCGCCATCCGTGGGCGCCCGACCGGCACCTCGCCACGGTGTGGTTGCGCGACCGGGCGCTGGGCACGTCGGCGGCGACGTTTCAGTATCTGGAGCACGAAGGGCGCAAGCTGGGCCACGTCCTCGACCCGCGCACCGGCTGGCCCGCCTCGGGCGTCGCCAGCGCCTCGGCCGTGGCGCCGACGGCCACCCTGGCCGACGCGCTGTCCACCGCCTTCTTCGTGGGCGGGCTCGCCGTCGCCGAGCGCTACTGCCGGGCGCACCCCGGCGTCGGCGCCCTCCTGCTGCTCGAAGGCGCTGCGCGGCCAATCGTCCTGGGCCTGGGGCCGCGCGAGTGCGAGCTGGCGCCCGCCGCGTTGTGATCTCGCTTTCTCTCCCCGAGACGTCTCATGCATCGTTCCACGATGGTCTTCCTGGTCCTCCTCCGCCTGGCGATCGGCTGGCACTTCCTCGTCGAAGGGGCGCTCAAGCTCCACTCGCACTACGTCGCGGGCGAGACGGCCACCAACCGCCCGTTCAGCAGCGCCGGCTACTTCCGCGAAGCGCCGGGCCCGCTCGGGGGCCTCTACCGCCACGAGGTCGGCGACGCCGACGACGAGGCGCTCGCCAGGCTCACGCCGCTGCCCCCGCCCGAGGGGACCGAAGGCTCCAAGCCCGAGGAGCGCATGCCCCCGGCGCTGCGCCAGGAGTGGGAGGCCTACGTCGATCGCTTCCGCAAACACTACGGCATGGATGCCGAGCAGGGAAATCGCGCCGACGAGAAGCTCGTCCAGGCCGAGTCGGAAGTGCTCCGCTGGCTGACGGAGGACAGCGTCACCAAGGGCACCAAGGAGACGACGACCAAGTACGCCAGCGGCGAGGTGAAGAAGCCGACGCCGACGGTGCAGCGCGTCGCCGAGTACCGGGCCAAGGTCGAGGCGGTGCGCGAGACGGTTCGGCAAAAGTTGCCGGCCTTCAACCGCGACGTGGAAGGGGCCCGGCTGCGTCAGGCGAAGGCCGAGGTCGCCGAGCTCCGGGCGGGGCTGCTCAAAGACCTCAACGACCACAAGATGAAGCTCAAGGCGGCGCTCGCCGATCTGTTGACCGACGACCAGCGCAAGCGCACGCCGATGAAGGACGTGGTGCCGACCCAACTGGTGCGCGTGCTCGACCTGTCGGCCATGTGGGGGCTGACGGCGATGGGGGCCTGCCTGCTGATCGGGCTGCTGACGCGGCTCAACTGCGTGCTGGCGGCCGGCTTCCTGGCCATCACCTACCTGGCCGTCCCCGCCCTCCCCTGGCTGCCGGCCCCTCCCGCGAGCGAGGGGACCTACCTGTACGTCAACAAGAACGTGGTCGAGATGCTGGCGCTGCTGGTGCTGGCGACGACGGCGAGCGGTCGGTGGTTCGGGCTGGACGGCATTATTCACCCGGTGGTGGGGGCCGTGTTCGGGCGCCGCAAGGCGGTCGCGGCGCGCAAGCCCGCGGCCCTGGCGACGGCGGCGAGCCGGCCCTGACGGCGAAGATACGAACTTTCCCAGGCGCACTACCCTGGACATTCTTGACGCGGAGGGCTCTCCTCATGGCGATCGACATGACGCCCGAGCAACGGCAGGTGGGCGAGCAGAACTTCAAGGCGGCGACCGAGCAGCTCGGCATGAACCGGCGCGACTTCCTCAAGGGCGGCCTGCTGGGCGTGGGCGCCGTGGCGGGGTCGGCGGCGGCGGTCTACTTCGGCTACAAGAGCTGGGAGGGCCGGCCCGTCAAGGCGGCGCTCATCGGCACCGGCGACGAGGGCGGGGTCCTGGTCGGCGAGCACAACCCCGCCTTCCTCCAGTTCGTCGCGGTGTGCGACGTGCGCCCGTCGAACCTGACGCGCATCATCGACGGCGATGCCAAGGTGGCCCTGCGCAAGGGCTTCAAGAAGGTGTACGGCATCGAGGAAGCCAACGGCATCAAGCAGTACGTCGATTACAAGAAGATGCTGGCCGAGGTGCCCGAGATCGAGGCCGTGGTGATCGCCCTGCCGTTGCACCTGCACGCCAGCGTCTCCATCGAGTGCATGAAGGCCGGCAAGCACGTCCTGTGCGAGAAGTTGATGGCCTGGAACGTCCTGCAGTGCAAGGAGATGATCCGCGTCGCCAAGGAGACCAAGCGCATCCTGTCGATCGGCCATCAGCGCCACTACAGCATGCTCTACGCCCACGCCTCGGAGGTGGTCAAGGCGAAGAACACAAGCGGCGAGAACTTCCTCGGCGACATAAAACACATTCGGGCCCTGTGGCACCGCAACTTTAGCTGGCCCTACGTCCACGACGAAAAGGCCTTCCGCTGGGCCTACGACAAGCCAGAGGAGCGCAAGCAGGTGGCCGGCATCCCCGAGCCGAAGTTCCGCGACGGCTGGTTCCAGCCAGTGCTCAAGGGCGAACAAGAGGAGTTGATGAGCCGGGCCAGGGCGGAGGGGATGGACCTCAAGGCGCTGCTGAAGCAGTACGGCTATGAGGGGAAGACGGGCGACGAGGCGCTGGCGCAGCTGGTGCGCTGGCGGCTCCACGCCGAGACGGGCGGCGGGCTGATGGCGGAGCTGGGCAGCCACCAGCTCGACGCGTGCAGCATCTTCCTGGGCAAGGTCAAGCCGCTGTCGGTGCAGGGCGTGGGCGTGAAGTCGTTCTTCGGCCCCAAGCGCAACGACCGCAACATTCACGACCACGTGTTCGTCACCTACGAGTTCCCCGGCAAGAACCACCCCAAGGGGCCCAACAAGGGCAGCGACAGGCACGACATTGTGGTGGTCACCTACTCGTCGATCAGCACGAACGGGTTCGAGCAGTACGGCGAGTACCTGATGGGGACGCGCGGCAGCATGGTGGTCGAGGCCGAGCAGCGCGTGATGCTCTACACCGAGAAGGACCCGACCGTGAAGGCGGCGGGGACCAACCGCACGATGACGGCGAACGTGAGCACGCTGCCGAAGGACGCCGCGGCCGCCGAGGCGATGTCCACCTGGGGCGGGGTGGCGGCCGCGACGCCGGGCGGCGGGCCGACGGCGGGAGCCCCGAGCGGGCCGATCAGCCGCGGCTACCGCGAGGAGATGGAGGACTTCGCGTACTGTATCCGGCTGTGGAACAACGAGCTGGGCTACGAGAAGGACGAGAAGGGCGCGTACAAGCAGCGACTGCCGCGCTGCCACGGCGAGGTGGCGATGGCCGACGCGATCATCGCGCTGAGCTCGAACTACGTGATGAACCCGGGCACGCCGGACAAGCCGTTGCCGCCGACGCGCATCGACTTCGAGAAGATCGACCCGACGAAGAAGAAGGAGCTCGGCGCGCTGTGGTTCGACGCCGACGAACTGGAGGCGGTGCCGGACCATCCGAACGAGAAGAGGAAGGCGTGACGGACACAAACGCTAAGCCGCAAGCGGCGAGCCCTGGAGGTTCGCCGCTTGCGGCTTAGCGTTTCCCTGGAGCGTCACTTCTTCTCGAACGGGGCCTCCTCCTTCGGCCCCTTCACCTCCCGGAGCTCGGCGATGCGCACGTTGCGGAAGCTCAGGTCGGTGGTCGGGTCGTGCCCCTGGATGCTGATCGCCCCCTTCGCCGCCCGGTAGCCATCCCGCCCGTTGTCCTTCGCCGGCCGACGATCGTTCCAATCGACGACCTGCACGCCGTTGACCCAGGTGGCGAAGTGCCTCCCGTGCGCCACGATGGTGAGCGTGAACCACTCGCCATCCTTCGCCACGCCGCGGCGGGCCGGCACGCGCCGGTAGATGGCGCCGGTGCCCCAATCGACGGCGGGGGACTCGACCGTGCGCTTGCCGAGCGACTTGTTGGTCTTCGGGTCGAAGTCCTCGACGGTGTATTTCTGCGTCGGCTTGTCGGTGAACTTGTTGAAGATCTGCGCCTCGTAGCCCTGCTGATACTCGCCGGGCCGGGCGCGGAAGAAGATGCCGCTGTTGAGGTGCTTGCCGTTGCTGATGCACTCCAGTTGCAGGACGAAGTCGTCGTAGCGCCCGGCCGTCTGTAGGTCGCCGGGGCCGTTCTTGACGTTGAGCCAGCCCTCTTTCGTGACGGTGAACTTCGACTTCTTCCCCTTGCCCTCGAACGCCTTCCAGCCGGTCAGGTCCTTGCCGTTGAACAGCGGTTTCGCGTTGAGGGGGCGGAGCTTGATGGAGCGGAAGATGACGCCGCTGCCGGTCAGCGCCACGTGGCCGGGAGCGGACGAGGCGGGGGCCCCTTTCGGGAAAGCCGGGGAAGGGGGCCGAAGCCCACCGCCGCGTTGCGTGAAGTTTACGTTCTGGGGCCGCCCCTCGGTGAAGGTCAGGCGCCCCTCGAACCATCCGCCCCGGAACGTGCGCAGGTCCACCTTGCGGTCGGCGACGCACTTCCCGTCGCGGTCGCAGCCGACGCGCACCTCCGCCTTGCTCCCGGGGCGCTTCTGGAACTCGAAGGCCAGTTCGTAATCCTGGAACCGCGTCGTCGTCACCAGCGGGCCGGAGTTGCCTGCATCCGGGTAGAGCATGCCCTCGACCACGTGCCATTTCGAGCCCTTCGCCGAGCGCCAGCCGAAGGTCGATTCGCCGTCGAACAGCGAGAGCCAGCCTTCGGCGGCCTCCGTCGGCGTCAGCGCGGCGGCCTTCGGAGCGTCCTTCGCGACCACCAGGCCCGTCAGGACAAGGACGAGCAGCAGAGAGAGAAGTCGTGTCATGGATGGTCCCTCTTCCCTTGGGACCGGCTTTCCAGCCGGTCCGGCCTCACCTTGGAGTTGAATGCCCATTTGCTGGCGAGACCGGCTGGAAAGCCGGTCCTACGGCGCCGTGTACTTCGCCTGTGGCGCTCGATGCACCTTCGCTTTCGCCTGCGCTTGCAGCGTCGCCACCTCGCTAAGCAGCCCCGTCACGGCGCTGGCGCTATCGGCGACCTCGATGGCCCAGCGGCACTCCCAGCGGCCGCCCGGCGGCAGGGAGCGCACGCGCCCCTGCTTGCGCTCGAAGCCCTTGAAGTTGGGGTAGTTCGTCGCCGGCTCCAGCCCCGTCACGTACCCCTCTTCCAGCGCCCCCGTGTTCTTCCACGTGGTGAAGCACGGCAGTTCGCGCACGCTGAAGCGCAGCGCCACGGCCCGCTCGGCGCTGGCGCCCATCAGCAGCGCCAGCGTCTGCCCGCGCCCGTCGCCGATCAGCTCGTAGGCATACACCTGCTCCGCGAACCCGACGCTCGGGGGCCCGTACGTGTCGTGGCTGTCGATGCCCTCGGCCGCCCGGGGCGTCATCGGCGCCAGTTCGCGCACGGGGGCCAGCACGCGCGCCCCCGGCTCCAGGAACGGCGGGCCGAGGTTGCAGTGGTAGAGCAGTTGCAGCTCCGCCGGCTGGGCGCCGCGGTTCTCCACCACGTCGTGGATCACCACGCGGTTCGACCCTGGAACGGTGGTGTACGTCGTCGTCAGGCGCAGTTGCGGAAAGAACAGCGCCGCCTCCTCCACCTCGCCCGACACGCTCAGCTCGTAGGGCGGGTCGAGGCTGACGCGCACCTCGACGACCTGGGCCGGCAGGTTGGCGATCTTGCCGTGCAGCGTGAGCTGGGCCCGGTGCGCCTTTCCGTGCCCGTCGGTCCAGGCGTCCTCGCCGGGCGGGCCGTTCGACGACAGCCCGCAGCGGCACAGCAGTTCGTCGAAGCCGGCCAGCCAGCCGAGCCCGCCGGCGTCGGCCCGGTTGACGAACTTGGGATGAACGGGGCCAGCGACGGGGGATCGCCAGCCCAGGGGCAGGCCGTGGTAGTCGCCGCGCCACAGCCCCATGCCCCGCGTCGGCAGGATGGAGAACGACAGGGCGCCGTTGTGGACCTCGATCAGGTCGATGCCGTCGCGCAGCCCGCCGCGGAGGGTGCGCTTGCGGATCGACCAGTCGTGGGGCGTGGGCAGGCGCAGCGTGTCGTTGCTGGCGGCGAAGTTGTCGATCCAGACGTCGCCCTGCACGTCGGTCAGGGCCCAGGTCTTGTAGCGCGTCATGGGAGAGCTCCGCCTACTTCACGCCGTGCATCATGGAGTTGACCTTGCGCGCCACGAGGAAGCCCACGGCGGTGACCGCCCCCAGGGCCACCAGCAGCGTCAGGAAGTAGTCCCAGGGGGGGAACTTGTCGTAGTTCTCCCCCGCCATCCCGGCCAGGAAGTTGCCGAAGAAGCTCGTCAGGAGCCACAGGCCCATCAGCATGGTGGCGTACTTGACGGGGGCCAGCTTCGACACCATCGACAGCCCCACCGGCGACAGACACAGCTCGCCCAGCGTCGCCGCGATGTAGAACCAGAACAGCCACCACGCGCTGACGCGGAACTCCGCGGAGGCCCGGTAGAGGTCGAACATCGCCGTGCGGAACGTCGGCTCGCCCGCGGCCACCAGCAGCCCCTTGACGTCCTTGTCGGCGAGCTCGTCGTGTACGGTGAGCACGTGCGTCTTCTCGTCGTAGGTCGCGACCTCCTTCTTCAACTCGGCGAGGGCGAAGTTGAAGCCGGGGGGCACCGCGATTAGGCGCACCTTCAGCGGCAGCGCGGCCCGGAGCGTGAGCTTGCCCCCCTCGCGGTCGTACTTCACGCCCGCGTCGGGCAGCCAGGCCGCCGGGTCGATGGTGAGCTTGTCTTTCACCTTGATCTTGATCTCCTTCTCCTCGCCCTTCCGCAGCTCGGGCGTGATCTTTCCGAGAAGCCCGGCGATCTCCTGGAACGATTGCGGCGCCGTGTCGCGCACGAGGCGGTCGCGCTCCGTGTCGGGCAGCACGCCGCGCAGGCGGAACGCCTTGCCCGAGGCGTCGTGCGTCAGCCGGCCGGCGAAGTACCACGATTGCGGCTCCTTGCCCTCGGGCGTGGCGGGGCGCAGTTTCCCGTCGTGCTCCTCGATGCCGGCCGGCAGCGTGGTCGGAGCGTAAGGCACGCTCGACGGCTGGTCCTCGCGGTTGGCGGCGAGGAGCATGAAGACGAACGAGAGGGCCATGAGCAGGACGCCCAGGGTGATCTTGATCGGGATGTTCGGGTTGAGGAAGCGGCGGTCGAGCCAGATCCACAGGAAGGCAAAGACGGGGCCGAGCACGAAGATGGCAAAGGCGTTGATCGACTGGAACCAGGCGGTCGGAACAGGGTTGAGGAAGGTGAGCCAGCCGGCGTCGGCTGGGGGCTGTTCCGCGGGCGGGGCCGGCACGGGCGGGGCCGGCGCCGTCAGATAGCGGTCGGTGGTCTGGTCGGCCCACAGGTTGAGGGCGTTGCCGGCCTGCTCGGCGGCGGCCCAGTAGCAGACGACGAAGAAGCCAAGGAGGAAGATCGCCAGCACCCGGTCGCGCACCGCCCCGACGACGCGCGACGTGATCCAGGCGGCGATCACGGCGCAGCCCGCCGCGATCCACAGCCCCACCGCCGAGTCCCAGGGGAGGAGCTTGGTGAAGGCCAGGACGGGGGCGACGACGGCCATGAGCGCGGCCAGGGCGAGGAACAGCACGGGCGCCGTTCGGTTGAAGACGGGGACCGCCGAGGGGGCGAGCTCGGCCTCGGCCTCGGACATCGGCCTGTCGGGCAGGGGGCTCGCCGGGAGGTCTGGCGTCTGGGCGAGGGGGGGCGCGGCGGCCACCTCGGCTGGCGGCGGCGATGCGCCGGCGGCGATCTCCCGGACCCAGGGGAGGCCGAAGACGTAGGTGAGCAGCCCGAGCACCATGCCGATGCCCGCGGCGGTGAAGCCGGCGTGATACTTCCAGACGGTGTTCGCGGCGAGCCAGCCGCACACCAGGGGCGACAGGAAGGCGCCGAGGTTGATGCCCATGTAAAAGATGGTGTAGGCCCCGTCGCGGCGCGGATCGTTGGGGGCGTAGAGCCGGCCGACCTGCGTGGACATGTTGGGCTTGAACATGCCGTTGCCGAGGATCAGGAACACCAGCGCGGAGTAGAAGGCGGCGTACGGCTCGAACGCCATCAGGAAGTGGCCGATCGACATCAGGATGGCGCCGATGATGACGGCCTTCTTGTTGCCGAGGTAGCGGTCGGCGAGGAAGCCGCCGAGGATGGGGGTGAGGTAGACCAGGCTGGAATACCACTTGTAGACGGTGGAGGCGTCGTCCTGCGCCCACTTGTAGTACTTCACCATGTAGAGGATGAGCAGCGCCCGCATGCCGTAGTAGCTGAAGCGCTCCCACATCTCGGTGAAGAAGAGGACGTAGAGCCCGATCGGGTGGCCCAGAAAGGTGCGCTGACGCGGGAGGCTGCTCATGCGGGTCGTTCCTCGGTCGAGCCCGCTAAGCCGCAAGCGGCGAACCTCGCGGGGCCCACCGCTTGCGGCTTAGCGTTCTTGTTACTCCTGGGCGTAGTCCTTGGGCACGTAGAACAAGGCGCGCAGTCCGAACAGCAACGCGGCCCCGCCGCTGAGCCCGGCGAAGACCCAGAAGAAGTTTACCGGCGAGAGCCCCTTGAAGCCCGCCAGGAAGGCGACAAGCACGTTGCCCAGCGTCACCGTCAGCAGCCAGAAGCCCATGACGGTCGATTTCATCTTCTTGGGCGCCTGCGTGTAGGCGAACTCCAGCCCCGTGATCGACACCATCACCTCGCCCACCGTGATGATGAGATACTGGATCATCTGCCAGCCGATCCAGACCGAGTGGGGCGGCGAGGCGTCGATGGTTTGTTGCAACCGCGCCGTGGCGACGAACGACAGCGCGGTGACGACCATGCCCAGCGTGACCCGGCGCAGCGGCGTGGTGCGGACGCCGAGGCGGTCGCAGAGGTTGTAGAGCAGGTTCATGAGCGGGATGAGCAGCATCACCATGAGCGGGTTGGCGGCCGGCACCTGGCTCGCTTCGAGCTTTTTGTTGGGGATGCCGAGGAACGATTCGTTGTCGCCCCACAGCCGCAGGTCCATCTCGCCCGCCTGGGTGATCCAGGTGGACGAGTGCTGGTCGAAGAGGGCCCAGAAGATGCTGACGAGGAAGAAGACGGACACGATCTTGAAGACGGCGACCGGCCCCTCCGTGGCGGCCCGCCCGAAGCGCTCGATGCCGGGCCTCCAGAACCAGCTCCGGTTGAGGGCGGCGTCGGCCTCCGTGAAGGCGGGCCCATCGACCTGGGCGGCGCCGTGCGCGGCCTCGCTCTTGTCCCCCCGAAGGTGAGTGCGGAGGACGTGCAGCGTGATGGCGAGGAACCCATCGTCGGGGGCGACGCGCTGGCGGACCGCGAACAGGTAGAGCCCCAGCGCCAGGAAACCGGCCGAGATCGCCAGCAGCGCCAACCACTGCGCCCAGGGCTCCAGGAGCGCGCCCATCGGCTCGCGCGTGAAGAACAGGTGCCCGACAGTCAGGAACAGCGCCACCGAGCAGCAGGTGTCGAGCAGGCCGACCTGCCCGCCCGGCCGCGGCGGGACGTGGACGAACTTGCGCCGGCCCAGCCAGAACACGAACGTGGCGAGGAACATCAGCACGCCGGGCAGGCCAAAGGCGATGCTCGTCCCCACCCGCAACGGGTCAGCGCCCGAGAAGGCCTGGGGGAACGTCGAGATGAGCCAGGCGCCGGAGTGGGAGCGCAGGAAGGGGATGAGCAGGGTGGCGAAGAACGAGCCGAAGTTGATGCTGAAGTAGAAGATCTGGTAGACGGCCCGCACGCGGAAGAGGTTCATCTTGCCGAACTGGTCGCCCACGTTGGCCGAGACGCACGGCTTGATGCCGCCCGAGCCGACGGCGATCAGCCCCAGGCCGAGGTACATGCCCCAAAGCTCGTTCTCGAACATCGAGAGGGCCGCGTGCCCCGCACAATAGACGAGCGACAGGTAGAGGATGGTGCGGAACTTGCCCGCCCAGCGGTCGGCGATGAGGGCGCCGATCATGGGGAGGGCGTAGACCCCGGCCATGAACAGGTGGACGGTCTGCGTGGCGTTGCGCCGGGCGTCCTGCTGCGACTCGATCCACGCCTGGACGGCGAAGAGCGAGACGAGGTGGACCTGCAAGATGGCTCGCATGCCGTAGAAGCTGAAGCGCTCGCACGCCTCGTTGCCGACGATGTAGGGCACGCCGGGAGGCCAGCCGGTGTTGGTGTGGTCCGGCGCCGTGCGGTAGCCCTCCGGCGAGAGAGGCGCGGGCGCGGTGGGAGCGTCCGGGGGCGTGGCCGTGATCCCGTCCCCGGCCGGGGCGGGCCCGGTGACGGCCTCCGTGATGATGGCGTCCGGGGTGAGCGGCTTCCCGCCCGGTCCCGTGCTGATGGACGTCGGGTCTTGCATCGTCCGATCCTTCTCGAAAGCGCGGCCGCTTTCCGGTGGCGGCACAACCCGGACGCACGGCACAACCTGCGGGCCTTGGGGGCGGGGATGATTGTAGTGGCGGGAGAGAGCGCGTGAAAGGAGAAAGCGCGCGACAGCGGAGAGAGGAGGGCGGTGCGCGCGAACCGACAAGCAAGCCGGTCATTTCGGCGGCGACGGCGCCCCCACCACCGGGGCCTCGGCCTCGGGGGGCAACGGCAGCGACAGCGGGCGGCGGTTCTCGTAGGGATCGGGCATTGTCAGGCGCTGATACGGCGCCGGCGCGGTACGCTTCGGCAGCGCCGCCGACAGCGCCGCCTCCGTCGAGAACTCGAGGGTTGCGTCGTCGAGCGGGGCGCGGTCCGACACTGGGCGAGCCAGGACGGGAAGCGGCGGCGGGATCGCCGGGTCGTCCGACCCAAAGCGGGCGCGCTCGCCGGCGTGGAACGAGGGCCGCTGCGGCACGGCCGGGACGTCGAGCGCTCCGCCCAGTTCCTCCTCGGTCACAAGGTGCGGCTGAAGCACGCGCTTCGCTTTCGGCACGAGCAAGCGCGGCACCGTCCCGGCGGAGCGCGGCAGGGCCGCCTCGCGCGGCTCGAAGGTCGGCGCCTTGACGTTCCGCCGTCGCTCGCCCGTTGGGTCGGGCAAGAGGCCGTACCGTTCGCGCGGCGGCAGCACCTTGCCCAGCAAGGCCCCGCCCTCGTCGTCGGGCAGGCGGAACGGGGGCGCGTCCTTGTCCGCGACCTTGGCGCGCGCCGGCCCGGTCTTCTCCTCGTGAGCGATCGCCACCGCCGGCGCCTTCCGCGACGTACAGCCCGCCGCGCTCAGCACGAGGGCGAGACACCCGGCCAACAGCCCAACTCGACGTAGATACACGATGCCTGCCTCCCCGTTGGGTGAAATAGTGCGGACTGGAACGGGCACGGACGCTTCTACGAAGCGTCGCTAAACGAGGGCCCCGTTACTTCGGCCTGGGCACGACGATCACCAGATTGACCGCCGTGCCGACCGGCGGCAGCAGTTTCGGGCTCGTCTCCAGTTTGACGTACTTCTCGTCCTTGAGCGTCAGGCTCGACTGAAAGACCGTCTCGGCCGTCACCGGGAAAATGGCGATCAACGTCCCGTTGACGTCGGCCCCGTAGACCTCTTCCTCCCGGTCGGGGTTGAGTTTGACCATCGCCGATCCCGTGAACACCCATTTGACCTTGGGCATCGGCAGGTTGGTCTTGCGATCGACGACGACCTTCTCGATCGCGATGCGCTTCATCGCCTTGCCCCCGGCCGGCACCTCGATGAAGATCAACACCTCCGGCCCGGTGGCCGAGTCCTTGTCCGTCTTGGCGGGGGCCCCCGCCTTCAGCCCCATCTCGACCAGGGCCTTGTGGACGTCGCTCGGCTTGACGTCGATGGTGACGACCGTCTCGTGGGCCTTCTTGCCGCGCGGGAACGGGTAGGTGGCGATCACCTCGATCGGGTAGATCTCCTTGAACGCCGGATCGTTGATCTTGCGCGGCGCCACCTTCGCCGGCACCGTGATCGTTCGCTTCGCCTTATCGACGACGATGCCGGCCTTCTTGGGGGCGGGCTTCTCCTTGTCCGCCCCGACCAGGCCGCCGGTGCCACCGCCGGCCAGCAGACCGAGCAGCGCGAACAGGGACAGGTGCAGACGAGACATCGCTGTTTCCTCCCGGGCCCGTCATTTCTCCCCGATGCACACCACCGCCGTCGGCCGGTTGACGAACTCGCCCACCAGGTTGCACGTCGCCACGTACAGCTTTCCGCCGTGCAGAACCGGGCCCGCGTAGATCATGCCCGGAGCCATGACCGCCGGGTCGGTCCCCAGGTCGAGGGCCCAGCGCTTCGTCCCCGTGCGGACGTTGATCGCGTGGACCACCCCTTTGAGGTCGCCGGCGTAGGCCGTATCCCCTGCCACCGCCACCGGGGCGAAGAACGGTGCGCCGGCGTTGTAGAACCAGCGCAGCCGGCCGTTCTTGAGGTCGTAGGCCCGCACGCGCCCGTCGGTCGCCGTGGCCAGCGCCGAGTCTTTCGTCAGGGCCACGCACGACGGCACCCCACCGGCCACTTCCTTGCTCCACTTCTTCGCGCCGGTGGTCAGGTCGAACGCCGTCACCACGCCACGGGCGCCCTTCACCGACTTTGGATCGTACCCGATCGTGCTGCCCGTGACCACCACCGTGTTTCCCGAGACCGCGGGCCCGCCCCACGGGTTGATCGCCAGAGGCGACTTCCAGAGCTGCTTGCCGGTCTTGGCGTCGAGGCAGAACAGGGCCCGCTCGCCCTCCTTTTCCTTGTCGAGAAACGCCGACGCCGCCAGCACGCGCTCGCCCACCACGGCCACGGGGGCATCGACGTGCCACTTGCCCTTGCCCTGCTGCCAGACCACCTCCGGCGCTGCTCGCGGCAGGTCGTCGTCGGTCGGCGGGACCGCGAACGGGTCCTTCTTTTTCAGCGCCTCCTCGTACTTCTTGCGCAGGCCCGCCCACTTCGCCTCGACGACCTTGGCCACCGCCGCCGTCGTCATCGCCTTGCCGTCCAGCGTCACCCTGTCGAGGCTCACGCAAAGCACGCCCGCCGCCCCGGCGCCCAGGTAGACGCGCCCGCCGACGATCGTCGGCGATCCCTCCAGGTGAACCAACGTCCCCGGCACCGGCAACTGCCACAGCGGCGCTCCCTTGCCGGCGCTCAGGCAATAGAGCGTCGCCCCGTCCGTCTGGTGCATGCCGTCGCCGAACACGAGCTTCCCGTCGGCCACGCCCGGCGAGCTGACCGTGGGCAATTTGAGATACGGCGCCGACTTCTTCCACGCCACGCTCCCGCCCCCCTTCGGCGAGAGGTCGAGGCTGTAGAACGTCGAGATGTTGATGAAGCCCAATCCCGAGACGAACAGCCGATCCCCATAGGGCACCGGCGCCGCGATAAAGTGGTCGCGCGACTTCTGCGCCCAATGCACCCTGGGCACCACCGGCCCCACCTTGCCATCCGTGTTTCCGGCGCGCGCCGAATTGCCCCGGTACGTCGCCCACGGCCCTGGCTCCGCGGCGGAGGAATTAGCCACACACGAACACAGATGAACACAGATGAAGCAAAACACAACCCAGGCAATCCAAGCCCGTCGCAACGCCCGCATCTCGGCCCCCCTCTTCTCTTGTCTCTTTGGTCTTATCCGTGTTCATCTGCGTTCATCTGTGGCTAATTCTCTTCTGCCTTCTTCTCATCGAGGACGGCGCGCACGTGGTTGCTGGCCACGACCAGCGGGCGGGCTCGCTTCTCGCCGTTGCTGAACAGCACCTCGACGCGGTACGTCCCCGGCATCAGCGCGAAGCGCGCCGTCGGCGAGGCCTGGCCGCCCCGGCCATCGCCGCCCGAGACGAGGTGCTGGCCGAGCAGTTTCCCCGCCTTGTCGTGGACGCGCACCCGGCTGCCGGTGATCCCGCTCTTGCCCGCGAGCTGGAGCGTGACGGGCGTGCGCTTCTTCACCCACTCGGGATTGCCCAGCAACACGCAAGCATCCTGGCCCTCGTTGTTGAAAACCATGTCGAGCACGCCGTCGTTGTTGAGGTCTACCAGGGCGACCGCCTGCGTGTTGAAGATGCGCTGCGTCAGGCCGATCGCCTCGCTGGCGTCCTCGAAGGTGCCGTCGCCCTTGTTGCGGAAGAAGCGATTGGGCCCGCGCAGGCACCCCACCACGAGGTCGACCTTGCCGTCGTTGTCCACGTCGCCCCAGGCGGCGCACGTCGCCTTGCCCTGGAAGTCGGCCAGGCCGGCGTCCTTCGTCACGTCGGTGAACTTGCCCTTGCCGTCGTTGCGGAACAACTTGCAGCCATCCGCCTGCGGCACGAACAGGTCGGGCCTGCCGTCGCCGTCGTAATCGCCGAACACCGGGC
This sequence comes from Gemmatales bacterium, assembly GCA_038239195.1. GTDB lineage: Bacteria > Planctomycetota > Planctomycetia > Gemmatales > Gemmataceae > JBBSEZ01. The sequence goes on from JBBSEZ010000216.1 coordinate 14,904, forward strand.
CGACCTTCCCCGTCACGTAATCGATTCCCGAGTCTTTCACCTCAACGAAGCCGCGCGGCGTGTTGCGCACCAGAATGCCCGTGCCGGCGCCGTAGAGGAAGTCGGGCCGCCCGTCGCCATCGACGTCGCACACGGTCAGCGTATCGCCGCGCACCGCGCTGCCGACGCCCTTCTCGCCGAGGCCGACCGCGTCGGAGACGTCCTCGAAGGCCCAGGTGACTTCGGGCGACTTGTCCTTGGGGAGGCGCGGGGGCGCCTTGTCGATCTTGCTCTTGTTGCGATACAGCCGCAGGCCGTGGAAGCCGTTGCCGAGCAGGACGTCGGGCTTGCCATCGCCGTTGTAGTCGATCCACGCCGCCGCCGTCAGGTTGTAGGCCGCCTCTTTCGGCAGCAAATGGCTGTCGTCGCGGAAGCCATTGCCGAGGTTGGTGAAGAGCTTGGGCCCGGTGGAGGTGGCGAGGAGAAGGTCGGGCTTGCCGTCGCCGTTGTAGTCGGCCCACACGGCGGCGCGGCAGCCGGTGGAGCCGGGCAGGCCGACCTCCGCGAGCACCTCGCCGGCGTTCTGCAAGAGGGCGAGCCGGCCGGCCCCGCCGAGACAGAGGTCCATCTTGCCGTCGCCGTTGAAGTCGATGGCGGAGATCGACTGCGCGTCGGGCCCCACGGACGCCAGCGTGGAGAAGTGGGTGAAGCCGGGCATGCCGGCGATGCGGCGGAAGTCCTCCCCGCCCCAGCCGACGAAATCGCGCTTGGGGTTGTAGTCGAGCTTCAAGCTGGCGCGCACGCGCTGGATCTTGCCGCGCGCAAAGTGCATGTCGTCCTTGGGACCATCGACCATGCAGGAGACGATCACTTCCTTGCCCGCGGCGATCTCGACGACGGCGGCGGCGAGCTTGTCGATGTTGCCGCTGTAGGAGCGCAGCATGAAGGGCTCGCCGTGGGTCATGCCCCACCACTCTCCGCCGCTGGCGTAGATCTGATACCAGCTCTTGCCGGTACACATCTCGCCCTGCCCGCCGTTGTGGAAGAAGATGCCGGTCTTGCCGACGTCGGCCCAGTTCATGACGTTGGTCCACTCGCGGGCGGGGAAGCCGCCCTTGGGGTCGCCGATGTTGTGGCGGATCACGTCGCCCTTGTGCTGGCCCTTGAGGTCGCGCACCTTGCGATAGACGATCACCTTCTTGGCGCGGTCCACCGACTCGACGCGCAGGACCATGATGGCCTGGGACAGGTTGACCACCTGCCCCAGGCTGTGCGGCGCCTCGACGTAGGCGCGCGCCTCACGCGGCGCGACGCACAGGAGCACGATGCCCAGGAGCACCACCAGGCCGCAGAGGAAATGTCGGAGACGGGTCATGAGAGTGGCCTCTGTGTCGAGCCTCGTTCGTTTGGCGATTCCAGCGAGCGGCGGGGGGGGGGGGGGGGGGGGGGGGGGGCCGCCGCGCCCCCCCCCCCCCCGCCCGGGCGCCCCGGGGGGGTGGGGGGTGGTGATGGTGTGGGGGGGGTTGGTGTGTGAGTGGCGGCGCGGCCCCCCCCCCCCCCCACACCCCGACCACA
>JBBSEZ010000217.1:0-16450 GCA_038239195.1 Gemmatales bacterium
CAGATCGAAGGGGCCCTGACAGAGAGCGACCACTACGCCGTCTTGGAGGAGGGGCTGGTGCTACGGCCGGCGACGGGGGGCATGCTGGTTTACTCGCCGAACGACCCGGATGTGCCCCCCCGGGCCACCGACGGCGCCAGCGCCGTGGGGGCGCCGGCGGCGGAGAAACTGCTCTTTCGGGCCCGGCCCATCTTCTGGGATCGCTGGGTGGAGTGCTGGGAGCAGGACCAGGCCGGCAAGGGACACGGGGCCGGCCTGCTGCCGGGGGCGAGGCTGCTGCCCGTCCCGGCCGAGCCGGCGGAGGGAGGGGCGGGCGCGAGGGCGCTGACGTGAACGCGAAGAAGATGGAGACGCTGAAGGACAAGTTGATCGTCTCGCGCGAGTTGGCCGACGTGATGCGCTACTTCCTCGATCACTTCGGCGAGGACCCGAAGTTCATCGCCCTGGGCGAGCGCATCGAACACCCGCTCCTGCTGCTCATGCTAGGGCAGGTCGCCCGGGGCGTATTCGGGCACGAGGTGGAGGTGACGGACGTGCTGCTGACGCACCTGGAGGAGCACCATTTCATCCACGGCACCGCCCGCCTGGGCGGAAAGCTGGCGACGGTGCTCTACTGCGAGGACCTGTGCAAGGGGCTGGTCACGGTCTGCTGGTCGGCCCGGCCGCCGGAGACGAAGTACGCCCGCTTCACCGGTCGGCCGACGCCGGAAGGCTGGCGCGAGGCGCTGAATTGAGAGGGCCGCCAGCGCCCGGCGCTCACGGCCCGGTCCCGACGCGGAAGCCCTTCAGAGCCTCGTAGAGCTCGTCCTTGTTCTCCTCCCAGCGCCGCAGGGGGGTGTAGGCGCGCACGACGTAGGCATCGACCTTGTCCTGGCCGAGGAGCGCCTGCGCGTCGCGGCGGCGATACACCCACGTGACGAAGCGCCAGGGCTGCCCGCCCCGGCGGGCGTCGAGGACGATCTCCCGGCCCTCGAGCTCGGCCTGCTGTCCGGGGATCGGATCGAGGGCGCGGGCACTGACGACGGTCGGCTCGACCTCGGGGCGGTCTGGCTCGCGCGGGTTGCCGAACTGATCGACCTCTTCTTCGACGCCCATGGCCGCGGCGGAGCGCGCCTTGCGCGGCTGGAGCTCCTTGCTCAGGGTGTTGGCGTAGATCTCGAGGGGAAGGGCCGTGCTCGACTTGGCGACAACCACGTCGAGATAGGCATGGCGGCGGGCGTTGAGGAGCACCAGGTCGCGGGTGAGTTGAAGGTCGGCGACGGCGGGCTCCTCGCTGCGGTTGTTGCGCACCTTACGCCACAACTCTGAGGGGCGCTTCAGGGAACAGCCCCGATGGGCCAGGTCGTCGTCGGGGCTCGCGCTGGCGTCCTCGAGGCTGGCCAGGCTCAGCTCGCGCATCTTCGCCCCCAGGCCGAACAGGTCGCCGGAAAAAAAGCCGAACAGGGCCAGGGCGGTGAAGAGCAGCCCGCAAACGATGCCGGCGCTGGCCAGAGCAAAGCCCTTGAAGCGGCCGCGGTTGCGTGCGACGTGGACGAAGGCGGCCAGCCCGACGGCGATGGCGGCCAGGGTGCCGATCACGGTGAACGCGCCGACGAGGGCCAGCACCAGGCTGGCGAGGGCGAGCCCGCTCGTGCGCGGGGGAATGACGACCTGGGCGGGGACCTTGATGGCCTGGTGGCACTCCGGGCAGCTCACCTCCTGGCCGGGCCGGGCGTCCGGCACCTGAAAGCTGGCGCCGCAGTCGCAGGTGAGCATGGTCGGGTTGCTCCGGAGGGCGGTGTCGTTCGATGAAGTCGATTGTAAACGTCGGGCGCCAAGACGCAACAGGGGCGCGGGCCACGTAACCGCTTACGCGGATCGCTCCGGGCCGAAGGCCCCGCGTCTGCACGGATCGGGGCGCTCCCGGAACGTTCGCCGCACCCTGCCGTCCGGCCGGCTTTCCAAGCGGAACGCGCCACCGGACCGGCTGGAAAGCGGGCCTCAAGCCGCCAGGGCATCCTCTTTCCAGCGGAGGCATCCCCGTGCTCCCGCCCTCTTACCACAGCCTCGTCACGCCGTACGGGTAGAAGGCGCCCTCGACGCTCACGAGGGGCATGCCCTCGACCAGGGCCTGCGCGATCAGCAGGCGGTCGAATGGGTCTCTGTGGTGCAACGGCATCGCCACGAGGGCGGCCGTGTGGCGCGGCTCGATGGTCACGGTAAACATGAGCTGCTCCTCGACGATCGCCCCAGCGGGGCCCTCGATCACCGTCCCGAACCTCCTATCACCGCCTCCGTCGTCCCGTACTCGAAGCCCAGCCCCACCCCTTCCTGTCGCGCCTTCTCCTGAAACAGTCCCGCCGCCGGCACGTCGAGGCCCGCCGAAGCGTCCTCCACCATCAGCACGCGCAGCCCCGCCTTGCGCAGGTCGCACGCCGCGAAGAAGCAGCAGATGTTCGTCGCGAGGCCGCACACTGCCACGGTCGTGATCCCCGCGGCGAGCAGCAAGGTGACATAGGCCGGGTGCTGCGCCGTGAGCGCATAGGCCTCGAAATCGCGGTCGTAGCCCTTGCGCCAGATGGCCTGAAAGCGCTGGGCGTGCAGCCCCGGCAGGAAGTCGGCGCCGGGCGTGCCCTGAACGCAGTGGGGCGGGTAGAGGTTATCTTCCCGGCCGAGAAAGCTTCGATGGTCGGGCGGGTGCCAGTCCTGGCTGGCGTCGATGCGCGCCCAGGGGAGAGCGAGCAGGGCGTTGAGGCGCGGGACGATCTCCAACCCGCCGGGGACGGGGAGCTCGGCGGGGCAGAGAGAGGTGAAGCCCTGCTGGGCATCGACGACGAGGAGGGCGCTATTCGGCAGAGAGATCGGAAGCACGTTGCGCCTCCTTCTTCAGTCCAAGGGCCCTTCTCGCGAAACGACAAGCAAGAGCGCCAGCCCGCCCCCTCTTGCTTGTCGTTTCGCGCTGCCAGGCTCAATACGCCTGCGCGAACACCACTCTTCCCGCCGACGGCTGGCCCGTCACCATGCACTTCCCCTCTTCCTTCGCCCGGTCGAACGGAATGCAGCGGATCGTCGCCTTCGTCTCCTTGGAGATCCGCTCCTCCGTCTCGCGCGTCCCGTCCCAGTGCGCCCACAGGAACCCGCCCGGCTCCTCGATGCGCTGCCGGAACTCGTCGTACGAATTCACCTCGTGCGTGTTGGCGTCGCGGAAGGCCCGCGCCTTGTTGAACAGGTCGGCCTGCATCTGCTTCAGCACCTCGACGATGCGCCCTGCCGCCGACGCCAGGGGCACGCCGAACTGCTTGCCCTCTTTCCCCAGGTCGCGGCGGGCCACCACGCAGGCGTTCGCCGCCAGGTCCTTCGGCCCCAGCTCGACGCGCACCGGCACGCCGCGCAGTTCCCACTCGTTGAAGCGGAAGCCCGGGTGCTTGTCGAAGTCCTGATCGACCTTCACCGTCAGCGGCTCGTAGCCGAAGAACTCCTCGCGCGGCAGGTCGCGCAGCGCCGCCGCCAACTTGTCGGCCGCCTCGAGCGCGCCCTTGCGCTCCGCCTCGTTCTTGCCCAGCGGCACCACGACGACGTGGATCGGCGCCAGCCGCGGCGGGACCACCAGGCCCTGGTCGTCGCTGTGCGTCATGATGAGCCCGCCGACCAGCCGCGTGGACACGCCCCAGCTCGTCGCCCAGGCGAAATCGCGCTTGCCCTCCTTGTCCTGGAAGGTGACGTCGAACGCCTTGGCGAAGTTCTGGCCGAGGAAGTGGCTCGTCCCTGCCTGGAGCGCCTTTTTGTCCTGCATCATCGCCTCGATGCAGAGGGTGTAGACGGCGCCGGGGAACTTCTGGCCGTCGCTCTTCGGCCCGACCAGCACCGGCATCGCCATCCAGTCTTCGGCGAAGCAGCGATAGACCTCGACCATCTGCTTCGCCTCGGCCTCGGCCTCGGCCTGGGTGGCGTGAGCGGTGTGGCCCTCCTGCCAGAGGAACTCGGCCGTGCGCAGGAACAGGCGCGTGCGCATCTCCCAGCGCACCACGTTGCACCACTGGTTGATGAGCAGCGGCAGGTCGCGGTAGCTCTGCACCCAGTTCTTGTAGGTGTTCCAGATGATCGTCTCGGAGGTCGGGCGGATGATGAGCTCCTCTTCGAGCTTCGCGTCCGGATCGACCTCGATCCCTCCCCCGGGCACCGCCTTGAGCCGGTAGTGCGTGACGACGGCGCACTCCTTGGCGAAGCCCTCGGCCATCTGCTCCTCGCGGGCCAGGAACGACTTCGGGATGAACAGCGGGAAGTAGGCGTTGACGTGGCCGGTGTCCTTGAACATCCGGTCGAGGGCCCGCTGCATCTTCTCCCAGATGGCGTAGCCGTTCGGCTTGATCACCATGCAGCCACGCACGTCGCTGTTCTCCGCCAGGCCGGCGCGGTTGACGATGTCCAGATACCACTTGGAGTAATCCTGGGCCCGGGTGGTGATTTTCTCGGCGGCCATCGCTCCTCCTGCGGCTCGAGTCGGGGGAATGCTGCGATTATAGATGATCGACACGCCGTCGCCATGCGAGGTGCGCGCAGTGGCCGTCGGGTGAGGGGAGGAGGGAGCGAGGGGAAGGGCGCGATCAGACGGCGCGGAGGACGAGGCAGGTGTTGCTGCCGCCGAACCCGAAGGAGTTGGACACCGCGACGCGCACGTCGTGCGGGCGGGCCTGGTTGGGGACGTGGCAGAGGTTGCACTCGGGGTCGGGGTCGTCGAGGTTGATCGTCGGCGGCAGGGCGCCGCGCTCCATCGCCACGACACACGCCAGCGCCTCGACGGCGGCGGCGGCCGTCAGCAGATGGCCGGTCATGCTCTTGGTCGAGCTGATCGGCACCCGACGCACGTCGTCGCCGAAGACCATCTCCAGCACGCGGGCCTCCGCGGCGTCGCCTACGGGGGTGCTGGTGGCGTGGGCGTTGATGTAATCGACCTCGCCCGGCTCGGCGCCGGCGTCGGCCAGCGCCTGGCGCATGGCAGCCACGGCGGGCTCGGGGTCGGGGCTGGGGATCACCATGTTGTAGGCGTCGCTGCTGGCGCCGAAGCCGGCGACCTCGGCATAGGCGCGCACGCCCCGCCGGCGCGCCGACGCGGCTCGCTCCATGGCGAAAACGGCGCCGCCCTCGCCCATGACGAAGCCATCGCGGCCGCGGTCGAACGGGCGCGAGGCCCCTTGCGGGTCGGCGTTGCGGCGCGACAGGGCGCGCAGGTTGCCGAAGCCCGCCAGCGACATCGGCGTGACGCACATGTCGCACGCCCCGGCCAGGCAGACGTCGACCCAACCCAGTTCCAGCCAGTGGCGCGCCTGGCCGATGCCGTAGTTCCCGCTGGCGCACGCCGCCGAGACGCAGGCCACCGGGCCCGCCACGCCCAGCCCCTTGCGCACGCGCTCCAGGAGCGAGGCGGGGTCGTCGGGCACCTCCCACATGCGCCGCCCCCCGGCCAGGGCGTCGTTCTCCCACTGGAGCAGCCATTCGGCCCCGACGCCGAGGACGAGCCCCACGCGCGCCTCCCCGCGGCGCTCCCACCAGCCCGAATCGCGCAGGGCGCGCACGCAGCACCAGTGGACGAGCTGTTCGAGGCGATGCCGTTTCGCGAACGCGACCGGGCATTCGCCTTCGGGACAAGGCACGTGGTGGACCTGGCCGGCGACCTGACTGGGGTGGTCCGCGACGTTGAAGTTGGTCACGCGGCTCACCCCCGAGCGCCCCGCGAGGAGGTTGTCGGCGAAGGTGGCGTAGGTGTGGCCCAGCGGCGTGGCCGTGCCCACGCCGGTAATCCAGACAGGGCAGCGTTGGCTCACCGTCAAGCACTCCTTCGGCCGGCCCGGAACAGTCCGGGGCCCTGGAGGAAGACCGCGCCCTCTTGGGCCTCTGATGGGCGAACCTGGGGGGCCGCGAAGTTCGTCAGTTCGAGACAGGCCCCCCACCCGATCGGCTGGGCGCAGGCTCGCTCGCCCCCTTTCGCCTTGCCGAGCAGGCCCAGCAGGGCGTCGAGGTCGAACGGCGCGCCGGGGGCGAGCGCTTCTCCGAGCCCGGGGCCGACCGTCAGCCGGAGGCGGACCGTCGCGCGGTTGGCGCTGGCGGGCGTCAGGGCGAGGGCGAGGGCCTCGGCAAACGCCTCGGGGGGCATGGCCCCGTTCTCGCCGAGCACCGTTTCGGGCCCGAGACGCGAGAACACGACCCAGACGCCGGGCAGGCCCTTGCCGTGGAGCAGGGCGGTGGCGGCGAGTAGGGCCTCGGTCACTCCGCCGGGGCCTCCGCCGACCCCGAAGTTGGGGCCGTGCATCTTGAGCGCCTGACTGAGCGTGCCGGAGACGGCGTGCAGGGAGTGGTGCGGGATGATGTGCGGAGAAACGCCCCAGGCGCCTTCGGCGAGGAAGCGAGGCAAGGCAACGCCCAGAGCAGGCCGGCCAAGGTAGCGCGGCGCCGCCAGGGCCCCCCAATCGCGGAAGGGCCCGGTCAGGCCGTGGTCGTGAATCGCCTGGTGAATGGCGGTCACGCACACCACCGTTTGCACGTCGGCATGCTTGAGAAAGGTGGGCGCCAGCGGCACGCCGAAGGGCGGGCCGGGCTTGCGCCGCAGGCCTGCGAGCACGTCGAGCGGCACCCGCACGGTCGCCTGCGCCGATAGGTCGCAGTCGATCACCTCGGGGGCTGCCACGCCCTCGCTCGAGGGGCCGTCCTCCCCGCCTTCATGAAAGAGGCTCAACACACACAAGTCCTTTCCCTGACTTCTCCGTCCGTGGAGGCCCCGCCGCCCGCGAGAGGCAGACGAGGTGAGAGTGAGCCCTTCCTACCGGAATCCGGGGGGTGGGTCAACGCGGGTTTACCGTCCGCCCGGCTTTCCAGCCTGACGTTCCGAAGAGTCGGGCTGGAAAGCCTGACGGACGCGCACCGCCGGGCCCCCTCTCCGAAAAAGGGCGCCCTCGCAAGCCGTTCGTCCTTCCACGCCTGCGCCCTCCCTGGTAATCTGGAGAAAGTGGTACGTGGATTTCGCGAGGCTGGATCGTCGTACTCTCGTCCTCCCCCTTGCCTGCCTCTTTTGTCCGTCTTGACACCTTCAGGACACCACCGATGCCGTGTTCCACCCAATCCTCCCTGGTCGCCCTGCTCCTCGGCTTGCTCGCCCTGCCGGCCTCCGCCCAGGAGCCTATACGCATGGCTCGATCCCCCGACGTCTCCCCCGACGGCAAGCTCGTCGCCTTCAGCTATCTGGGCGACGTCTACACCGTCGAAACCATCGGCGGGGTCGCCCGGCCCGTCACTTCTCACCCCGCCCACGACATCAACCCCGTCTTCAGCCCCGATGGCCGGCACATCGCCTTCAGCTCCAACCGCCACGGCAGTTACGACGTTTTCGTCGTGCCGGTGCGCGGCGGTCGGCCCACGCGGCTGACCTTCGACTCCGGCAACGAGATGGTCAGCGGCTGGACGCCCGATGGCAAGCACGTCCTCTTCGCCTCGACGCGCTCCACCGACTTCCCCCCCGCCTGGGAGCTCTATACGGTCCCCGTCGCGGGCGGCCGCACGCGCAAGGTGACACTCGGCGAGGGCAAGGAAGGGTCTTACTCCCCGCGCGGGGACCAGCTCGCCTACGTGCGTGGCCCTGGCACCTGGTATCGCAAAGGCTATCGCGGCTCGTCCAACGACGACGTCTGGGTGTGCAACGCCGACGGGACCAACAACCGCCGACTCACCCACTTCGAGGGCCAGGACTCCTCGCCGATGTGGAGCGCCGATGGCTCGACGATCTACTACGTCAGCGAGTTCCACGGCACCTCCAACATCGTGAGCCAGCCGCTCAGTACCCTCGCCAGCCCCACGGCTCGGCCCACCCTCCCGCCCCGTCCGACCGCCCTCACCACGCACAAGGACGACAGCGTGCGCAAGGCGCGCATCAGCCGCGACGGCAAGTGGATCGTCTACGAGTGCGGCGCCGACCTGTGGATGGTCTGCACGACGCCCGGCTCCAAGCCGCGCAAGCTCGCCATCGAGGTCCACGCCGACGACAAGACCAACCCCGAGCGCGTCGTCACCTTCACCAGCGGGGCCACCGAGTTCGCCATGTCCGGCGACGAGAAGCACATCGCCTTCGCGCTGCACGGCAAGATCTTCCGCATGCCCGTCGGCACCAACCCCAAGGTCGCGCAGATGACCTTTGGGCCGAGCAACGACCACGGCATGGCCTGGGCGCCGGACGGCTCCAAGATGATCTTCGTGTCCGACCGCAACGGGCACGAGGACCTCTACCTCCTCGAGGCCAACGACCCCGATCATCCGCGCTTCACCGATGCCCAGCGCTTCAAGGTGACGCAGCTCACCAAAACGCGCGAGGCCGAGGTCGGCGTCAGCTTCTCGCCCGACGGCAAGCGCGTCGGCTTCATCCGGGCCGGCAAGCTCTGGACCATGGCGCCCGACGGCAAGGACCAGAAGGTGCTCGTCGATGAGGTGCAGGTCTTCGATTACGAGTGGTCGCCCGATAGCCGCTGGGTCGCCTTCGCCCGCCTCGATGGCTCGTTCGCCAACGAGGTGTACATCGTCCCCTCGACCGGCGCGACGCCGGCCAACCCCGTCCGCAACGTCACCCGCTACGCGACCTCCAACGCCGGGCTGACCTGGAGCGCCGACGGCAAGAAGCTGGCCTTCCTCAGCGACCGCCGCAGCCGCGGCAATCTGTTCGTGCTCGACCTGGAAAAGCCGGCCGCGCCCGCCGCAAAGGCCGCCCGGCCGACGCTGTCCCTGACCTGGGCCTGGGGCGGGAAGGCCCCGCTCAGCATCGACTGGGAAGACCTCCACCTGCGCGCCAAGGCGGTCGGGACCGTGGTGGCGGCCGAGGCGGCCATCTCGCCAGACGGCACGAAAGTGGCGTTCCGCGACGTGGCGGGGGGCGACCTGTGGGTGGCCAGCACCAGCGGCGGGCAGATCACCCGGCTGACGACTGGCCGCGTCTTCCCGCGGCAGATCACGTGGTCGAAGCGGCGCAACCCGGCGAGCGGGGGCAACCTCGATTTCCTCTACTTCCTCGACCGCAGCGGCAACGTGCGCCTGGCGCGAACCGGCGGCGGCGAGGCCAAGGCGGGGGGCGGCGACACCAACACGGCCGCCATCCCCTTCAAGGTCAAGATGACGATCAAGACGGAGGAGCTCTACCGCGAGATGTTCGACCAAAGCTGGCGGCACCTCTCGGAGAAGTTCTACGACGAGAAGTTCCACGGGCTCAACTGGGACGAGGTGCGCAGCAAGTACCGCGACCTGGTCAAGCACGTGAGCATGAAGGAAGACCTGTACGCCCTGCTCTACCTGATGATGGGCGAGCTGAACGCCTCGCACCTGGGCGTGTCGGGCTTCTTCCCCGGGCCCGAGGAGAGCACGGCCGACCTGGGCCTGATCTTCGACGAGAACTACCGCGGCAAGGGCCTGAAGATCGCCGAGGTGCTCAAGCGCGGCCCGGCCGACCGGCGCGGGCTCAACCTCAAGGCCGGCGACGTCGTGCTGTCCATCGACGGCACCGAGATCGACGACGCCTTCAACCTGAGCAAGGCGCTCAACGGCAAGGCCGACGAGGGGGTGATGCTGCAAGTGACGAGCGCCCCGGCGGGCCCCAAGGCGAAGGCCCGGCGGGTCGAGGTCCACGCGACGAAGCGGTCGGTCGTGTCCGACCTGATGTACGACCGCTGGGTGAGCAAGAACGCGGCGCGCGTCAGCGAGCTGAGCAAGGGCAAGCTCGGCTACATCCACATCCCGAGCATGGACGAGGACGGGCTGGATCGGTTCGTGCGCTCGCTCTACTCCGACAACTACGACAAGGAAGCGATCGTGCTCGACGTGCGCTTCAACGGGGGCGGGTTCACCCACGACCAGGTGCTGAACTACCTCGGGAGCAAGGAGCACACGATCTTCAAGACGCGCGGCGGCGGGGAGGGCGCGGTGCTGCGCTCGTGGGACCGCAAGTGGAACAAGCCGCTGGTGCTGCTCATCAACAGCCGCTCGTATAGCGACGCCGAGATCCTGCCGAACGCCTTCCGCACGCTGGGCCTGGGCAAGCTGGTGGGCGAGACGACGGGCGGGGCGGTGATCGGCACGTCGGGGGTGCGGCTGATCGATGGGTCGCTGTTCCGCGTGCCGCGCATCGGCGTCTACACGATGCGGGGCGTGAACATGGAGAAGGAGGGCGTCAAGCCGGACGTGATGGTGGAGAACCATCCCGACCAGTTGGCGCGCGGCCAGGACGGCCAGCTCGACCGCGCCGTGGAGGTGCTCCAGGCCGACGTGATCGCGTGGAAGAAGAAACGCGGCGCCGACCTCGCCACGCGGCCGGTGCCCCCGGTGGTGCCGCCGATGGGGCCGCGCGTCCCGACGCCGGTGCCGGTGCCGACGCCGGGCCCGGCGCCGATGGGCCCGCGGCGGTAGCCGCCCTGGCGAGCCGGGGCGTTCGAGATCGTCCCGCTTTCGCCGGGCGGGAAGACGAGCAACGGCTCGGTGGAAGGGCAATGGGAGGTGCCGCGGGCCGAGCGGCACGCCGGCCCTCCCTTTTTCGTCTCCTCCGCCCCAGCCCCCGCAAGAGGGGCTTCGTCTCTTTTCGAGGCCGGGAAATGAATTACGCCGCTTTCTCCTCTCCTTGCATCCGGGCATTGCGGGCCAGGCGGCTTCGCCTCGCTTTCGGGCTGAGTCTGCTCTTCGCCCTCCCCACCCCGGCCGCCGGGCAGTCCCCCCTCGGGGAAGTGCCTTCGTCCTGCCCCGTGGTCGTCCACCTCCGCGGCGTCGAGCGCACCAAGGACCGGGCCCTGGAGGCCCTGGAGAGCGCCCTGCCCGCCGGGCGGGAACCGCGTGCCTTGCTCCGCAACCTCAAAGAGCGGCTCGACGGGGCGCTGACCGGCAAGCTGGTCCCGGGGCGGTCTGTCCAGGGCCTGCCCAAGGACGGCCCCGTGTTCCTCGCCCTCACGGACTTGCCGGAAGGCCCCAACGACCTGCTGACCTCCCTCGTGCTGATCGCCCGCGTCAGCCGCTACACAGCCTTCCGCGACGCCTTGCTCAGCGCCGACGAACGAAAAGACCTGGATAAACGCGACGGCTACGAGACAACGACGCTCGCGGACAGGCCGATCTTCTTCGTCGAGAGAAAGGACTACGCCATCGTGACGCTGCGGCGAGACGTTGCGCGACGGTTTACCAAGGCGCAACCGGGCCTGGACCGCAAGCTCGACGCGGAAACGGCCAAGCAACTCCTCGACGCCGACCTGTCCCTCTACCTCGATCCGTCTGCCGTCGGCAAGCGCTATGGCAAGGCCCTCCTTGAGGCCCGCCGAGCCATGGAAAAGAGCGCGACCGCCAAAGACGGGCCGTTCGCCACCTCCCCCGAGCTCGCCCCGATGTTCAAGGAACTGCTCAAGGGCGCCACGCAATTCCTCGGCGATAGCCGGGCCGTTTTGCTCACCGCCAAGGCCGAGCCGGAAGGGCTTCAGTTGCACGGCCGAATTCTCATCGATCGGAGCACCAAAGCCTACATTCCGCGGAACGATTTCGGGCATTTCCGGTGAATTAACCTTTTGCCAGTGACGATGTACAGTATCCCCTTCACCTCCCTGCGGCGGTTCGTGCCGGGGAGGCGCCTCCTGCATCGAGCCGCAGCGGTCGGGCCCTTGGCGATGTTCCCCCGCCACCCTACTTTTTCTCTTTGTCCTTGTCCACGCCCCTTGAGGGCCTAAAAAATCTTGGCCGGGCTGAACCACTCGCCCCGCAGCCCGGCCAAGATTTTTTCGCCCTGGCTGCTCTGCTCCCTTTCCCTATCTCCCCCCTCGCGTACGTTCTCTCGTCCGTCGCGAGGTAGCCATGACTGCTCCTTCCCTGACCGCTGACGTGCGTCTGGAGTCCCTCGAGGTTGGCGCCGCCCCCGCGGTCCGCCTTTTCCTCGAGCGCCTCGACCTCCCGGGCCTGTTCGAGCGCCATCTGCCCCCCTTGGCGGGCCGCCCCCCCGCCCTGCCTTCCTCCACCGTCCTTTGCTTGCTCCTCTCCAACCTCCTGCTGGCCCGGCAGCCCCTGTATGCCCTCGCCGACTGGGCCTCCCGGCGCGTGCCCCAACACGTCGGCCTGCTAGCCGAGCAAGTTGCCTCGCTCAACGACGACCGCGTCGGCCGTGCCCTGGACCACCTCCAGCGCGCCAACCGCGCCAGCCTGCTGACCGCCCTGGTCGTCCGCGCCGTCCGCGAGTTCCAGATCGACCTGAGCGAGCAGCACCAGGACACCACCGTTACCTTCTCCGGCGACTACGCCGAGCAGCCCCCGCCGAACAGCGCGACCGCCCCCCGCGCATCACCTTCGGCTACAACAAGGACCACCGGCCCGACCTCAAGCAACTGCTTTTCAGCGTCACGATCAGCGCGGACGGGGCCGTGCCCGTCCACTGCAAGGTCTACGACGGCAACACCACCGACGACCAGGCCCACAAGGACACCTGGCTGTTCCTGCGGCAGGTCGTCGGGCACAGCGACTTCCTGTACGTGGCGGACAGCAAGCTCTGCACCCGGGAGAACATGGGGCTGATCGCCCAGCACCAAGGGCGGTTCTTGACCGTGATGCCGCGGACGCGTGCGGAGGACGGCTGGTTCCGCGACCACCTGCAAGGCAACGAACTGGCGTGGCGGGAGGTGCATCGCCAGGCCAACCCGAGGCGGCGCGATGGCCCCGACGTGGTCTACCACGGGATCGAGGCCCCGCAACGGAGCGTGGAGGGCTACCGGGTACTGTGGTATCGCAGCTCGCAAGAGGAGGAGTTGGACCGCCAGTCTCGGCAGGATCGTCTGCGGAAAGCGCGCGTCCGCCTGGGCGAGATGCGTGCCTCGGCCCGCCGGGGCGAGTTCCGCACGGAGCAGGAAGCGCGCGAGGCCGGTGAGCGCCTGCTCCGGGAGGGGCAGGTGGAGCGCTGGTTGCGGCTGCGCCTGGAGGAGGAAGTGGAGGAGGAGTATCGGCAGGCGGGACCGGGCCGGCCAGGACCGAAGACGATCTGCAAGCGAACCGAGGTCAAGCGATACCGGATCGATTTCGAGGAAGACGGGGAGGCGCTGGCGCGCGAGGCGCGCTTGGACGGGTTGTTCCCGCTGATGACGAACGACGAGAAACTGAGCTTGGCAGATGCGCTGAGCAAGTACAAGTATCAGCCGTTCGTGGAGAAGCGGCACGAGCAGTTGAAGACGGTCTTCGGGGTGATGCCGATGTGGCTGAAGAACGTGGCTCGCGTGGACAGCATGTTGTGGCTGTATTACGTGGTGGAACTGGTGGCGGCGTTGCTGGAGCGGGAAGTGAGGAGGCGGATGCGTCAAGAAGGCGAGAGCGGCCTGGCCCTGTACCCGGAAGGACGCCAGGCCGAGGCGCCGACGGCGGGGTTGGTGCTGGACGTGCTGGAAGGGCCTAGGCGGCATCGTCTGCTGAACGAGCAAGGCCAGGAGTTGCGACGGTTTCACGACCCTGTGGCGGACGCCGCACAGCGCGTCTTGACGTTGCTGGAGGTGGACCGCGCCGCCTATGGCCTCGATTAACCTACCTGCCGTGTCCCCTTATAATTCGCTGGAAATGCCCAGGACCATTCCGCGGAATGTAGGCAGGACCGGTCGGGTGACTCGAATTTCGAGCGGCCAGGCCGGGCCGTACGCGACTCGACGCGAGGCCCAGTCCTCCGCGGACTGGTACAACTCTCAAGATAGTGGGTCAGGCCGCTATCGCTATTACTACGCCGCGAAGGTCGTTCAGCGATAGCCGGCGAACGAGCCAGTCGGTGGGGTTTTCCCAACAGGTTCCTTTCATGGGAGGATGAAACGTGTTCCGCAACATGGTTCTGGCCTTGGCGACGGGCGGCGCGCTCCTCGCGCCCAGCACCGTCGCCCCGCAAGTGGAAAACAAGGCGCAGGCGGCGCCGGTCAGCGGGGCGAAGTACTTCTCGACCTACAAGCAAGCGGCCTCGTTCGCCAGGTCGATCTCGGGCGGGTACTACACCTCGATCACCCGATCCAGCAAGCTGTACCGGGTCGATTACTGGCAGAAGGGCAGTCACGGCTAACGGGCAAGCGTGGCGGGCGATTGGAATCGGCCCCCACCGCGTCCGGGGGGGCCGACGTTCGATCGGCCAGGCCCAGCCAACCTTTGCCGGAATGTTCGGGCCGTTGGCCCGTCTGGTGCTGGCTCATTCCGCTCGGCATCGTGTTGGTCCTCGCCCTGCTCCGGGGCGGTTGCCGGGAGGCCGTCACAACGGAGTGGTTCCTTTGTGGAGGGCGGCGCGGCGTCACGGGGTCGGTCACTCCATCCCGGGGGCCTCAGCGCCGGCCGGCCGCGAGCAGGGCCTCGGCCTCGCGGCGCAACACCTGCACTTCGAGCCATGCGTGCCAGCCGAACAGCCGTTCGCGCGGGTCGGGGGCCTCGACGACCACGCCGGGCAGCGCCGCCAGCGGGGGACCGAGGGCGTGTCCGGTGAGGCGAGCGGCCTTCGGGCCGTCCAGCCAGGCGCTGGCCCGGCCCAGCCAGCGCCTGGCCTCGTCGGGCAGGCCGACCTTGTGATAGGCGATGGCCAGGAGCAGCTCCTCGGCCGGCAGCGCGTGCGGCCCGCGCGCCGTTCGCGCCTCGCCCAGGCGCTTGAGGGCATCGTCGTGCCGGCCCGCCCGTAGCAGCAGCCCGCCCAGGGCGAGCAGGGCGCCACGGTCCTTGCCGGCGGCGACGTCCTTCTCGGCGGCCTCGAGCAGGGGCGAAAGGTCGCGCCGGGCCTCGGGGGCCAGGGCACACGTCCAGGCGATCGAACGGGCGAGGAGCGGATCGCCGCCGTCCTCGGGCAGACCAGCACAGGCGAGGCGAAAGGCGGGCAGGTCGCGCGCAGCCAGCCGAAGGCGGGCCAGCGCGAGAAGGGCCGGGACGTCCCGGGGGTTGCGGCTCACGACCCGGGAAAGCATTTGGGCGGGGAGGGCGCGGGGCGAGGCACTGCCCAGACGCAGGTGGCGCAAGCGCTCGAAGTGGAACAGGGCGGAGGACCAGTTGCCGGCCTCCTCGGCAGCCCTCGCCTCCTGGCGGTGCCAGTTGAGCGTGTCCTGGAAGTCCTCCGCCTCGCGGCGGGCCTTGGCGGCCGCATTGTTCGTGGGAGGCGAGCGGACGAAGACGAAGTGGCCGCTGACCCAGGCGGTGGCCTGGCCGTCGGGGGTGGTGGCTCGGAGCTGGCCCTGAGGTGGCGGCGGATCGATGCAGGGAGCGACGCGGGCGCCGGTCGAGGTGCTCCAGGAGAAGACTTCGCCTTGCTGGCCGGCTTGGCGGGGGGCAATTTGGGCGACGATGCGACGGCGGTCGGCGCTGAACGCCACGCTGTGAACGGGGCCGATGGGGGCTTCAAGAGTGAGCAGGTCGGCGCCGCCGCGAGCGTCCCACGCCCTCACCGTCTTGTCCCCACTCCCACTGGCGAGACGGGGCCCGTCGGGGCTGAACGCCACGCCCCTGGCCCCGCCCTTCTGTCCCATGAGGGCGAGCAGGCCGGCGCCGGTGCGGGCGTCCCACACCCTCACCGTCTGGTCATCGCTGGCGCTGGCGAGGCGCGCGCCGTCGGGGCTGAACGCGACGCTCCTCACCCCACTGGTGTGGCCCCTAAGCGTGAGCAGGTCGGCGCCGCTGCGGGCGTCCCACACCTTCACGCTTCCGTCCCAACTGGCGCTGGCGACACGCGCGCCGTCGGGGCTGAACGCCACGCTCACGACCCGGTCCACGTGGCCCTGGAGGGTGAGGAGGTCGGCGCCGCTGCGGGCGTCCCACACCCTTACCGTCCAGCCAGAGGCGCCAGCGAGGCGTTGACCGTCGGGGCTGAACGCCACCCCCCTGGCCCCGCCCTTGGCCCCG
This sequence comes from Gemmatales bacterium, assembly GCA_038239195.1. GTDB lineage: Bacteria > Planctomycetota > Planctomycetia > Gemmatales > Gemmataceae > JBBSEZ01. Next base: position 15,859 of record JBBSEZ010000217.1, read on the forward strand.
CCCTCCTGGCCTTTGAGGGTGAGCAGGCACGTGCGGCTGCGGGCGCCCCACACCTTCACGGTCCCATCCCAACTGGCGCTGGCGAGGCGCGAACCGTCGGGGCTGAACGCCACGCTCGCGACGTAGTCCACGTGGCCCTCAAGGGTGAACAGGCACGTGCGACTGCGGGCGTCCCACACCTTCACGGTTCTGTCATCGCTGGCGCTGGCGAGGCGGGAGCCGTCGGGGCTGAATGCCACGCCATTGACCGGGGCCCCGTGGCCCGCGAGGGTGAGCAGGGCCTCGCCGCTGCGGGCGTCCCATACCTTTACGGTTTTGTCCACGCTGGCGCTGGCGAGGCGCAAGCCGTCGGGGCTGAACGCCTCGCTCGTGACCCAGTTTGTGTGGCCCTTGAAGATGAGCGGGTCGGCACCGCTGCGGACGTCCCACACCTTCACCGTCCTGTCGTCGCTGGCGCTGGCGAGCCGCGAACCATCGGGGCTGGACGCCACGCCAGTGACCGGGGCCGTGTGGCCCTCGAGGGCGAGCAGGTGCGAGCCGCAGCGGTCGCCCCACACCTTCACCTTCTTGTCCAGGCTGGCGCTGGCGAGGC
>JBBSEZ010000218.1:0-16388 GCA_038239195.1 Gemmatales bacterium
TCCAGCGAGGCCATGATTCAGGTGAGCGCCATCCACCTCCTGCTCAACAGACTAAAACCATCCGGTAAGGGTTCAGACTTCGGCTACCGCCGCCGCGTTTCCTAGTTTCCCAGGCTGAATCTTTGGAGACAGCCTCTCAGTGGCGCGCCGGTATCGACGGCGTGGTCGTGGCAGGGGCCACAGACGCCCTCGGCCTCCCAGGCGAGCTTGTCGGGCGGGCCGATCGCGCCGCAGGCGCAGGCGGCGATCGTCTCCGGCTCGCAGCCGGTGAACTGGCGCGTGACGACGTGATCGGGGTCCAGGTGGCAAAGCGGCGGCCAGGGCCGGTAGGGCGGGCCGAAGCGGTGCGACGGCCCCTCCTGGAACGGCTCGATCCGCCGGCCGACGACGCGGACGGTGCGGCCCAGCGCCGTGGTGCGCCAGACGACGCCCAGCAGGGTGCCGCGCGGCGTCGGCGGGTAGGCGGCGACCCGGCCCTGGTCGGAGAGCCACATCATCACGCCTTCCGGGGCTGCGAACTCGTCGGCGAGGAACTTTCGATAATCCGCGGGATCGGCCTTCAAGAGGCCGACGCGGGCCTTGCCGTTGGCGGTCTTGACGGCCTCGCCCATCGCCGCCTCGACGACTGCGGGCGGCGGGTCGGTGAGGTCGAGGTTGAAGGGGGGCACGGGTCGTCTCCTGCCGGGATGGTCACTCGCTCGAAATGCCATCGATATGACCCGCGCGGTTGGCGGTCCCGCCCCACCTTGCGGCCGCCTCGTCCTCGCCGCGGCCGATGGGACCGACGCGCCCAAGGTGGTCACGCGGGCAAGGTGGTCATGCGACACCCGTCGCCATTCGGCCCCGCAGCGTGGGCGAAGGAGGGAGGCCCCACGGGCGATAAGACCGACATGAGAAACCGCTTGCTCGATTAGCAAAACCACGTTCGGGCCCGTCTTGGGAATAGTTCGCCAGCTGGCCTGTGTCCTGGGTAAACACCGCTTATCCCGCCGGTTGTTCAGGGAGGTGTTCAGTCCGGGCCTACGGGCGACCTGTAACCTTCCCCTCCCGCGAGGCAATGCGGAACTGCATAGAATGTCCGCGAGCGACACACCGCCCGAGGGGGAGCTTGAAATGACAGGGGACCAGACGGGCAGGCTTCGCGAACACCTGCTCTATCTGCTGAACGGCGGCGGCGCCCACCTGAACTTTGACAAGGCGATCGCCGACCTGCCGGCGGAGCTGCGCGGCGCGAAGCCGCCGGGCGTCCCGCACACGCCGTGGCGGCTCCTGGACCATCTGCGCATCGCCCAGTGGGACATCCTGGAGTTCGCGCGCAACCCGCGCCACGTCTCGCCGCCGTGGCCGGAGGGCTACTGGCCGGCCGGCGACGCCCCGCCCAACGACGGGGCCTGGGACCGAAGCGTGGCGGCCTTCCGCGCCGACCTGCTGGCGATGCAGGACCTGGTGGCCGACCCGGCCACGGACCTGTTCGCGCCGCTTCCGCACGGGGAGGGGCAGACGGCCCTGCGCGAGGCGCTGCTGATCGCCGACCACAACGCCTATCACCTCGGGCAGCTGGTCGTGGTCCGACGGCTCTTGGGTGCCTGGGAAGAAGAGGGGTAGAGGAACCTGCGGCCGGTACAAGGCGGAGCTCGACGTCGATGGTGTCGGCAAGACCTCCGGCGGCCAGTGGGCCGGCCTCGAGACGAGCGCGGTCGAGACGTGAAGCAGGGAGCAGGCCGGCCCCGCCTGCCGACAAAGCCGGGAGCGAACGATGGGTTGGGTAATCGGACTGCTACAGGCCCTCGGGCTCTCGACCGCCAGTGGGCTCAACGCCTACGTGCCACTGCTCGCGGTCGGCCTGCTGGCCCGCTTCACTGGCCTGATCCATCTGGCCCCGCCTTACGATCTGCTCACCCACCCCGCCGTGCTGGCCGTGCTCGCGCTCCTGGGATTGCTCGACTTCGTCGCCGACAAGGTGCCGGGCGTCGATCACGCGATGCACGTCGCCGGACTGGTCATCCACCCCGCCGCGGGCGCCGTCCTGTTCCTGGCCGCCGACAGTAGCGCCGGCGCCGTCCACCCCGTGCTGGCGGCCGTCTGCGGCCTCCTGCTGGCCGGGGGCACGCACGTGGCCCGGATGGCGGCCCGCCCGGTGTCCACCGCCACGACGGGGGGCTTCGCCAATCCCGTGCTGAGCTTCTGCGAAGACGCCGTCTCGCTGCTCCTGTCGATCCTGGCGGTCCTCGTCCCGGTGCTGGCGGCCTTGTTCGTGCTCCTCTTTGCCTTCCTGCTGGCGATGCTCCTGCGGCGCCGGCGCGTCAGGCCAGACCAGCGCTAAACGGCCCCGAGCGAGGGCACCGTGGCGAATCACCCGGCGGGCACCGCGGTCGATGTGACCGACGCGCGCAACGTTAGCGCTATTTCGGCTACTCAGGTTACTGGCTCTCGGCAGCCAGAGCGATCACGCTCCGATCTCGAGATTCGACCAGGGTCGCCGAAGCGCTGGAGGGCCTCGGCCAAAGCCCGCGGCTCGTCGCCCCTCGCCTTCTCTTCCTCGAATAACCCGGTCAGGTGGGCGAGGAGTTCTTGGCGCATCCGCCGCTTCCGGGCAGGGCTCGCGGGTACCGCGCGCACGGCACGCTCGACGTGGACCATGAGTTCTTTCATGCCTGTGCTCCCAGGATGCCGCCGATAACGCTGACGAAGTGCCGCCATTGCTCCCGGCCCTCGGCCAGCCGGCGCGTCCCCTTCTTCGTGATGTGGTAGACGCGGCGGCGGGGGCCGCGCCGGTTGCCCGTGTCGTCCTCCCAGACGCTCTCGATCAGCCCCGCCTCCTCCAGCCGGTAGAGGGCGGGGTAGAGCGAGCCTTCCTTCAGCCGGAGCGCGCCGCAGCCGGCCTCCTGAAGCCGCCGGAGGATCTCGAAGCCGTGGGCCTCGCCCCGCTCCAGGGCCGCGAGGGCCATTGTCTCCAGGTGGCCTCGGAGGTTGTCGCCGCTGATGGGTTCCATGTCTACCTATTTAGACAGACTGAATAGTGCCGTCAAGTGCATTCCCCGCCGGATTGCCCTTTTCCGCCCGCAGCGCCCGGGGAGTTTTCCGCGCTTCGGTCCGACACCCCGTGCCAGCCAACCGGAAGGCACGCAGAAGCCGACCAAAGCGCCAGACGCGCAGCCTTTGCGGGGCTGTCTCCGTTTACACAGGCCGGTCGGTGTGCGGCCTGCCAGTCTTCGTCTGGTTCGTCGGGTAGCGTCGAGTGTGGCCCTGCGATCCCGCGGAGTGACGTGCTCGCGCGTCGGACGCACCGGCCGCGCCTGGAGCCGATGAGATGGCCACTCACCTGAAAGCGGCAGTGGAGAGTTACCTGCGTGCCAAGTCGTTGGCGCGCGGGGCCCGCAACGTATACGCCTCGACCGTGAGGAAGTGGGAATTGTGGGGCCACGGCGTCTCGATCGAGGATCTGCAGCGAAAGGACGTCCGCGAGTTCCTGGACTGGGTCCACGAGCGAGCCGTCACCGACGAAGGCACGAATCCCCGCCGCACGGCGAACACGGCGCGCGAACATCTGCGCGCCGTGTTGTCTTGGGCCTGGGAGCAGGAACCGATCGACGCCCCGCCGCGATTTCCCAAGCCAAAGGACCAGCGCGACGTGGCCGGCCGCCACTACCTCACGAAGGCGGAAATCAACGCCCTGTACTTCGCGACCCACTCGATGAGTCGGCCTCGCGGCTGGGACAGCCCGATCCCGGTCGGAAGGTACTGGCGGGCGGCCTTGGTCGTGTTCTTCAACTATGGGGTGGACACCGGGACCGTCTGGAAGTCCGCGCCGTTCCACGAGACGATCCTGTGGCGGCACGTCTCGTGGGGTCGGAACTCGCCCGACAGGGAGGTCAAGGAGCAGTCGCCGTTCGGCTGGCTGTTCTACCGCCGTGTGAAGACGGACAAGGCCTTCCACCGGCCCATGAATCGCGCCGTCCACGCCCACATCAAGGCAATCATGCCGGAGGCACCGCGCCCCGACGCCCCGGTCTTTCTCGGCGGCGGGGCGCGGCCCAACGCCCGCTTCCAGACGTTGTGCGACCTCGCCGGCATCAGGCCCAAGACGGACGTCGAGACCGGCAGGGAAGAGCCGTGGGAGCTGAAGGACCTGCGCAAAACGAGCGCCACCTATCACGACGAGAACGTGCCCGAGTCGTCCGTGGAGATCCTGGGCCACTCCGTCGGCGGCATCACCTACCGCCACTACGCCCACCGCGCCCCGCTGGCCTTCAAGGCTATCATGACGCTGCCGCAGCCGACCGCCTTCTCGGCTCTCACCAAAGGGAGCGACGGCGAGTGCCCCTGCTGTCACAGGCGGTTTGCTGACGCCGCCTGACCAGGGCGATGAGGCCGAAGTGCGCAACACGAGCGCTCGCCCGGCCCACATACTTCTCAGGCGAGTTCCTGTGGCTTCCTGCGGCTGGTGCGGCTATGATGTCGCGATGGGGTTCAAGCCGAGGCCGGGGCCCGCAGCGGCAGGGGCCCGGCGGGGGAGGCGGCCCCATCCGCCCACTCAGTCCGATCACCGGAGCGGGCGCCCGGCCCCGTTGGGGGCGTGCCTGCGACAGCCGGTTACTGCGGGAATGGCGCGAGCCGGCACGCTCGTTGCAGCGAGACAATCGCCCGACGCCCTTTCCCGTCGCTCAAGGTGTTCGCATGCTCCCAGCGGCCGAGCCCGAGCCGCCTCTGCCGCCGGCATCGCCCGCCGACGCCACGGTGGACTTTCCCCCGAACGCAGGCGCCACCCTCGGGGGCGCCTGCCAAGCCGGGCCCGTCACGCCCTCGGCGCCCGGCGAGGCGGTGCCGGCCGACCTGCGCGACCACCCGCGCTACCGCATCACCCGGCTGGTGGGGCAGGGCGGCATGGGCGCGGTCTACGAGGCGGAGCACCTCGTCATGGGCCGGCGCGTGGCGCTGAAGGTCATCCACCCGCGATACGTGTCGCACCCCGGCGCTGCCGAGAGGTTCCGCCGCGAGGTGCGGTCCGCCGCCCGGCTGCACCACCCCAACATCGTCACCGCCTTCGACGCCGAGCAGGCCGGCTCGACGCACTTCCTCGTCATGGAGTTCGTCGAGGGCGTCACCCTGGCGCAGCTGCTGAAACAGCGCGGCCCGTTGCCCGTGGCGGAGGCGTGCGGCTACGCCCGCCAGGCGGCGCTGGGCTTGCAATGCGCGCACGAGCAGGGCATGGTCCACCGCGACGTCAAGCCCGACAACCTCATGCTGGCCAGGGACGGCACCGTCAAGGTGCTCGACTTCGGCCTGTCCCGCTTCGGCCAGGCGGCGGAAGTCGCCGGCGGCGAGACCCTCTCGGCGGAAGGAGAGGCGGGCGGGCTGACGCAGGCCGGTGCGGTGATGGGCACTCCCGACTACGTCGCCCCGGAGCAGGCGGCCGACGCGGCGGCGGCGGACGTGCGCGCCGACCTGTACTCGCTGGGCTGCTCGCTCTACCAGATGCTGGCGGGCAGGGTGCCGTTCCCCGAGGGGGGCGCGGTGGAAAAGTTCCTGGCCCACGCCGAGAAGACCCCGGCCCCTCTGGCGAAGCTGCGGCCGGGCCTGCCGCGCGGCCTGGCGGAGGTCGTCGCCCGGCTGATGGCGAAGCGGCCGCAGGACCGCTACCGGACGCCGGCCGAGGCCGCCGCGGCGCTCGCCCCGTTCGCCGCGCCGGCGAAGTGGAAGCGCTCGCCGCTGGCGCCCGTCCTGCTCGCCGGGTTACTGGGCGCCGGCATGCTGGGCGCCGGCGTCGCGCTGATCACCTACGTCGCGTGGCCGGGCCTGTCCCCTCGGCCGAAAGTCGTCCCGGCGGTCGAAGAAACGTTCGTCGCCCCCGACCCGGCCGCGCTGGCCGCTCGCCCTAACCCCGCCGACGCGATGAAGCGCGAGGCGATCTCGCCGGAGGCGCTGGTGCTGGCCGGCGGCGGCGACCCGGCGAAGGCGCCGGCGGAACTGGTGGCCGTCTTCGGCGGGCCGCGCTGGAGGGCTCCCGGTCGGAGCGGGTTCCCGGCCTGGAGCCACGACGGCAAGCGCGTGGCGACCGGCAGCGGCCACGACGTACGTATCCTCGACGCCGACGGGCGGTTGTTGCGCCGGATCGTCGGCCCCACCGACCTCCTCGTCCGGTTGAAAATCAGCCCCGACGGCACGGCGCTGGCCGCCACCAGCTTCGACCGCAGCGTGCGGCTCTGGGACGTCGCGACGGGCCGCCTCCGCTTCTGCCGGTCGGCCGCGGCCGCGTTCTGGGGGGTCGATTTCAGCCCCGATGGGTCGGCCGTCGCCGCGGTCGCCGAGGACGGGACCGGGGCCGTCTGGGACGCCACCACCGGCGAGCAGCGGGCCGCCCTCGATAAGGCACCCGCCCCGCTGGGCGGGCTGGCGTTCGCGCCGGACGGCAAGGAGCTGGTCGGCGGCTGCCAGGACGGCCGCGTGCTGTTCTGGTCGGCCGCCACCGGCAAGCTCTTGCGGTCGGCGCGGCACGGGCCGGAGGGCCGGCGCATCGAGGTGGTGTTCAGCCCCGACGGCAAGCGGATGGCGACCGGGTCCGACCGGCTCGTGCGCGGCTGGGATGCGGCCGGCGGGGGCGATCCCAGGCCGCTGTGGGAGCAGGAAGGTGCCGCCGGCGGGCTGCTCGTGTTCACCCCCGACGGCGCGTCGTTATGGGTGGCCGCCAATGACCTCCGGCTGGCCCGGCCGGAGGACGCCCGCGCCGCCGTCCGGCGGGACGCCGGCACCGGGGCCGAGCAGGCGCGCCTGACGCTGTCCGATGTGTCTTATTGTGCCTGCTGGGCCCTGTCCCCCGACGGGAAAAAGCTCGCCGGCGGGGAACACGGGAGCGGGGCGTTCCTTCACCTGGTCGATGCCGCGAGGGGCAAACTCCTCAACCAGCCGGCCGGACACGCGGGCACGCTCGCCCAGGTCGCCTTCAGCCCCGACGGCCGCTGGCTCGCGTCGTGCGGCCACGACAGGCTCGTGATCGTCTGGGATCTGGCGACGGGCAAGGAGCGGCACCGCCTCGCCGGCCACGGCAACTTCGTGCGCGCGGTCGCCTTCAGCCCCGACGGCAAGACGCTCGCCAGCGCGGGCTGGGACTGGGCCGCCCGGCTGTGGGACGTCGAGACCGGGGCGCCCGGCGGTGTCCTGACACACCCGCACGCGCTGGAGTCGGTGGCGTTCTCGGCCGACGGCAAGCGGCTGGCGACCGGGTGTTATGACAACAAGGCCCGCGTCTGGGATCTCGCCGGCCGCACCGTACTGCACACCCTGGAGGGCCACGCCGGCGTCGTCACCTCCGTCCGCTTCGGCCGCGCCGGGCGGCTGATGACCGGCAGCTACGACGGCACCGTCCGCGTCTGGGAGATCGAGAACGAGCGCCTCGACCGGGTGTTACGCGGCCACGAAACGAGCGCCCGCACGAAGGGCAACTCTGTGCTGGGGCTGGCCGTGCTGCCGGGCGGCCGGCTGCTCGCGTCCACCGGCGACGACGGCACCGTCCGCCTGTGGCCCGTCGAGGAGGGCGGCAGCAGCACCATCCTGTTCCGGGCCGGCGACTCCTGCGTGAGCGTCGCCGCCGGTCCGGATGGCCGTCTCCTGGCCGCCTCCGGCATTGACGGCCGCCTGTACCTGCACGACCGCTCGTCCGCCCCGCCGCGGCGGCGCGCCTGGCGGCTGTTCAACGGCGGCGGCAGCTGGGCCTCCTGCGCCTTCAGCGCGGAGGGCCGCTACCTGGCGGTCGCCAACCCCGACGGCACCGTCTACCTCCTGCGCCTTGCAGAGCGCGGCAAGGTGCCGCAGGTGCCGGCGGCGCCCGACACGATGCTCGAGGAGCGCGCCTTCGAGGGGCACCTGGGCGGTTGGGTCGGCAACGTCGCGCTGGCCGGCGGCGGGGTCGCCTGGACCGCGGGGGACGACAAGGCGGTGCGCGCCTGGCGGGTGGACGACGGCAAGCAGCTGCGCGCCCTGGTTCACCCGGCTCCGGTGTATCACGTCGCCCTCGCCCCGGACGGCAAGGCGGCCGTCACCGCCGCCTGGGACGGCAAGTTACGCCTTTGGCCCCTCGAAGGGGGCGGCGAGCCGAAGGTCTGGGAGGGCCACACCGCCCGCGTCGATGGCCTGGCCTGGTCCTCCGACGGCAAGGTCATCGTCTCCGGGTCGGTGGACAGGACCGTCCGCATCTGGGGGCCGGACGGCAAGGCGCGGGCCGTGTTCAGCGACCACGCCGACGAGGTGTGGTCCGTGGCCGTCGATAAGGACGGCCGGCGGGCGCTGGCGTCGAGCAAGGACGGGGCCGTCCGGCTGTGGGACCTGGCCGCGGGGAAGGCTCTGAAGACCTGGGAACACCAGCCGCCGCGCTGGCAGTCTGCCGCCGGCAGCCAGGCGGTGTGCTTCGCCCCGGACGGCAAGCGGGCGGCCTGGGGGGCCGGCGACGGCACCGTGCGCGTCCGCGACCTCGGCGCGGGCCGCGAACTGCTGCGGCTCGAGGTGGGCTCGCTCTACGTGCGGGGGCTGGCCTTCTCGCCCGACGGCAAGCGCCTGCTCGCGGGCGGCTGCGAGGCGCCGGCCGCCGGCACGCTCACGCTCTGGGACGCCACGACCGGCCGGGCGCTGGACCGCGTCCGCCTCAGCGGCGGCGTCAGCGGGGTGGCGTTCACCGCCGACGGGAAGCGCGCCGTGACCAGCCACGGCGACGGCCGGGCGCGCGTCTGGCGGATGCCGCCTTGACCCGCCCGCGCCGTCAGCCGCGTCAAACCGGTCGCGAGGGCAGCGCCGGAGGGACTGGTCAAGCGCGGCGGGAGCGTGACTTCGCCCGTCTGCGTCAGGGAGCCCACTCCCGGTTTGCCTCAGGTCCTTGCGGCGGGCACGGCGGTCCGTGCCTACCGGCCCGAACGCATCCGTTGCGCGCTCAGGTCCGACACACCATTGGGGGAAAAGCGGCCAAGCGCGGACTGGCCTGTTGCAACAACAGCTAGAAGCGCTCGACCTGCGCGGGGCCTCCGCGCACCCGCACCGGGGAGCGGTGGGCGAGCGGGACGCCCGCCCCGGCCGGGCCACGCAGCGACAGGCTGACGACCTCGGCCTTGCCGGGTTGCTTGTGTTCCCTGGCCGTCACGCCGAGACGGGCGAGGAGCTAGAGCAGGACGCGCCGGGCGAACGGGCTGGGCCCCGAGTACGCCAGCACGTCGTCCTCGGACAGCGCGAGCGACCCCCAGCCGGCCGAGCCCGACCTCGTCGCAGGCGGAGCGCACTGGACGCCCCCAGCGAATCGCGTTGATCCATGCCCGGCGCCCCAAGGGGATTGGCCCGCTGACCGACGGGGGTCGGCCGACTGACGACGAGATTGGGTGTTCGGGATGACGCACCTCCCAGAAGCTCGATGAGAGAGCAAACCAAGGCCAAGCGGCATCCGGGGACCAGGCGCAGGAGCGCCCCTGGGGGCAGGACGAGCTCGACGGGCACCGGAGCGCTGGCGGGCAGGGGCCCAGCGGGCCAGCGCTGCTTTCCCAGCCCCTCGCGCACTTGGCGAAGTGTTGGCCTTTGCCTGACAATTGCTCCCCCCTGCCAGGGTGCTCACGTGACCACGCGACATTTTTCTGTTGGCGCAGGCTTTGTCCTGGCAACGACTTGCGCTGTGAAAGCAACCCGCCACCCTCTCCCTCCAATGGAGCAGGTGACTCGGTGGCCCCCGATCGGCGTGGGGATGGGCGAGAAGCGCCCTCTTTCCCCCGTCTCACACCAACCCCGCGATCGGCTTACCTTCCGGCAGGATCGACATCGGCCGCCCGCGGTGGTCGAGGAACGACGTCTGCTCGCAGTCGATGCCCAGGTGCGCGAACATCGTCGCCCACAGGTCGTTCACCGTGAGCGGCTGGTCCTTGGGGTGCTCCCCCTTGGCGTTGGTCGAGCCGATGACCTGCCCCATCTTCAGCCCGCCGCCCGAGACGACGACCGACATCGCCGACGGCCAGTGGTCGCGCCCCGGCCGGTCCTTGTCGTAGTTGATGCGCGGCGTGCGGCCGAACTCGCCGGTGACGATGAGCAGCACCTTTTTGTCCAGGCCGCGGTCGTGCAGGTCTTCGACGAGGGCAGTCACGGCGCGGTCGAAGATCGGCAGGCGGGCCTTCGTGTCGTTGAAGATGTGACAGTTGACGGCGTGGGAGTCCCAGTTGTAGGTGCCGTCCTTGAGCCAGGGCACGCCCGACTGGTAGGGGTTCTCCATGACCATCGTGACGAAGCTGGCCCCCGACTCGACGAGGCGCCGGGCGAGCAGGGCGCGCTGGCCCCACGCATGCATGCCATAGCGCTCGCGCAACTTGGCCGGCTCGCGGCGCAGGTCGAACGCCTTGTGGGCGGCGTCGCTGGTGAGCAGGCCCAGCGCCTGGCGCTTGAACGCGCCCATCGCCTCGGCGGTGCCGCGGTCCACGCCGGGGACGTCTTGCTCCAGCCCGGCGAGCAGGTCGTTGCGCTCCTTGATGCGGGCCCGCGCGGCGTCGTCGGCGCCGAGGTTGCGCACGCTGAAGGTCGGGGAGCTGGGGTCGCCGGGGACGGAGAACGGATGGGTGGAGGGCCCGAGGTAGGCGGAGCCGAAGCTGAAGACGTCGATCTGGTCGCGGCCGGCGGGGGCGCCGGCCACGTAGTCGGGGACCGCGCCGCGGGACTGGCCCTGGCGCATCTTGGCGACCATCGAGCCGACCATCGGGAAATCGTTGACGAAGCCGACGGGCGATAGCGGGTCGCGGCCGGTGAGAAACTTCTTGTGCCCCCCGCCGTGGTCGGCGAACTCGTGGGAGATGGAGCGGATGACGCTGAACTTCTTCGCCGCCCGCGCGTGCATCGGCAGGTATTCGCAGACGTCGAGGCCGGAGACGGTCGTCTTGATGGGCCGGAACGCGCCGCGGTACTCGACGGGCGCGGCGGGCTTCATGTCGAAGGTCTCCATGTGCGGCGGGCCGCCCGGGAGCCAGACGAGGATGACGGACGTATCGGGGACCGACCGGCCGGCGCGCGCGGCGGAGGCCTGCTGCCAGGGACGGAGGGCGCCGAGCCCGCCGAGGGCCAGCGAGCCGAACTGGAGGAACTGGCGGCGCGACAGGGGGCCGGGACAGCGAACGGGTGGACGCATCGGCGAGGCTCCGAAACGAGCGGGCGGGGCAGGCGGGAGGAGGGCGGGGCGACAGGCCCATTCTACTGCGGGGGCGGGGCGACGTCTAAACGATTCGGGGGGAAGATCGCGAAGCCGCAAACGGTGGGCCCCAAGTTGAGTGTGGGTGGCCTGGCCACCCACACCCGCCCTGGGCCCGCCGCTTGCGGCTTCGCGATGCGCCCTCACGGCACCAGGCGCGCCACGACCGTGACCGCCATGCCTTGCTGAAGCGCATGGTGAAACCGCTCCAGGTCGGCCAGTTTGGTCACGTGGACGCTGGCCTCGAGGCCACAGGACCGGAGGGCCTCGTCGGCCCCCTCCGAGGTGCCCAGAACGATCAAGGGGACGGAGCACAACGATTCCGCCGACTTGATGGCCCGGAGGACCTCGCCGTTGCCCTTCCGGGCCAGGTCGAGCCCGACCATCACCAGATCGGGCTGGGCGGCGGAGACGTATGCCCCCTCTCGGCGGAGAAAGGCCGCCAACTCGGTGCCGGTCTGGACGACGGTCAGGTTGCTGGGGATCTTGCTCTCTTCGAGGGCCTCCTGCGCCAGGAGGATGTCGGTGGGGTCGTCGTGGATGAAGAGGACCTCGACTCGCGCATCCGCTTCCGGGATCGACGGATCGGGCAGCACCTTCCCCACGCGCAGGACGTTGAAGCTCAGGTGCTCGCGCGCCAGGCCCAGGGCGCGGACGTCGCGGATCAGGTCGGCACAGCTCGCATAGCGGTAGCGCAGATCGCAGGCCAACATCTTGTCGAGCATCAGCCCCACCCGCGAGGGCACGTCCGGATTCAAGCGCCGCACGGGAGGGAAATGGCCCTGCTCCTTGGCCTTGAGCAAGGAGACCGCGCTGTCCTCCTGGAACGGCGGCCGGCCGGTCAGCATCTCGTACAGCACCGCGCCGAGGGCGTAGACGTCGCAGCGGTGATCGGCGCGCTTGGCGTTGAGGATTTGCTCGGGGGCCATGTACAGCGGCGTGCCCACGCCCAACCCGGAGTCGGTCAGCGACAGGTCCTCGTCCATGGGCTTGGCCAGGCCGAGGTCGGTGAGCTTGACCGCCCCCAACTGCGTGATCAGGATGTTCTGGGGCTTGACGTCGCGGTGAATGATGGAATGTTCGTGCGCGTGCTGGAGCGCCTCCGCGGCGCGGAGGACCAGGAACAGGGCGTCGTCGAGGCGAAACCGGCCGCCCTGGTTCGCCTGCAAGGCGGCCACGGTGAAGCCCTTGACGAGCTCCATCGCGATGCAGTGGAAGCCCTTGGTCACCCCGACCCCGTAAATGCGCAGGATGCCGGGATGGTTCAGCCGGGCCATGGCGCTGGCCTCGCGATGAAACCGCTCCACGTAGGCCGGCTGAAGAGCCAGGTGCTTGAGGAGCACCTTGAGGGCGACCTCCCGGTTGGTGCTGCGTTCGAGGGCGTGGTAGACCGCCCCCATGCTCCCGGTCCCCAGCTTGCGAAAGATCTGGAAGTCCCCCAGGGTGATGCTGCGAAGCGGCTGCGCTTGCAGCCCCTTCATGGACAGCGGGCCCCGACTGGCCGGGGACTGGTCGGGCTGGTCCAGCTCGAACAGATCGTCTTCGGTCGTGCTCTGCGTGTCCTGCGCGGAAGCCAGAGGCCCCACGCCGACCAGGGTCTCCTTCCCCGGCGCGTGGAAAGGCGGAAGCGAGGTGCGCGCCCGTGGCCTTTCCCCCGGTCCGGACGTGGGCAGCAAAAAGTTCTTGCCGCACTCGCGGCAACGGACCACGCGCCCCCGGGCGTCCTCAGGGAGCTCTCCCGAGTGATTGCAGAACGGACAGCGGAGTGCGGTGGGCATGATGCTCCCGGGTGAGCGGGGCAAGTTGGAGGCCTCCGGCCGGCCCCTGGTGAGCAACACGGTCCCGAGGCGCAACGCTGAACGTCGAGAGAAGTCAGGCGAGGCCTTCCGCGGGCCCGTCCCCGACAGCCAACTCGCCCGCCGCGCTCCAGACGTCGGCAGGCGCTGCGCCTGCCCGTCGAGGCAGCGCGAAGAGAAGGTATTCTGAGCTCTCCGGGGAGCTCGTGCAAGGGGGAAAACTCGACCGGGCTGGACGTCTGGCACGTCCGGTTCGGAACCCAGCCCGGCCACGGGCTCCCTCATGGAGAAAGAACCCAGGCCTTCACCGTGTAGTCATAACTCCCGGTGTAGAGCGCCCGCCCGTCGGGGCCGAAGCAGATTCCGCCGACCTGCCCGCCGTGGCCCTCCAGGGCCCCTAGCGCTTTGCCGTTGGCCGCGTCCCACAGCCGCGCTGCCCTGTCCTCGCCACCCGAGGCGATCCGGCGGCCATCGGGGCTGAACGCCACGCACAGGGCCCCCGCGCCGTGGCCGGCCAGGCTGAGGAGGGCTTTGCCCGTCTGCCCGTCCCAGACCTTCACCGTCCCGTCGATGCTGGCCGTGGCCAGCCGCTTGCCGTTGGGGCTGAAGCACACGCTCCAGACGCTGTTCGTGTGCCCTTCCAGGGTTAGCAGCACCTTGCCCGTCGCGGCGTCCCGGACCTTTGCCGTCCGGCCCCCGCTGCCCGTCGCCAGGCGCTTGCCGTCGGGACTGAAGCAGACGTCCTGAGCCCAGTCGGCGTCCTTGACGCCGAGCAACTCGCGGCCGGTGGCCGCGTCCCATACCTTCACGGTGCCGTCGCGGCTACAGCTCGCCAGGCGCTTCCCGTCCGGGCTGAAGCTGACCCCGGTTACCCAGTGGCCGTGTCCCTTCAGGGTGTGCAGCAACTTCCCCGTGGCGGCGTCCCACAGTCGCGCCGTCCCGTCCCAGGCCCCGCTGCCGATGCGGCTGCCGTCCCGGCTGACCGCCACCGACGAGACGAAGTTAGTGTGGCCGAGCAGGGTGAGCAGCTCCTTGCCGGTACGGGCGTCCCACACCTTGACTTCCCCGTAGGCGCTCAGCGTGTCGCGGTCGCCGCTGGCGCTGACGATGCGTCGGCCGTCGCGGCCGACCGCCACCGCCGAGACCTCACGGTAGTGGCCCCGCAATGTCCGCGGGCTCTCCGGCCCTGGCGCCTCCCAGATCCGAACCGTCTTGTCCCAGCTCGCCGCAGCCAGTCGGCGACCGTCGGAGCTGAACGCCACGCCGACGGCGCCGTCCGCCGGCCCCTTGAGGGCCAGCACCTCCTGCCCCGAGCCCACGTCCCAGACGCGCAACTCTCCGGACTTGCCGAGGGCCCCCGCCGCCGAGGCCACGCGGCGACCGTCGGGGCTGAAGGCGACCCCCTGCACCCCGCCGGTATGTCCCCGCAGGATGCGAACGTTCTCGCCGCTGTCCACGTCCCACAGCCTTGCGGCCTGATAACCCGCGGAGGCGAGGAGCTTGCCGTTGGGGCTGAAGGCGACCCCGTTGACGTGGCTCAGATGTCCCCTGAGGACGCGCAGCAGCTTGCCCGTGCGCCACTCCCACACCCGGATCGTGCGGTCCTGGCTGCCGGAGGCCAGGAGCTTGCCCGCGCGGTCGAAGCAGACGCAGCGGACAGAGCGCGCGTGCCCTTCGAGGCTGAGTAGTTCCTTGCCGGTGGCGGCGTCGAACAACTTCACGGCGGAGGGCTGGGGCAGCTCGCCGACGCCGCCCATGCCGGCGGCGAGGGCCTTGCCGTCGGGGCTGAAGGCCACGCTGCTCGCCGAGCGCGGCAGGCCCTTGACGGTCACGACCTCCTCGCCGGTGTCCGCTTCCCAGACGCGGACGGTCCTGTCGTCCCCCGCCGAGGCGACCCGCTTGCCGTCGGGGCTGAAGGCGGCCCCCGTCACGCTCTGCGTGTGCCCCTCGAGCCTGCGGAGCATTTTTCCCTCTGCGGCGCCCCACACGATCAGGGTGCGGTCCAGGCCGCCGCTGACCAGCCGTTTGCCGTCGGGGCTGAAGGCCAGGCAGTAGACGTTGTTCTTGTGCCCCTCCAGCACGCGGTGGTCTTCCGCGACTCCGAGGCGGAGCAGGCCGCTGAGGTAGTCGTGCTCCCAGCCGCGGTAGTCCCAGCGGCAGGCATCGAGTTTCTCCGCGGCCAGGGCGGCGTTGCCGTCCTGGCGCTCGCGCTGGGTGAGGCCAACCTGCCCGGCGTAGACTAGCCACTCGGCGCGGGTGAGCAGCCTGTCGGTTTCGCGACGGGCGCGGGCCTCGTCCTCGGCCTTGCGGTTGGCGCGGGCCGCCTCGCGGGCCGCCTTGCCGGCGTACTCGCGGGCCTCTTCGGCGCGGGCCGCTGCCTTGTCGGCGTTGTCGTCCGCCCGGCGGGCGTTGCGGTCGGACTCTTCGGCGTGGAGCGTGGCCTGGACGCCGAAGTAAGCGGAGACGGCCGCGCCCGCCAGCAGCACCAGCACGACGGTGGCCAGCAGCCCGGCAACCGCCGGCCGCCGCCGCACCCACTTGACTCCCCGCTCGATCGCGCTCGCCGGCCGTGCCTGGATCGACTCGCCGCGCTGCCACCTGCCCAGGTCGTCCGCCAACTCCGCCGCAGTCGCATACCGGCGGCCTGGCTCCTTTTGCAGACACTTCAGGCAAATGGTCTCCAGGTCGGTCGGCACCCTGGCGTTGAGGCGTCGAGGCGCCACCGGCTCCTCGCCCATCACCTGTGCCAACGTGTCGTAAACCGTTGCCGCCTTGAAGGGCGGGCGCCCCGCAAGCAGCTCGTACAGGATGGCGCCCAAAGCGTAGACGTCGGCGGCGGGGCCCACCTCCTTCTTGCCCCGGGCCTGCTCCGGCGCCATGTAGGAGGGCGTGCCCATCACGTCGCCGGTGTGCGTCTGCCCGACCTCGTCGAGCTTTTTGGCCAGCCCAAAGTCGGTCACCTTGGGCGTACCGTTTTCACCCAGCAGCACGTTGGCCGGCTTCAAGTCGCGGTGGAGGACGTGCGCCTGGTGGGCGGCGTGCATCGCCCGGGCCAACTCCTCGGCCAGTTTCGCCGCCTGTTCGGCAGGCAGGGGCGAACCAGCAAGCTTGCGGTCCAGGCTGCCGCCCGAACAGAGCTCCATCGCCAGAAACGGCCTGCCCTGGGACTCCCCCACCTCGAAGACCTGCACGATGTTGGGGTGCTGCAAGCGGGCGATGGCCTCCGCCTCCGTCTTGAAGCGGGCCAGGTCCGCCTGACCGGCGTGGGCGCCGGAGAGGATCATCTTGAGGGCGACGACGCGGTTGAGCGCCAGGTGGCGGGCCTTGTAGACGACGCCCATCCCGCCCCGGCCCAGTTCGTCGAGGATCTCGTGGCCGGGCACGTCGGGCCACGGGGA
>JBBSEZ010000219.1:0-16278 GCA_038239195.1 Gemmatales bacterium
CCCCCCCCCCCCCCCCCCCCCCCCCCCCCCCCCCCCCCCCCCCCCCCCCCCCCCCCCCCGCCCCCCCCACCCCCCCGCCCCCCCCCCCGCCCCCGCCCCCGCGCGACCCCCCGCCTCGTGCGGCCCCCGCCCCCCCCCCCCCCCCCCCCCCCCCCCCCCCCCCCCCCCCCCCCCCCTCGCCTCGATCCGCGCCCGACCGCTCAGCGAAGCGCCGCCACACACGCCCCCACAAACGCCACGAACGCCACGCCTGTCGCCGCCGCGACCCCCACCGTTGGCCACGGACACGCCACGCGCGTGCCGCTCCCCGCCGGGGGCCATTCGACGCTCGGGAAGTCAGGCTGCCAGGGAGGCGGGCCCCCGCCGTCTTCGGCCACCAGGCGGGCCCGGCCCTGGAAGAGCGCCGCCCCGACGGCGAGCAGCAACAGGGCCGCGGTGAAGAAGATGTAGGGCGGGATGGCGCCCGGCGAGTCCTCGAGGGCCTTGAGCGACTCGAAGCGCAGCGCGGTCACGGCCAGCGAGTTGTTGAGGAAGTGGAGCAGGATCGGCGCCCACAGCGAGCGCGTGACGAGGTAGGTAAAGTGCAACCACAGGCCCAGGAGCGCCGCGATGGTGCCCTGGAGTGGATCGACGTGGATGGCCCCAAAGAAGAACGACGCGAACAGCACGCCCGCGACCACGCCGTAGCGCCCCACCAGGCCGCGCCCCAGGAACGCCCGGCACCACAGCTCCTCGCCAATGCCGGGGAGCACGCCGACGAGCAGCACGGCCAGGCCCCACGGCCAGGAGGAGAAGACCTTCACGATCTCCCCCACGTCGAACAGGCCCTGCCCCTTCGCCTGGGGCCTCAGCAGGTCGAGGTAGGAGCGCAGCACGTCCCCGGCGCCGTTGGCCAGCAGCACCATCGCTGGAAACCCGACCACCAGGAGGAGCAGGTGCAGCCCGCTCGGCCGGCGTAGGCCGACGCGGCGCGGCCATTCGCTGCCGACGATCAGGCGCAGTACGGCGAGGGAGAGCAAGATGCCCAGCCCGTGGGCGACGGCGACCGCTACCGCCAGCATGATCGTCCCACCCGTCGTCTGCATGATCGCCATCGGCGAAGTGTTGCCGGCGTCGGGCTCGATGAGGGCCGGCGCCACCAGCATCATCCCGACCAGCAACAAGCCCGCGACCACACCGCCCGGCACCTGCGTGCAGAGCACGTAGCCGATGCACCACACGATCGACCACCAGAAGTTGGGGTGCGCCCAGCGAAACAGCGGTGCGCCCGGGGGCGGCGGAGGGGCCGGAGGCAGATGTTCCGGCAGCGTCACGCCATACCGGACGTAGCCCGGCCAGATGCCCTCGGGGGGCGGCGGCGGCATCGGAGGGGGATCGCCGGAGGGCGGCAGGGGGTCGTGGCTGGACATGTTCCCTCGCGGGTCAGGACCGGATCAGTAGCGCACCCATCCGCGCGCCTCCATGAAAGTATACAACCAGGGGTGCCGCCACGGGCTCCAGAGTTGATAGCTCATGGCCAGTACCGACAGGGCCAGCAGCACCAGCGCCAGGGCTCGCCCCCAGCGCCGCTGCCCCAGCCAATCGACCGCCGGGAGCATCGTCACGAGCCCCAGCGGCGTCAGCCACATCAGCCAGCGCGGGCCGTTCGTCCAGCCGCCGTAGTTATCGCTCTTGTACACGTAGAAGCCGATCACCACGACCGAGAGCGCCAGGGCGAAGGCGGCGAGGAGGTCGCGATCTTGCTCCCCTCTCCCTCTACTCGGAGAGAGAGGAGCAAGTGGTTCGCGCTTCCCCCAGGTGCGCCAGCAGCGCCGCGCCCCAACGACCATGCCCACCAGCGCCAGCAGCGCGATCGGCATCAGCGAGAAGACGCCGTGATGCCCGAGCAGCAGGTGGAACGCATACGTCACCTTGCTCTCGCCGTTGCGACCCGCCCAGTCGATGCCGCGCTTCACCTGCCCCGGCGCCACGCGCCAGTGGCTGCCCTCGTACTCGTACCACGGCCCGCCGAACTTCGCGTACGCGAAGCCCCACTCCCCCAACTGGAGATAGTTCGCGAACAAGAGCGCTGCCACGGGCAACAGCGCCGCCGGCGCGAACGCCAGGAGCGCCTGGCGCGGCCGGCGCCACAGGGCGAAGGCGAACAGCCCCACCGCCAGCGCCGCAGCCGGCAGTTCGTTGCAGGCCGTGAAGCCCGCGAAGAAGCCAGCCAGGGCGCAGCGGGCCCAACCCTCCGAATCGCGCCGGCCCGGCAGCGACAGATAGACGGCCAGCGCCGCACTCGTGGTGGCGATCGTGTGGTTGTTGAACGTGATGAGGAACGGCGTCACCATCGTCCCGAAGCACGCCGCCGCGATGGCGTAGAGCCGGCCCCAGTCGGTGGCGCCGAAGCGCTCCACGAGGCGCACCATCACCATCAGGTAGACAACGAAGGGCACGACGTTGATCGTAAGCAGGATGAAGCGGATGACGTTCCAGCGGTCCTCGACGATCGACCAGCCGAACAGCTTCTTGAGCGCCCAGTATTCGCCCGCGACAAGGACCGTCAGCAGGGGCGGTTTGCTCGAGTAGAACTCCAGCCGCTCCGGGTGCAGCACCTTGTCCACGGTCTTCCAGCCGTCTTCGAAAACGATGCCCGTGTCGCCGCTGACGGGGTCGCGCCGGCCGATGACGAACGTTCCCTCGTCCACCAGAGCGCGCACGGCGGCCCAGCGCGAGCGGTCGTTGGAACTGAACGTCGGGTACGGCTCGGGGCAATCGCGGGGCCAGGGACGGCGCGGTGGGTCGTGGACCTCGCCCGGGGACTGGTGGAGGCTCGGCTCGAAGAGGAGCTCGGCCGAGAAGATGCGCCCGATGGCCATGCCGACCGCGACCGCGATCAGCACGCCGTAAGCCAGCCGGCGCAGTTCGCCGGGGTCAGAAGGAGGGGGGAGGGTCATGGGGTGGCGCCGAAATGGGGACGGGGCCGATCGGGTGTTCGGGGGGCGTGGCGGGGGTGCGCTCGGCGATGCTGTAACTGTCCTCGTCGCGCCCCGTGTAGGCGATGATGAGCTCGGCCAGGAAGCCGATCGACATCATCTGTGCCCCCAGCAGCAAGGCGGCGGCGGCGTAGACCAGCAACGGCCGTTCGTGAAGAGGCAGGAACATCTCGGGCGCCCACAGGCGGATGATCCAGGTGACGGCGAGATAGAGCAGCACCAGATTGCCGGCCACGAAGCTGCAAATGCCGAGGGCGCCGAGGAAGTGCTGCGGGCGCTGATTGAAGCCGGTGAGGAACTTGACCGTCAGCAGGTCGAGAAAGCCCTTGACGAACCGCCGGATGCCGTACTTGCTGTGCCCGAAGCGCCGCCGCCGATGCTGGATCTCGAGCTCGCCGACCTTGAAGCCGCGCGCGTTGGCCAGGACGGGGATGAAGCGGTGTAGCTCGCCGTAGAGGCGCACCTCGCGAAAGATTTCGGCGCGGTAGGCCTTCATCCCGCAGTTGTGGTCGTGCAGCCAGACGCCGGTGAGCCAGCTCACCATGAGGTTGAAGATGCGGCTCGGCCCGACCTTGTGCCAGGGATCGTGCCGCGTTCGCTTCCAGCCGCTGACCACGTCGAGCGGGCCCCCCGATTCGAGGGAACCGGCCAGGGCGGCGAGGAAGTTGGGGACCTCGGCCGGGTCGTCTTGCAGGTCGGCATCGAGCGTGAGGACGATGGCGCCGCGCGCCACGTGGAAGCCCGCCGACAGGGCAGCGGCCTTGCCGAAGTTGCGGCGGAAGCGCACGCCGTGGACGTGACGGTGCGCGCGCGCCATTTCGGCGATGACCTCCCAGGAGCCGTCGCTGCTGCCGTCGTCGATGAACACGACTTCGAGCTCGAGTTGGGCCTTCTGGGCCACGGACTCCAGCTCGGCGAAGAGCGGCAGCAGGCTCTCCTTCTCGTTGTAAACGGGGACCACGACCGAGATCACTTCACCCTCCCGGAGGGTAGGAAATACAGCGCGCTTGCCATCGCCAACTCCGCCACCGTCCAGACCAGGCGCAACACCAGGACCGTGACCGTCGCCGTCGCCCGGGCCGCAGGCGCTGCCTCCGCGCTCGCCAGTTCCGGGACGAGGAACAGCATCAGAAAGAACTCGCGCACTCCCAGACCGCCCGGTGCCACCAGGATCACGAAGCCCGCCACGTAGGCCACCGCCATGCCCGCCGTCAGCCGGCCGAGCCCCTGCCACGACGGCGAAAAGTCGCTCCCCACCCCCCACAAGGCTGCCACCAGGCCGGCGCCCAGAAACAACCAGCCCACGCCCGTCAGGGCGAGCCCCTCGGCCAGGTGCGCCAGACCGATGCGCGGGACCGGTGCGCCTTCCTCGCGCCCGGGGAGCTTCATCCGCGCGGCCACGCGATTGAACACGGCCGGCAACAGCGGCAGGCCCGTCGCCGCCGCCAGCAACAGGGCCAGGACCAGGGCCAGCGCCCAACCTACCCCGTCGGAGGGGGCTTCCAGCCGGGCCAGGCGCTGCACCGCCTCGCCGCTCGGCGCCGGGCCCCCCTCCTCCCCGCACAGGGCGAACAAGAGCGCCGCCAGCAACGAGCCGGCGGCCATCGTGGTCAGCACTTCGTAAAAGGCCGTCAGTGTCGCCGCGCCCAGCGTCGCGCCGGCCGGGCGGACCTGCGCCGCCCGCATCAGCAAGGCCCACGCCTTGCCCGGCAGATACTTGCCCAGGTGGCCCAGGTAGTAGGCCTTCAGGGCCATGCCCAGCGGCGGGCGAACGCCCAGGTGACCGAGAAGCGAACGCCAATAAACGGCGGAGAAGCCGATCCCCACGAGGTAAAGCATCCCCGACAGCAGCAACCACCCCGGCCGCAACGACCGCTGCCACAGTTCGGCGCTGGCGGGCGAGCGGAGATCGACGACGAAGCGCTGCCCGATGGCGACCAGAATGGCCAGGGCCAGTAACGTCTTGACGACAGGCCACCAACGCCGCAACTTGCCGCGCATGCCGTCTATCGTAGTCCGCGGGCCGCGATCAGCAATCGTCCGCCCGGTCTTGCTTGCCGATTCGCGCCGGGCGCGAGCGCGAGCTCGTCGAATGCCCTTTTGTGAAGGATTGCGGATTGCGGATCGCGGCCCGCTTCCTACGATAGAACCAGTGCCCGCCTCTCTCGCACCCTTTCCCGGGCGGACACACCACAAAGGAGAGACCAAGGATGCATCGCAACCTGATGCTGGGGGCTGCGTTGGCGTTTGTCGGCCTGACGGCGAGCGCCCAGGCCGATGAGAAAGGCGCCCTGCCCAGGCCCAAGGCGACGAAGGACGGCAATTACGTCCACGTCGTCCTGTTCACCGTGAAAAAAGAGGCGCCCAAGAACGCGGTCGAGAGCGCCATCGTCGATTGCCACAAGATGCTCGCGAAGATCGCCTCGGTCCGCTCCGTGAAGGTCGGCCGGCCCGCCGCGGAGGACTCGGTCAACTTCGTCAAGAAAGACTACGACTTCGCTCTGGTGATCCTCGTCGAGGATCCGGCCGGGCTGAAGGCCTACGTGGACGACCCCCTCCACGTCGCGTTCGTGAAAAAGCACGGCAAGCACTTCGACTTCACGAAGCTCCAGGTCTTCGATTTCGCCAACCAGAAGAAATGAGCGGGCAAGGACTGCGGCCTCACCTTGGCTCGGCCGATTGTCGAGCCAGGGCCGCCGCATGGAAACTGGGACGAAACCATGTCCTCGGTCCCTCCAAAACGGGCAACGGGCCAGGCCCTTCCCCTGGCAGCGCTGTTCGACGCCGCGCCCGCGGCGCTCGTCGCGCTGGCGCCCGACGGCGCCGTCCTGGCCTGGTCCTCCGGCGCCGAGCGGCTGTTCGGTTGGTCGGCCGCGGAGGTCGTCGGGCGCCCCTGCCCCTGGCCGCAGGGGCTCGCCCCCTTGCTCGAGCGCGCCGTGCGCGGCGAAACCGTCGAGAGCGCGCTCCTCCAACTCGCCCCGCGCGACGGGCCTCCTCTCCTCATCAGCGCTTCGCTGTCCCCTCTCCGCTCGGGACAGGAGGGGGTCAGCGCGGTCTTCGTGCGCGCAGCGGGGGCGGCACCAGACGAAGGCGACTTTCGCGCGATGGTCGAATCGCTGGAGGACTTCGTCGGCATCACCCTCCACGAAAAGCAACGCATCTACGTCAGCCCGTCGTTCCTGCGTGCGACCGGCTACGCACCGGCCGAGGTGCTGAACAATGACTTTCGTGCCCTCATCCACCCCGACGACCTCGCCGCGGTCGAACGTTTTTTTCACGCCACCCTCGCCGGCGCATCGACGCGCCTGGAGTATCGCTTTCTCTGCAAGGACGGCTGCTACCTCTCGCTCGAGGCGCAAGCGCGCCCGCTGGCGGGGCCCGATGGCCGCATCGATCGCGTCCTCTGGTCGTCGCGCGACGTCACCGAGCGCAAGCGGGCGGAGGAGGAGCGGGCCGCCCTCGAGCGCAAGGTACAAGAAGCGCAGCGCCTGGAGGGGCTCGGCGTGCTGGCGGGCGGGATCGCGCACGACTTCAACAACCTCCTCACCACCGTCATCGGCTTCGCCAGCCTCGCCGCCAAGGACCTTCCCTCCGACTCGCCGGTCCAGCCTTACCTCGCCCAGATCGAGGCGGCGGGCCAGCGCGCCGCGGAACTGTGCCAGCAGATGCTCGCCTACGCCGGCAAGGGCCGCTTCCACGTCGAGCCAGCCGACCTCAGCGCCGTCGTGCGCGACACCTGGGCCCTGCTCCACCTGTCGGTGTCGCGCAACGCGGTGTTGTCGTTCCGCCTGACGCCCGACCTTCCGCCGATCCTCGCCGACGTCAACCAGCTCCGCCAGATCGTCCTCAGCCTCGTGGCCAACGCTGCCGAGGCCCTCGGCGCGGGCGAGGGCCTCATCGTCGTCGCCACCGAGTGCGTTTATGTCAATGCGACCACAGTCGCCAGCCTGCGCCACGGAGATGGAACCGAAGGAGAACACGTCGTCCTCGAGGTGAGCGACACGGGCTGCGGCATGGACGAGGCGACGCTGGAGCGCATCTTCGAGCCGTTCTTCACCACCAAGTTCCCGGGCCGCGGCCTCGGCCTGGCTGCCCTCCTCGGGATCGTCCGGAGCCACAAGGGCGCGATCCAGGTGACCAGCGCCCCGGGGGCCGGCTCGACCTTCCGCCTGCTGTTCCCCGTCGCAGCGCCCCAAAGAGAATGACCGGCGCCGCGCGGAGGAAGTGTGCGCCGGCGCCGGTCAAAGCGTTGCCGTCGCTGCCCCGAACGGTTACGATGGCCCAGAGAGCGATGAGGCGTTGATGAGAAGGCCCGGCGAGGTCGAAAACCTCCGCGCCCGCGCGGATCAGGAAGGCCACCATGAGCGACACCGACAAGCCCGCCAGCCCGCCCACCGAAACGCAACCGCCCGCCGAAGGCCAGGCCGAGGAGCGCCTGCGCCGCATGCGCGACCGCGCCCAGCAGAACCAGGGCGGCAAGGTGCCGTCGCTGGATCAGGAGCAGGTCTATGGCTTCGGGCAGAAGATCGGCGCCTTTGACGCCGACCTCGAGCGCGAACTGCAAGAGGCGATGGGCGGGATCTCCGACAAGGACCTCTACGGCGACAACCAATCGAACCGGAGGGCCAAGCCCGCGGGCGGCGAGATCAAGAAGGCAAAGGTCTTCCGCATCCACGGGCAGGACGTGTTCCTCGAGCTGCCGGGCGGCCGGACGCAGGGCCTCCTCCCGATGATGCAGTTCCCGGAAGGGCCTCCCGCCCTCGGCGCGGAGGTCGAAGTCCACATCGAGGGCTACGACCCCGATGGCGTGCTGATCCTGACGCGCAAAGGCGCCGCCGTCGTGGCGAACTGGGATAGCGTCGCGCAGGGCATGGTGGTCGAGGCGCGCGTGACCGCCACCAACAAGGGCGGACTGTCGATCGAGGTGAACGGCATTCGCGGCTTCATGCCGGTCAGCCAGATTGACCTCTACCGCGTCGATAACGTGGAGCAATACGTCAACCAGAAATTGCTCTGCATGATCAGCGAGGTCGATCGCGAGGACCGCAACCTTGTGGTGAGCCGGCGGGCGCTGCTGGAGAAGGAGCGCGAGGAAGCGGCCGAGAAGTTGTGGGTCGAGCTTGCCGAGGGCCAGGTGCGCGAGGGCGTGGTGCGCTCGGTGCGCGACTTCGGCGCGTTCGTCGATCTCGGCGGGGTCGATGGCCTGCTGCCCGTCAGCCAGCTGAGCTGGACGCGCGTCAAGGACGCCAGCGAGGTGGTGCAGACGGGGCAGCGCGTCAAGGTGGTGGTGCTCAAGGTCGATCGCGAGACGCGCAAGATCAGCCTCGGCATGAAGCAGTTGAGCGCCAGCCCCTGGGACGAGGCCCTACAGGACTTCCCCCTCGGCTCGGTGGTGACCGGAAAGGTGTCGCGCCTGATGGACTTCGGGGCCTTCGTCGAAGTGTCGCCGGGCGTCGAGGGCCTCATCCACGTGTCGGAACTGTCGCCGCAGCGCGTGCGCCGGGTCGCCGACGTGGTGAAGGTCGGGCAGGACGTGCAGGTGATGGTGTTGAACATCGACCCGGGGGCGCGGCGCATGGCCCTGTCGCTGAAGGCGGCGCTGGTCAAGGAGCCGGAAGACGTCCCCGAGGACGAAGAAGAGGAAGAGGCGGCGCCGGTCAGGCCGGCCAAGCCGCGCACGACGCCCCTGCGCGGCGGGGTGGGCCAGCGCGCGGCGCCGCCGATCGGGAAGGACCAAGAATAGCGTCTGCGTGGCGACAACTCTTTTTACAAAGGGACCAGGCATGGCGGGCCAAGCGGGCAAACTGGTCGGCATCGACCTCGGCACGACCTTCTCGGCGATCGCGACGCTGGACGAGCACGGCCAGCCGATCACGCTGCCCAACCGGGACGGCGACATGCTGACGCCCAGCGCGGTGCTCCTGCTCGAAGACGGCAGCGCCGTGGTCGGGCAGGCGGCGCTCGACGTCTCCCTCGAGCAACCCGAGCTGGTCGCCACGCTCATCAAGCGACGCATGGGTGAGCCGACCCTGGGCCGGCCCGTCGCCGGGCGCGACTTCCGGCCCGAGACGCTGTCCGCCATCATCCTGCGCAAGCTGGTCCAGGACGCCGAGCGACGCATCGGGCCGGTCAGCAAGGCGGTCATCACGGTCCCCGCCTACTTCGACGACACGCGCCGCAAGGCGACCAAGGACGCTGGACGGATCGCCGGCCTCGACGTGCTGGACATCCTCGACGAGCCGACCGCCGCCGCGCTGGCCTACTCGTTCCAGCCCCCTCCGGGCGGGGCGAGCGCCGAGAAGCGCCCGACGCAGGGCTTGCCGCAGGACCAGCGCACCGTGCTCGTCTACGACCTGGGCGGCGGGACGTTCGACGTGACGCTGGTGCGGCTGTCGCAGCACCGCTTCGAGACGCTGGCCATCGAGGGCGACGTGCGCCTGGGCGGCAAGGACTGGGACGACCGCATCGTCGATCACGTGGCGACGCAATTCTTTAGGCAGATGGGGACTGACCCGCGAAAGGACGTTCACTCGGGGACCAACCTGCGCGCCGCCGCCGAGCGGGCCAAGCGCACCCTGAGCCAGTTGGCCCAGGCGACGGTGTCGTGTACGCACGGCGGGCAGGTGCTCCGCGTGCCGATCGCGCGCGCCGAGTTCGAGAACCTGACGCGCGACCTGCTGGTGCGAACCCGGCTGACGACGCAACAGTTGTTGCGCCAGGCGAAGTTGACGTGGGAGCAGGTCGATAGCGTCTTGCTGGTGGGCGGCTCGACGCACATGCCGATGACGGGGGCGATGCTCCAGGAGTTGACGGGCAAGGTGCCGGACAAGTCGCTCGCCGTGAGCGAGGTGGTGGCGCGCGGCGCCGCGCTGCACGCGGGCATCCGGGCGACGCAGAGCGAGACGCAGAGCGTGTCCCTGGGGGCGGAGGCGCGCGACCTGCTCGGGCAGGTGGTCGAGATCAACGTCAACGCCCACAGCCTGGGCATCGAGATCAAGGACCAGAACGAGGAGCGCATCAACTCGATCCTCGTCCCCAAGAACACGCAGCTGCCGACCGCCGCCAGCCGGGTGTACTCGACGAAGGCGGAGAACCAACTGCGCGTGCGCGTCAAGGTGTTGCAGGGCGACGCGCCCAAGGCCGACGACTGCATCACGATCGGCGAGTGCTGGGTCGAGGGGCTGCTACCCAACCTGCCGAAGCTGTCGCCGATCCAGGTGCGCTACGCGGTGGGCGCCGACGGCATGATCGACGTGATGGCGCTGGACATGACGAGCGGAAAGATGGCGCGCACCATGATCCACCGGGCCAGCGGGCTGTCCGAGGACGACCTCAAGCGCGAGGCCGAGTGGGTGCGCGGGTTGCGCATTCAGTGATCGACGCTTCGCCGCTTGCGGCTTGGCGTTTTCCCGCACTCTTCTCGATGGAGCCCCCATGCCGACAGCCGTGATGCCCCCCGGCGTCTTCGCCGTGCAGTGCCCCAACGCCAAGTGCCGGAAATACATGCTAGTGGAGGAGGACGAGCGCGGCAAGGTCGTGCCCTGCCTGCTGTGCAAGACGCCAATCCGCGTCGGCGGCACGCCGCCCGCGCCCCCGGTGCGCACGCCGCCCCGTCCCTGAGCGAGGAGGAAGCGATGCGAACGACCGAGACGGGCGCGCTGCCGGGCACGACGCTCGACCCGCTCTACCCTAGCGAGGACGGGAACTCGATGGGCGAGTCCGACTTCCACATCGTGGCCGTCCTCCTCTTGCGGGAAGCGCTCGAAGACTTCCTCGCCGGGCGGCCCGACTGCGTGGCGACGAACATGGTTTTGTACTACGACCGGGGCAACCCGTCGGGCCGGCGCGACCCCGACGTGCTGGTCGCGCTCGGCGTGGGCAACCACCGGCGCCGGTCGTTCCGCACCTGGGAGGAAGGCGCGGTGCCCAACGTGGTCTTCGAGATATCTTCCGAGGCGACGTACCGCGAAGACCTCGCCGCCAAGCGGGCCGCCTACCAGGGCGTGGGGGTGCCGGAATACTTCCTCTTCGACCCGGAAGGGGAGTGGCTGAGCCCGCAACTCCAGGGCTTCCGGCTGGTCAATCGGGCCTACGTGGCGCTCCAACCCGCGGCGGACGGCAGCCTGGTCAGTGCGCAACTGGGCTTGCGCCTGGTCCCCGAAGGGGCGATGCTCCGCCTCATCGACCTGAAGACCGGGGCGCCCATCCCCACGCGGCAAGAGCAAATCGAGCAACAGCGTCAGCGCGCCGACGACGAAAAACGCCGCGCCGACGACCTCGCCGCCGAGGTGGCCCGCCTCCGCGCCGCACTCGGGCAGGCCCCGCCGCCTTCGTAGTCCGCGTCACTCGCCCTTCAGACGATCCAGATAGGCGGTTATCTCCTCGTCGAGCTTCTGCAGCAGGGGCGTGAGCTCGGCGATGGCCCGCGCCGGCTTCTCGTCGTCGATGTTGACGTCGGGCTTGAGCGCTCCCAGTTCCGTGACGAGGCGCCCCACGTGTGCCCGTACCGCGTTGCGCAACCGCGTCGGCCCCACGACGTCGTTGTGCTTCTTGAACTCGGCGAAGGCCTTGCCCGCCTCGACCAGGGCGTCCTTGAGCCCCGACGTGGCAACGTGGGGGAACTTGTTGTACGCGTAGTTCCGGGCTCGCTTGTGATCGGCGGACTTCGTTTGCCACATCTTCTCCATCCGCGCCAGTTCCTTGCGCATGGCGTCGCTGGCGTGCGGCGAACCTTTGAGCTTTTTCAGCAGGTCGATCGCCTGTCCCAGCTCGGCCTGCTTCTCCAGCAACCGGGCCCGCTGCACGTCTTCGAGGTACGCCTTGCGCGAGGGGTCGCGTTCCTCCTTTTCGATCTTCAGGAGTTGGTTGAGGTGGTCGCGCAACTGCTCCTCGCCGGCCTTGAGCAAGCGAAGCCTCTCGCCGACTTCGGCGAGCCGGGCGGTGTCGCGTTTCGTCAGCTCTTTCTCTTCCTTGCTCAACTCGGCGCGCTCCGTCGATAGGCGGTTGTGGTCCTCGGTCGAGCGCTTGAGCCCCGCCCGCACGCGCTCCAGCGCGGTGGCGCGCTGCTCGGGCTTGGAGAGCTTGTTGACCTCCTTGAAGAGGTTGGTCTGATCGAGGTAGCTGTCCGATACGTCGCGCAGCAGGGCATCGACGCGGAAGCCGAGCAGGTTGTCGTCCTCCGACGGCGCGGGCACCGGGAGGCGAACGAGCTGGTCGTTGAGGATGGGCACCGGGACGCGAGCGCGCACCTCTCCGCTTCCCCCCAGGACGGTCACGTAGGCGAGGCGCTTGAACGTGCCACGCGAGTAGCTGGCGGTCTCGACGTCGGTCTTGTCGTCCGCGGTGACCTTGAGCACGGTGGCGTTCTCGCCCTCGAAGCCCAGGTGCCGGAACTGGAGCGAGACGCTGAAGGCGGTCTCGCCGCCCGGCCGTTCCTTGACGACCCGAAGGCGCAGCGGGCCCGTCGCGGTGCCGAGCTTGACGCAGCGCATCCCGTTGACCCGGGCCAGCCGGTAGCGCGTGATGAGCCGGCCAGTGCAGACGCCGTCGCGCGGCGCCTTCAGCACTTGCACGTAGGACCACGGAATGATCTGCCCCGAGTTGCCCTGGACGAGAGCGAAGACGTCGCCCACTCGCACCCAGCGCCCCATCGACGCG
This sequence comes from Gemmatales bacterium, assembly GCA_038239195.1. Classification (GTDB taxonomy): domain Bacteria; phylum Planctomycetota; class Planctomycetia; order Gemmatales; family Gemmataceae; genus JBBSEZ01. The sequence continues at coordinate 12,636 of JBBSEZ010000219.1, forward strand.
ACGAGCTCTCCGCCGCGCAGCTCCACGGCGACTTCGCGCTTGTCGTCCGGTGCGGACGCGATCGTCCCGACGATGCCGAAGTCGCGCTCGACGAGGAGGGCGGCCGTGCGGGCCACGAAGGCGCGGTCGCGCGTGCGCTGGCGACGCACCACGGGGCTAGGGACGCCGGTCAGGCCGTCGTACTGGCGGGCCTCGATCTCGTACTGCCCGCCCACGTAGCGGATGAGGACGAAGTGCGTCTTGACGCGGCTGCGCTCTTTCCACTCGTCCAGCGAGCGGGCCAGGCCGCGCGCCAGCACGTCGTCGAGGCGTTCGTGCTTCGCGAGGACCTTGACCGTGCCGAGCTTCCCCAGGGCCGCCCCCAGGCCGTCGCCCAGCTCGCGCGTCACCTGCTCGCGGAAGACGTCGGTGAGCAGCCGGTGCCGGGCGACGTGGACGACAAGGTGGAGCTGATAAGGCTCCTTCAGGTCGCTGGCCCGCGAAGGGGCGGGCGCCAGAACGACCAACAGGGCCGCGGCCACGAAGGCCCGCGCGCGGAAACGGGAACTCAGCATCGCAGCTTCTCCAGATCGGCGAAGAACCCGGGATAGGTCTTGGCGACGCATGCGGGATTGTCGATGGCCACGCCGGAGACGCGCAGGCCGACGAGGGCCAGGCTCATCGCCATGCGGTGGTCGTTGTACGTTTGCACCTCGGCGCCGCGCAAGGGGCGCGGCGCGATGGTCAGGCCGTCCGCCCTCTCCTCGACCTCGGCCCCAAGGCGGCGCAGTTCGGCGGCGAGGGCGGCGAGGCGGTCGGTCTCCTTGTGGCGGATGTGGGCGACGTTGCGGATCGTCGTCGAGCCCTCGGCGAAGCACGCCACGGCCGCGAGCGTCATCACCGTATCGCTAATGTCGCTCATGCCGACGTCGATGCCGCGCAAGGCCCCGCCCTGCACGGTGATGCCGGCCGGATCGCGCTCGACGGCGCAGCCCATGCGTTCGAGGACGTCCACGAAGCGGACGTCGCCTTGCAGAGAGTGCCTGACGAGCCCGGGGACGGTGACGCGCCCGCCGGTGATGGCGGCGGCGGCGAAGAAGTAGCTGGCGGCGGAGGCGTCGGGCTCGATGAGGTAGCTCCCGGCCCGGAGGCCCTCGGGGCGCTGATTGCCGGGCACGACGAATCGCCCCTTGCTCGGCTCGGCGATGCGCAGGTGCCACTCGTGCATCATGCGGACGGTCATGTCCACGTACGGGCGCGAGACGAGCTCGCCGTCCACCTCGATCACCACGTCCCCGCGGGCGAAGGGGGCGGCCATGAGCAAGGCACTGAGGAACTGGCTGCTCACGTCGCCCTTGACGCGCAAGGTGCCGCCCGGCAGCCCGTCAGCCTCGACCACCACGGGCGGGCAGCCGTTTCCGCCCTCGGAGCGCGCGTTAACGCCGAGCTCGCGGAGGGCGACGAGCAGGTCTTCGATGGGGCGCTCGCGCATGCGCGGCACGCCATCGAGGCGATAGCGCCCGTGACCGAGAGAGACCATCGCGGTGAGGAAGCGCATGGTGGTGCCGGAGTTGCCGACGAACAGGTCGGCCCTCTCGGCCGGGATGATCCGATCCTCGCGGGGCTTGTTGGAGTGGATACCGACCCGCACGCCTCCGACCATCGGCTCCCCGAAGAGGGCGAAGCCGAGCTCGCCGAGCGCTCGCCCCATGACGTGGGTGTCTTCGCTGTCGAGAAAGTTGCCGAGGAACGTCTCGCGGCCGCGACTGGTCAGCGCCGCCAGGACGAGTGCGCGGTTGGTGATGCTCTTCGACCCCGGCACGGACACCGTCGCGCGAGGTGGACGGGCGAGGGGCTCGATGAGGAGCCTGTCAGGATAGGGGGCCGACTCGGCCATGCGATTTACCGCTCGTAGGTGACGCGCATCAGGAACAGCCCGCAGGCCGGCGCCGTGGGGCCCGCCAGGGCGCGCTCGCCGGCCTCGACGATCTGAGCGACCTGCGTCTCCGGCCAGTAGCCGCGCCCGACGTTGATGAGCGTGCCGGCGATGGCCCTGACCATATTGTACAGGAAACCGTCGGCCTCGACGTCCAGCCAGAGCCAGTCGCCGAAGCGGTTGACGCTCAGATGGAGGATGGTGCGGACGCTGGAGGCACGGTTGGGCCATTCCGTCTCGAAACAGCGAAAGTCGTGCGTGCCGCGCAGCGCCTCGGCCGCTCGCCGCATGGCCGCCGCGTCGAGCCGGTAGCGCGAGTGATGGGCGTAGCGGCGCATGAACAGGTCCGGCACGTCGCCGTCGTGGATCGCGTAGCGATAGAGCTTGCGCACGGCGTGGCGGTTGGCGTCGAAGTCGGCCGGCACCTCCTCGGCCTCGCGCACCACCACGTCATCCGGGAGATGGGCGTTGAGGCCGCGGACGAAGACGGGGGCGGCGAGATTGGACTCGGTGTGAAAGTTGACGACCTGCCCGATGGCGTGAACGCCGGTGTCGGTGCGCCCGCTGGCGTTCACGCGCACGCGCTCCTCGCGGGCGAGCGCGGCGAGGGCGCCCTCCAGCGTTTCCTGCACGGTGCGCAGGGCGGGCTGCGTCTGCCAGCCGCGGAAGTCGGTGCCGTCGTAACTCAGCAGCAGGCGGATGTTGCGCATGGCGAGCAGCACCGCGGAGGCGGACCAATCAGTACAGCTCGATGATGTGCTCTCCACCGTGAGCGGGGTTGCCGATCAGGCGCTGTCCGATCGGATCGACCACGAAATCGAGCATTTCCAGGGGAATTTGTCCGATCAGGACCGGGCAGTCGTCGGGCGCCTCGATGACGTCGCAGTTGCAGTCTCGCCCTTGTACCGTCAGGCGCACGATGCCGTACATCTGAAGCGTCACCGGCCCCGCGCTGGTGCGTGCTTGCCGCGTGCGGACGGGACGCAGGCCGAGCTGGGCGACCATGCGCCGCGGCAGCGACAAGGTCGTCGCGCCGGTATCGATCAGGGCGTCGGTCACCTCGACGGAACGCACCGGCTCGGCCGGCGCTTGCCCCTGGGAGGCGTTGAACAGGTCGTGCAAGTTCTCGATGCGGGCCGTCACGATGACCTTGCCCATCGTTGTCGTCTCCATCATCCCACCTCGCCAGGGGCGAACCGAGTTACTACCGCGGCAGCCATCCGCGCTGCACCAGCACCTCGGCGATCTGGATCGCGTTGGTCGCCGCTCCCTTGCGGAGGTTGTCGGCCACCACCCACAGGTTCAGGCCGTTCGGCACGGTCGAGTCGCGGCGGATGCGGCCGACGAACACCTCGTCGCGCCCCTCCGCCGTCAGCGCCAGTGGCACGTGCTTGCCGGTCGGGTCGTCGAGGACCACCACGCCGGGCGCCTTGCGCAGCGCCTCGCGGGCCTGCTCCGGGGTGATGGGGCGCTCGAACTCCAGGTTGATCGCCTCGGAGTGGCCGATGCGCACGGGCACGCGCACGGTCGTGGCCGAGACGAGGATCGTCTCATCGCCCATGATCTTGCGCGTCTCGTGGACCATCTTCCACTCTTCCTCGCTGTAGCCCTCCGCGCCCGCCTTCCAGTCGTGCGGCAGGACGTTGCCGGCGAGCTGGGCAGCATGCGCCTTGGCGGCCGGGATCGGCTCGTTGCGCCCCATGGCGCCGATCTGGGCGTCGAGCTCGA
>JBBSEZ010000220.1:0-16250 GCA_038239195.1 Gemmatales bacterium
CCCGCAGCGCGTTCCCTCGCGCTGCGGGCCGGCCCTGCCGCGTTGTTGCTTCGAGCCCTCGAGTCAGGGCTCGACGGTCGCGCTGACGCGGAAGTCGATCTCGCTGTCGTCGCCACCCAGGTCGGTAACGATCCGGACGTTCCGGGCCAACTCGCCCGCCCGTACCGCCTTGTACTTGACGGTCAGGACGTGGATCTCCTTCGCGGTCGTGGTGTTGTCCTTGACCCACAGGTTGGCGTCGGCGCCCACGATCTTCGTGATCTTGAACGGCTTGACGCCCCGCACGATCACCCGCCGTTCGATCTCGCTATTGACCTTCATCTGGCCCAGGACGACGGCCTCGGGCCCGACGCTCAGCGCCGACTGCACGTCCACGGTCAGCGGGACGCGGAGTTGCGGCAACGAGGCGACGTTGGTGGTGACCCAGACGTCGGTGTACCAGCGGCCGACGGGGGTGTCGCCCCGCAGCGTGGCGCTCAGTTCGTAGACGACCTCGGAGTCGTTGCGGCGCACTTCCCGAAAGGAGGGGCGCACGTAGTTGCTCTCGCCCTTGACCTCGCTGATGCGAGCACCGTTCATCCCGTAGAAGGTGAGCGTGACCGCGGCCGACGGGGTGGTGGTCCGCTTGACCTGGCCGAGCGACAGCGTGTCGGGCGAGACGTTGAAGTCATTGCGGCCGTTGGCCCGCACCCACAGGCGCACCTCCTCGAATCGGGGACGATCGAACTGGACGTAGATGGTGACGCTCTTGATGCCGAGGAAGCGCGTGGTGTCCATCCGCGCCACGATGGACGTCTCCTCGCCCGGCTGGAGGACCGACTTCAAGGCGGTCGCGCTGACGCACCCGCACGACACGCGCACGTTGGAAATGCCGACGGGCCCCGCGGTGTTGTTGGCAACGCGGAAGTGGTGGACGAGCGTCGGCCCGCGCGGGACCGACCCGAAGTCCTTGTTCAAATCGTCGAACAGCCCGTCGGCCCACGTCGCCGCGCCGGCTGTCCCTGTCGCCACGAGCCCTGCCACGAGAACCAAGCTGTACCGCAACATGGTGACCTGTTCCTGCTCCGGTTTCCGGCCCCGCCCTGGTATCACACGCCACGAATCATGCGAGCGCTCGGAACCCACTCGATTTTTCCCCCTACGCTGTCGGTAGTCAAAGCGTCGGGGCCCCAAAACGAGGCAGTGACGAGCCCGCTGGCTGCGCATTCCGGCGCTGCCGTCCCCACCGTCACAATCCGAGCGAAAACGCGCCGGGCGAGCCCAAAAGGGTTGCAGGCGGCACAGTCGGCCGGCGCGGAAAAGGTTGCCCCATCGCGGTGAAGACCAGGCGCAGCCGGCTGGGACCGTTGAAGTCGCCGGTGCCGCTCACCCCTGCGCTCGTGCCAGCACCGCGACGCAAACGCGCGCCGCCCCCGCCTCCTTGAGCGCCCGCGCCGCGTCGCTGGCGGTCGATCCCGTCGTCATCACGTCATCGACCACCAGCACGCTCTTGCCGGCCAGGTGCGCCCCCAGGCGCGCCGCGAACGCCCCGCGGACGTTCTCGCGCCGCTCGACGGCACTCAGGCCGACCTGCTTGCGCTGATACCGCACGCGCCGCAGCCAGCCACGATGATGAGGGAGCGCCAGGCCGCGCGCGAGGCCGTGAGCGATCGCCTCGCTGTGGTTGTAGCCGCGCCACAGGCGCCGCCACCAGCGCATGGGAACGGGGACGACCGCCTCGACGGCGAGGCGCTGGAACGGTTCCATGTCGCGTGCGGCCCACAGTTCGCCCAGCAACTCGCCCAGCCCCTCCCCCACGGGGCGCTTCACGCGCAGGACCGCGTCCCGGAGGGCCCCGTCGTAGGGGCCGAGGCGCAGCGCCTGGTCGAAGTAGTAAGGCTCCTTGCGACAGTTGGCGCACTGGCCATCGATGACGGCATAGGGCCCCACGTTCCCGGCGCAGCGCGGGCAGCGCTCGGCCGGATCGTGAAAGAGGGCCGGGTGACACGAACGGCAGAAGTGCGCGTGCTCGGGCGGGAGCGGCGCGCCGCAGAGCAGACAGTGGCCCGGGTAGACGAGGTCCAGCACCCCGCCGAGGAGCCCGCAGCCGGCGCCGGTCAGCCAGGGAGGCCAGAAGGTGGGCATCGGCCTGTCTCGGTCCTCACTTTACGATCCCGCCGTCGATTGCGTCCCAGAACTTGCCGTTGTACTTGTCCTGGTTCTTCCCATACCGATTGCGCGTCATCACGACCACGAGGTCGCGCTCGACGTCGACGTGGAACGTCGCCGCCGAGGCCGCCCCGTGCCCGAACTTCGTCGGGCTGCCGTCCAGCCCGAAGCCGAACGAGCGCGCGCCCGGCCCGAGCAGTTTGTCGAGCTTGCCGGGCAGCATCTTCGCGAACGTCTCGGGCCGGAAGAACTCCCGATCGCCGTACGAGCCGCGGTTGAGCAGCAACTGGCCGAACTTCGCCATGTCGAGCGGCGTGCTGAATGCGCCGGCGTGCGTGTCGGTCACGTCCGTGTGCATGCAGCCAAGGGGGCCCAGCAAGTGTTTGTGATAGAACTGCGGCACCGCCTCGCCGGTAACGGCCTCGATCACCTTGCCGCCCAGGATGTTGCCGGTGCCGGTATAGGCCCACTCCTGGCCCACGCGCACGCGGTCGTAATAGGCCGGCAACCGCTCCACCACGTCGGGCATGTCGTCGTTCCAGCCAGGCCAGCCGTCCATCGTCAGCCCGTTGGTGTGCGTGTAGAGGTGGTGGATCGTCAGGCGCTTCTTCACCTTGATGCCTTCGAGCTGCGGGAAGAACCGCTCGACCGGGTCGTCGAAGCTAACGAGCCCCTGGTCGAGGAGCATGAGCATGCACGTCGCCGCCATCGTCTTGGTGACCGACGCCATCCAGCTTTTCGTGTGGACGGTCATCGGTCGCCCGTCGCGCTGTCCATAGGCCTTGTGCAGGACGATCACGCCGTGCCGGACGATGCATACGGCGAAGGCCTGGTCGGTGTCGGCCGCGAACGCTTGCAGGGCCGCGTCGATCTTCTCGACGGAGCCCTCCTTGAAGCCCGCCTCCGCCAGCGAGCCGGCCCGCACGACGGGGGCTGGCTTGTCCTTCTTGGGCCGCGGGGCGACGAAGGGCCGGGCGAACTTCCGGTCCCACCCATACAGCCGGCGCTTCAGCCCTACCCACCACTGGCGGTCTTGGGCGAAGGCGTCGTTGTGCTTGCCGATCTCTCCCTTGGGGCTCGCCGGGACGGACAGCCCCGCGAGGAGGCGAGCCGCCTGCGGATCGCGCGACCACGCCGAGAATGGCCGGCCGAGGAGCCGCGCCTTCACGAGTTGTTGCTGACGGGCAAGGGAAAGGACGTCGCCCAGGCCGGCCGCCCGGCCCAACTCGGCGAGATCGTCCTTGCCGTAGCGCTTGTCGTCGCGTACTTCGGTTGCCGTCTGGTAGAGGGTGACGAAGCGCCGTTGCGTGAGGCCCTTCCGGGGCACGACGTCGATAACGGCGCCGTAGGCGCCGGGCCGGTCGGCCGTCTTCACGCGCTGGAAGGAGCTGTCGTAGAAGGTGGTCTGGACGGCGAACGGGCCAAACTCCCGTTCGAGCTCGGGCGACCGGGACACCGAGCAGGCAGGGAAGCGGCTGCCGTGGAAAACGTAGGCGGAGAAGGTGGGCGCGAGTTGTGCGAGGGCCCGGGCGCGGGCGTTGGTGAGGCTGGGCGGGGGAGCGGCGCCGTGCGCACCGGCGAGGAGCGTGCTCGCCGCGAGCAGGGCGAAGGCGCACCAGCCGCGCCGGGGGGTGGGGACGGTCATGGGGGCTCCTCGAGGACCAAGGGGGGAGTTGAAGGGTAGTTTACGGCGGGGAGCGCGAAGCCGCAAGCGGCGGGGCGCTCCTTGCGCCAACTTGAGAATGCCCGCCTCGCCTGCTACGATATACCTCCGGTGAAGCCCGCCACGCCTTCCGCGTTTGGCCGCCCGCTCTCACTCCCGGCCGCGCGCCCCGACCTCCTGCACAGGAACGACGATGAGCAACGGCACTCCCAAGGACCCCGACGATTTCTTCGCCGAAACGCGCATGAACTTCGGCGATCACATCGAGGAGCTCCGCACTCACCTGTGGCGCGCCATCGCCGGCTTCGGGGTCGCCCTTCTCTTCAGCCTGTGCATTGGCCATTACGTCGTTCGCTTCATCACCGCGCCCGTCAAAACCCAGCTCGAACGGTTCTACGAGCGCCGCGGTCACCAGATCCGGGCCGACCAGGCCAAGGACCCCAAGCTCCTGCGCGCCAACGAGCCGACCCCCTTCCGAAAGATCTGGGTCCCGCGCAAGCAGTTCGAGCTTGCGGCGCAGGGCAAGGACGCCTCGATGGTCGAGCGGCCCAAGATCGTGCCGCGCGACCAGGTGGTGCCGGAGGCGGCCCCTCCTCTGCCCTGGTATCGCAAGCTGTGGAACTGGATCGGCGAAGAGGACAAGGGGCCGGCCGACCCCGACGAAACGGCCAATCCCTACGTGATCCCCGACGACGAGAAGGAGCAGAAGCTCGTCGGCCTCTGGGTGAGCTGGGACAAGCCGCTCAACGCCACCGGCGATCTTCAGGGCGCCCAGCGCGCTTACCTCGACATCGACAACCCCAGCACGCTGAACGTGCAGGAAGCGTTCATGGTCTGGTTCAAGGTCTGCATGGTGACCGGCGTCGTCATCGGCAGCCCGTGGATCTTCTGGCAGATCTGGATGTTCGTCGCCGCCGGTCTCTACCCCCACGAGAAGCGCCTCGTCCACGTCTACCTGCCCGTCAGCATCTTCCTCTTCCTCCTCGGCGTCGTCATCTGCGAGTTGCTGGTCATCCCGCGCGCCATCGAAGCGCTGTTGTGGTTCAACGAGTGGATGGGGCTCAAGCCCGACATGCGCCTCAACGAATGGCTCAGCTTCGCCATCTACATGCCGCTCGTCTTCGGCCTGTCGTTTCAGACGCCCCTGGTGATGCTCTTCCTCAACCGCCTCGGCATCATGGACATCGACTCCTTCCGCAAGAAGCGCCGCATTGCCTGGTTCTTCATGGCCATCTTCGCCGCCTTCATCACGCCCTCCACCGACGCGCTCAGCATGCTCTTCCTCTGGGTGCCGATGAGCCTGCTCTTCGAGCTTGGCATCTTCTTCATCAAGCTCTCGCCCACCCAGCCCGACCTCGACGTCGAGGTGCCCGAGCCCGACGAGCTGGTCGAGGTCTGACTGACGCGGTGACAAGGTGACGCGGTGACAAGCTGACAGGGTGACAAGGTGAGCGAAGAACGGCCCGAACCTGCTGAGCCGCCCCTTCAGGGTGCGGACGCACGACCATCACCCTGTCACCCGGGCACCCTGTCACCTTGTCATTTTGTCACCTTGTCACCAGTGGCCCTCGTTGGCGCCGGCCCCGGCCATCCCGGGCTGCTGACGCTGCGCGCCGTCGAGTGCCTGCGCCAGGCCGACCTCGTCCTTTACGACCGGCTCGTCCCGGTGCGCTTGCTGGAGCATGCGTCAAGCAGCGCGCGCCTCCTCTGCGTCGAGGAATTGCCGGCGCGGCATCCCGACCGCTATCCGCAGATCCATCAGACCATGATCGATGCCGCCCGGCAGGGGTTACGCGTGGTGCGCTTGAAGGGAGGCGATCCGTTCCTTTTCGGGCGCGGCGCCGAAGAGGCGGAGGCGCTGCGGGCCGCCGGCGTTCCCTACGAGGTGGTGCCCGGCGTCACGGCAGCGCTGGGGGCGAGCGCCTGCGCCGGCATTCCGCTCACGCACCGGCAGCACGCCAGCGCGGTGGCCCTCGTCACGGGACACGAACAGCCCGACAAGGCCGAGAGCCAGCTCGACTGGGGGGCCCTGGCGCGCTTCCCCGGCACGCTCGTCTTCTACATGGGCATCGCCCGGCTGCCGCACATCGTCCGCTCGCTGATCGAGAACGGCAAGCCGGCCGACGTCCCCGCCGCCGCCGTCCACTGGGGGACCACCAGCCGCCAGCGCACCGTCGAGGCAACGCTGGAGGGCCTCCCGGCCCGGGTCGCCGAAATGGGGATCGCGGCGCCCGCGCTGGTCATCGTCGGCCCCGTCGTCGGCATGCGCGAAAAGATCTCCTGGTTCGAGGACCGCCCCCTGTTCGGCAAGCGCGTCCTCGTCACGCGCCCGCGACACCAGGCCGCCGACCTCGTGCGCCGGCTGGAAGAGCTCGGCGCCAGCGCCCTCGTCTTGCCAACTGTCGAGGTGCTGGAACTGGAGGATTGGTCGGCGGTCGATCGCGCTCTGGCAGAACTTCCCCGCTGTCAGTGGCTCGTCTTCACCAGCGCCAACGGCGTTCATGCATTGATGCGCCGGCTGTTCGCGGGCGGGCGCGACCTGCGTGCGCTGGGGCACCTGCGCCTGGCCGTCATTGGGCCCGCGACCGGCGACGCCCTGCGCTCCTATCACCTGATGCCGGACGCGATGCCGGCCGAGCACAACTCCGAGGGGCTGGTGGCGGCGCTGCGGCCTCTCGTGACAGGACAGCGCGTGCTGCTGGCGCGGGCCGACCGCGGCCTCGACCTGTTGCGCGAGCAGTTATCGACGGTCGCCGAGGTCGAACAGGTGGCGGTCTATCGGCAGGTGGACCACTTCCTCGCGCCGGCAGACGAGGCGCTGGAGTCGTTGCGACGCGGCGAGGTCGATTACGCGACGCTGACCAGTTCCAACATCGCCCGTGCCCTGATCCTGGGCGTCGGGGAGGAGGTGCGCGAGCGGATGAAGAAGGGAGCGCCGGGGCTGGTGACGATCAGTCCGCGCACCAGCGCCGCGGTTCGCGAACTGGAGATGCCGGTGGCGGGAGAGGCGCAGACGTACACGACGGAAGGAGTCTTGGAGGCGCTGTGCCTGCTGGCCCGACGGTAACTTCCGAGGCGAGTCAGCGCAGGTCACGGAAGGCGTCGTAGGCGAGGTAGAGGACCAGCGCGCTGGCCAGCCCTCCGAAGACGTCCACGAGAATGCTGACCCGGCCGAAGGGGATGCCGGCGGCCAGGTCGGCCACGAACAGCAGGAGCAGCAGGCCCGCAACTCCCATGGAGCCCCAGCACAGCCACTTTTCCATGGAGAGCCCTTTCACCGCGTACATAGGACCAACCCGGCTCCACAGGAGGGTGAGCGGCCAGCCGTGCCCGAGCGCCGACAGGGACGCTGGTTGTCTTTCGATTGCACCATTGTAGTGCTACAGCCACAAGCCGCCACTGGCGCCTCCCTCGGAAAAACTTCCCCTTTGGTCCGCACATCAGGCACGTTCGTCGCCCTCGGCACCGTCCTCTCCTCCCGAACGGTGAAACCAGCGCAGGCCCCAGCGCAGCAGCAGCGGCGTCAGCGCGAGCAGGCCAAGCGACAGCAGCACCGGCCACGAGAACACGTCGCCGGGCGATTCGATGCTGCCGAGCTCCTGCCCGGCGTTGACGATGACGAACGTCACCGGCAGCATGCCGAGCTGGCTGACCCACCAGAACGTGACCAGCCGCATGCGCGTCAGGGCCATCGCCAGGTTGATCAGGAAGAACGGAAAGGCCGGCACCAGGCGCAGCGTCAGGAGATAATAGGCCCCGTCCTTCTCGACGCCCCGTTCGATCGGTGCCAGGCGGTCGCCAAACCGGCGCTGGGCGAAGTCCCGGAACAGGTAGCGGGCCATCAGAAAGGCCAGCGTCGCGCCGAGCGTGGACGCGACGTTGACCACCGCCACCCCCAGCCACAGGCCGAACAGCGCCCCGCCCAGGAGAGAGAGTACGCCTGCGGCAGGGAGCGACAACGCGGTGACAATTGTATAGACGGCGACGTAGGCGAGCACGGCAAGGAAGAGGTTGTCGTCCGTCCAGGAGCGCAGCTGGTCGCGGTTGGCGCGGAGATAGTCCCACGAGAGGTATTCGTGGAGGCCCAGCGCGTAGAACGCGACCACGGCCAGCCCGATCAGTACGACCAGCAACCAGCGCCCGCGCGCGCCGCGGCCGGCTGGCTCCGGCGCCGGGGCGGTTGGCTGGGCGGCCATCATCGATCGCGATGCCTCCAGGAGAAATCGGATCAGGTCAACGGGTGCCCCGCCCTCGCCTCGGGCAGTTTCCGGTTCGCCTTGAGTAGCCCCTCGACCTGGGCCGGCGTGAGAGTGGCCAGCTCCTTCTCCTCTTTGTCTCGCGTGCGGAAGACGGCGAGCGAGCGGCCCTGCAACGGATACCGATAGTCGGCGTCGAAGGTGGCGACCGCGAGCGACGGGCCAAACGTGTCCAGGAGCAGTTCCCAGTCCTGCTCGTCCTTGTGCTTGGGCAGCGCAAACGGGATCGCTTCGTGGTGGGCGTTCAGCAACAGCAGCAGCGTGTCGCCGACGATGCGCTCGCCGCGCTCGTCCACGTCGCCGATCAGGTCGCCCGCCATGCGCACGCCCAGACAGCGCACGAACCCGGCGTCCCACGCCTCGTCCGGCATCTCCACTCCGGTCGGGTCTAGCCAGGAAAGGTCCTTGATGTCGGAGCCGCGGATGCTGCGGCCCTGGAAGAAGCGCCGCCGTTGGAAGACCGGCTGCTCGCGCCAGACCTGGGCCACGCGCTTCACGAAGTCGAGAAACCCGCGCTGCTCCTCGTCCAGCTCCCAGTTGAGCCAGGTCAGCTCGCTGTCCTGGCAGTAGGCGTTGTTGTTGCCCTTCTGCGTGTGGCTCAGCTCGTCGCCGGCCAGGAGCATCGGCACTCCCTGCGACAGGAGCAGCGTCGCGAGCAGGTTGCGCTTCTGGCGGGCCCGCAGCGCCAGGATGGCGGGCTCGGTCGTCGGGCCCTCCGCGCCGCAGTTCCAGCTATTGTTGTCGTTGGCCCCGTCGCGGTTCTCTTCGCCGTTGGCCTCGTTGTGCTTGTCGTTGTAGCTCACCAGGTCCTGAAGCGGGAAGCCGTCATGGCAGGTGATGAAGTTGATGCTGGCGTGAGGCAACCGCCCGCTCCAGGCGTAGAGGTCGCTGCTGCCGCTGAGCCGGGTGGCGAACTCCGACGCCGCCCCGCCGTCGCCCTTCCAGAAGCGCCGGACCACGTCGCGATACTTGCCGTTCCACTCCGTCCACAGCACGGGGAAGTTGCCGACCTGATACCCGCCGGGGCCCACGTCCCAGGGCTCGGCGATCAGCTTGACCTGCGACAGGATGGGGTCCTGATGGATGATGTCGAAGAACGCGCCCAGTTTGTTCACCTCGAACAGCTCGCGGGCCAGGGTGCTCGCCAGGTCGAAGCGGAACCCATCGACGTGCATCTGCAGCACCCAGTAGCGGAGGCTGTCCATGATGAGCTGCAAGACGCGCGGCTGCTGCATCTTCAGGGTGTTGCCGCAGCCGGTGAAGTCCGTGTAGTAACGCGGGTCTTCGAGCGACAGCCGATAGTAGCCGGCGTTGTCCACGCCCCGCATCGACAGCGTCGGCCCGAGCTGGTTGCCCTCGGCGGTGTGGTTGTAGACCACGTCGAGGATGACCTCGATCCCCGCCGCGTGGAGGGCGCGCACCATCATCTTGAACTGACCCACCGCGTCGCGAGCGCTGGTGGTGGAAGCGTACCTGGGCTCGGGCGCGAAGTAGGAGAGCGTGTTGTAGCCCCAGTAGTTGGTGAGGCCTTTCTCGACGAGGTGACGGTCCTTGACGAAGTGGTGGACCGGCATCAGTTCGACGGCGGTCACGCCCAGGCTTTTGAGGTGCTCGATAATCGGCTCGGAGGCAATGCTTGCATACGTCCCGCGCAGTTTCTCGGCCACCTCGGGGTGCCGGTAGGTCAGCCCCTTGACGTGCAGTTCGTAGATGAACGTCTTGTGCCAGGGCGTGCGCGGGGCGCGGTCATCGCCCCAGGTGAAGGCGTTATCGACCACCGCGCCGAGGGGGGCGAAGGCGGCGCTGTCCCTCCTGTCGAACGACAGGTCGAGCTCCTTGTCCCCGAGCTTGTAGCCGAACACGGAGTCGTCCCAGCGCAGTTCCCGGCCGATGGCCTTGGCGTAGGGGTCGAGGAGCACCTTGTTGGCGTTGAAGCGATGCCCGTGCGCCGGGTCATAGGGGCCGTGGACGCGGTAGCCGTAGAGTTGTTCGGGCTGGATGTCGGGCAGGTAAGCGTGCCAGACCTGGTCGGTCTGCTCGGGCATCTCGATGCAGTGCGTTTCCTTGCGGTCGTCGGCGGTCTCGAACAGACAGAGCTCGACCTTGGTGGCGTGCTCGGAGAAGAGGGCGAAATTGACCCCGGCGCCGTCCCAGATGGCGCCGAGGGGGTAGGGTCGTCCAGGCCAGACGCGCATAGTGAGTACTTCCTCGCGGAGGGGGCGTCGCAACAGTCGCGAGGAATGGTATACGGCAAATGGGGTGCCGGACCACGTTCCCTCCCAACCCATTTAGCCGCCGAGCGGAGCTCGGCGGCTAAATGGCCAGCGCCGCCAGCACCAGGTCGCGCACCGCGGTCATCGGCAGCTCGCCTTCGCCGGGCGCCGGGCCGTCGCCGACCAGCACGGGGCGGTCGGCGGGATCGGCCGCGGCCACCCCGTGGCTGCCGCGCACGAGGGTCGGGTCGAGCGGGACCACGTCGAAGAGCGTGCGGAAGCCCAGCTTCTTCTGGAGCAAGCGCCAGAGCGCCCGGCCCTTGGGCCAGAGCAACTTCGGGTCGAAGAACAGCTCGCACGGGTCGTAGCCGGGCTTGCGGTGGATGTCCACGGTGCGGGCGTAGTCGGGGGCGAGGCGGTCGTCGAGCCAGAACGGATAGGCGAACCAGGCATCGGCCGCCGCCAGCGCCACCAGTTCCCCCGCCCGCTCGTGGCGCAGCCCCAGGGCGGCCCGCTCCTCTCCCCCCAATACAGCGGCAACCCCGGGGAGGGCGAGAAGCACCTCGCGCGCGCGAGATACGTCGGCAGGATCGCGCACGTAGACGTGGGCGAGCTGATGGTCGCAGACCGCAAAGGCGGCGCTGCCGAAGGTGTCGAGGATTTCGCCGAACGGCCCGGGGCGGGCGCTCAACAAGGACGCCTGCCGAAGCGCGCGATTGGGCAGGATCGCCTGGCTTACCTGGACGTGGCCGTACTCGCTCACTACCCAGGCGCGGGCGCCCACTTCGCGGGCGGCGTCGAGCAAGGGGGCGCACGCGGCGTCGAGCTCCCCAACGAGGCGCGGCATGTCGCAGCCGGCGGGGCCCTTGCGCTGCGGCTCGTAGTCGAGGTGGGGCAAGTAAACGAGCGTCAGGTCGGGCCGCTGCTCGCGCAGCACTTCGGCGGCGCACCTCGCGATCCACTCGGTGCAGGGAAGGCCCGCCATCGGCCCCCAGAAGGTCTGAAAGGGAAACGTGCCCAGCTTCTTCTGGAGGCGCTCGGTCAGGCCCTCGGGCGTGCCCGCGATGCCGAACGCCTTGTTGCCATCGGCGCCGTAGTAGGGCTTGGGCGTGACGCTGATCTCGACGTCGGCGCCCTGGTTGAACCACCAGAACAGCTTGGCGGCGCGAAACGGTTTGCCGCGCGTGCGGGTCCGCAGCCGGGCGGTGACGTACAACGGCTCGGCCTGGAGGAGACGGTTGGACTGCTGCCAGAAGCGGACCTCGCCGGTGTCGCGAAACAGCCAGCCATTGCCGACGATGCCGTGGCGCTCCGCGGGCTGGCCCGTCAGCAGCGTGGCCTGGGCCGCGCAGGTCACGGCGGGGACGACCTCGCGCAGCGGCCTCGCCCAGCCCGCCTCGGCCAGGGCGCGGAGGCGCGGGGCGTGAGGCAGCAAGCGCGGCGTCAGGCCGACGGCGTTGATGAGCAGCAGCGACATGATGAGCTCCCCCGAATGTTCCGCAGGTATTTAGCGGCCGAGCTCCGCTCGGCGGCTAAATGTTCCTCCTCCCAGGGTACGGGCCCGGTGCGCCGGCGAGGGCCCGGGCGAACGGCGCCGCCTCGACCGATTGGGAGGGTTGCGATTGCCACGCTTCCCCCTCTTTTCTTATAATCCCCCCCCAGAGGCCGAGGCTGGCACGCATTATCAACCTCCAGAGCGAGGGAGTGAACCCATGAGCGCGGAACGATATCTCTTCACCAGCGAGTCCGTCTCGATGGGCCACCCCGACAAGGTGGCCGACCAGATCAGCGACGCCATCCTCGACCACTGCCTGGCGGCCGACCCCACCAGCCGCGTGGCCTGCGAGACGATGGTCACCACCGACCTCGCGATCGTCGCCGGCGAGATCACCACGGGCGCCGACCTGACCCGCGCCACCGTCGATCGCGTCGTGCGCGACACCATCCGCGAGATCGGCTACGTCGATCCGCGCATCGGCTTCGCCGCCGACACCTGCCAGGTGCTGTGTCAACTCCACGCGCAGTCGTGCAACATCGCCCAGGGCGTGGACACCGGCGGCGCCGGCGACCAGGGCATGATGTTCGGGTTCGCCTGCAAGGAAACGCACACCCTGATGCCGCTGCCCATCTACCTGGCGCACCGGCTCGTCGAGAACCACGCCCGCCTGCGCCGCAGCGGCGAGCTGGCGTTCGTCCGCCCCGACGCCAAGAGCCAGGTGACCGTCGAGTACAACGCCGACGGCACGCCGCACCGGATTCACACCGTGGTGCTCTCCACGCAGCACGACGAGAGCGTGATGGATGCGCACCACGGCAAGCCCTACTTCACCGACGCCGCCCGGCAGGAGATCATCGACAAGCTCATCATGCCGACCCTGCGCGACGAGATGCACCGCGAGGGCCACGCCGACCTGCTCGAGGGCAAGGACCGGGCCCGGTTGGTGTTGCCCGGCGAGGGCACGGGGGCGGTCGATGAGCGGTCGATCCTGATCCACGTCAACCCGACCGGCTGCTTCCTCGAAGGCGGGCCGCACGGCGACTGCGGGCTGACCGGCCGCAAGATCATCGTGGACACCTACGGCGGGCGCGGCCGGCACGGCGGCGGCGCCTTCAGCGGGAAGGACCCGACCAAGGTCGATCGCTCGGCCGCGTACATGTGCCGCTACATCGCCAAGAACGTCGTGGCGGCCGGGCTGGCCTCGGAGTGCGAGGTACAGCTGTCGTACGCCATCGGCTACCCCGACCCGATCAACATCTGGGTGAACACCTCCGGCACCGCGTCGCGCGGCGTGACCGACGAGCGCATCGCCGGGCTGATCCGCAAGTATTTCAAGCTGACGCCGCGCGGCATCATCGACACGCTGCAGCTACGCCGGCCGATCTACCACGAGACCGCCCGCCACGGCCACTTCGGCCGCGAGCTGCCGACGTTTAGCTGGGAGAAGACCGACGTGGCCCTCGACCTCAAGAAGGCCCTCGGCGTCGCGGCCTGACGATGGGGGAAGGTAGCCCGCGGCCCCAGCGCGGACTGTGCTCCTCGCGAGGAGACTGGACACAAGCCCGACGTGCCAGCGAGGGACCGTCCCGCGCTGGCGCGTCAGGGGATGGAAAAGGGGACGCAGCTCTTTTCTGGTCCAACCAGAAATGAGCTGCGTCCCCTTTTCCCCACCTGGGCAGCTTCTTACACGAGCAGGTCTGCCACCTGGATCAGCGCCGTCGGTGCCGCCAGCGGCGCGACAGCGTCCGCCGGGCCTAACACCTGCGTCGTGGTATAATCGCCGGCCTGCGGGTCACGGTAGACGAGCAGCGTGCGGCCGTTGACGTCCACCACCCAGTAATCGCGAATGCCGGCCCTCGCGTAGATCAGCCGCTTGTCGTTGACGTCGAAGTCCAGCGAGGTATCGGACACCTCAACCACCAGGTCCGCCGTCGTCGGGTGCCCTCGGTAATCGCGAGGTCGTCCCGGCACGACGGCGAGGTCGGGCTCGGGGTCGAGGTCCTGACCGAGCACGAGCGGGGACTGATGGCGCAGCCACCAACCGACCCCGAAGGCGATCCGAACCGCCTCCTCTACCAGCCCGAGGGTTTTCGCGTGAGGCGGATTCATCGGCCCTTCCTCGAGGATGACGCCGTCGATGAGCATCGCCCGCCGGCCCTCGAACACGCCCATGTCGCCGAAGCGGTGGAACTCGGCGCACGTCCAGCGCACCGGCCGGGGGCCGGCCGCCGCGGCTCGCGATGACGGAAGCGATGTGGTCGTCACGGTAACCCCTCCTGATCGGCACCCGCCGGCATTCTAACGGACGTCTTCCTCAAGTCCAGGCAGAGCGGCCATGCGGTCGCAGACACCGACACCGCAGCCAGCTCGGCGACGGCGCCTGGTCCGGCAAACGGGCCCGCGCTACTCGCTGTCATCGTCCTGCGGCTGGGAGTCGATGGGCGAGTCGTGCACGTGCTCGAACCAGTGACTACTGATCGGCGTCGCCTTCCACGCCGGTTGTCTGGTGCCTCACGCCCGTCAACACCCCAGGGAAGTCTGCCCGCTTTCGCGGGGGGCGACGTTGCACCTACTACCCGGCCCGTTACAGGTCGGCCTTCGCTTCCCCCCGTCCTTTACGGGCAGCCCTGTCGGCTCATCAGATGGCCCGTTCGCAGGAGCTGTTGGTTCGGGTCGGTTTAGCTCCGATGCGACTGCCGATACCCTCTCGACACCGTTTCCGGACTGTTTCGTTCGCGAGCGCGTTGGCCTGGGGCCGAGCAGTTTGCAACGCAAATCGTGAAACGTCCGTCCCATTCCCCGTCAATTGAACGCCCCTGACGGTCCGGCAAGGTGGGGTTGCGACGAAAAACGCGGATCGGTAGAGTTTGCGGCAAGTTGGGCAGGATGCCCGCGAGCCCGGTGCCCTCAAGGAGGCCGTCCGCATGAGTACGTCCCCCCTCGTGCCCGCCGAGTCACGCGCCGGACAGCGCTGGTTCGTTGTCGCCCTGCTGCTGCTCTTCCTCGCGCTCGGCGTCAAGTACAGCGTCAAGGTCCTGGCGGGGGGCGGCGCCATCAGTCGCTGGCAGCCGCAGATCCGAGAGCTCGAAAACGGCGAGGACATCGCTGAGAAATTCAACTATCCCAACCCGCCCGTGATGGCGGTGCTCCTGGAGCCGCTCGCCAAGTTACCGCCTGTCGCGGCCGCGCTGGTCTGGTTCTCCCTCAAGGTCGGCATGGCGCTGCTCGCCCTCTTCTGGGCCTTTCGGCTCGTCGAATCTCCCGAACGCCCCTTCCCCCCCCTGGCCAAGGCGTGCGCGGTCCTCCTCTCGCTCAAGCCGATCATCGATGACCTCAACCACGGCAACATCAACCTGTTCATCCTCTTCCTGGTGATCGCCTCGCTCACCGCCTACCGTCGCGGCCGAGATGGGCTGGCCGGGGTGGTGCTCGGCCTGGCCATCGCCTGCAAGGTGACCCCTGCCCTGTTCGTGCCCTACTTCCTCTGGAAGCGATCCTATCGCGTGCTCGCGGGCGTGGTGGTCGGGCTCGCCCTGTTCGTCTGGCCGGGGGTGGTGCCCTCGGCGCGCCTCGGCTTCGACGACAATCAGCGGCAGCTCGCGAGCTGGTATCGCGGGATGGTTTACCCCTTTGTCGTCGAGGGCAAGGTGACCAGCGAACACAACAACCAGTCGCTTCCCGGCCTCGTGGCGCGCCTCGCCACCCACCAGCCCTCGTTCTCCATCTGGGTCGCGAACGTCTCCACGCCGACGCGCTACGACAACTTCATCGACCTCGGCCCCGACGGCGCGCGCTGGCTGGTCAAGGCGTGCATGGGCCTCTTCGCGCTCGCCGTCGTCTGGTCGTGCCGGACGCCAACGGCCCCGCGCGACGGCTGGCGCCTCGGGGCGGAGTTCAGCCTGATCGTCCTCGGCATGCTGCTCTTCAGCGAGCGCACCTGGAAGCACCACTGCGTCACGCTCGTGCTGCCGTTCGCCGTACTCTGCTACTACCTCGCCACCTACCAACCCAGCCCCGGCCGGCGCGCCTACCTGCTCGCCTCGCTCGTCCTGGTGGCGCTGCTGACGCTGAGCACGGGCCTCGGGCCGGGGAAAGCGGCCTTTGCGAACGACGCCGCGGCCGCGGCCTCCTTCGGCAAACAGGCGCAGCTCTATGGCGCGTACGTCCTGGCCTACCTCGTGCTGATGGCGGCGCTCGTCGTCCTGTTGCTCGCCCCGGAAGCGAAGGCCGCCGCGGCGCAGGCCAGGCCGCTCGCCAAGGCGGCGTGACTCTTGCGCGCACCGCGCGCAAGTCGGCCCGGCGAGCGCGTTAGAAGGGCGTAGACAGTTGCCACGGCAGGAACGCGAGAAGCGAACCTCGCCGATTCACATAGCCCGAAGCCGCACGACAACATCCTCCCTGTCCTCGGGGCCGGCCTCCCCAGCCCCGTCACCATACGCGCTCACCCGCCGCGGGGCGCGCCCGGCCCCGGG
>JBBSEZ010000221.1:0-16164 GCA_038239195.1 Gemmatales bacterium
CCGCCGCCCCCCCCGCCCCGCACCCCCCCCACCCCCCCCCAGCCCCCAACCAACACAAATAGGGCCCGGTGGGGGGGGGGGGGGGCCTGGCGGGGGGCGGGCCGCCCGGGCGCCCCCCCCCCCCCCCACGCCCGGGTTCGCGTTCGAGAGGGAGGAGCGACTGATGAACTGGCGCGGCTTGCTGGAATCGTTGACGATCACGCTGGCGGCCATCGCGTCGTCGCTGCTCCTGTTCGGGCTGTTCCTGTGGGCCTACAACCTGTGGGCCAACAACAAGACGGTCTCGCCGCTCGACCTGTACGGCGCCATCTACCAGGGCGGGTTCGGCCATCGCACCCAGATCATGAAGGCCCTGACCAAGGCGGCGCCGCTGATCCTGACGGCGTTGTGTACGGCCTTGCCCGCCCGGCTGGGGCTCGTCATCATCGGCGGCGAGGGGGCCCTGGTGGCCGGCGGCCTGGCGGCCGCAGTCGTCGTCCTGTCCCTCGGTGGGCTGCCGACGCCCCTGCCCTTCGCGGGAATGGCCCTGGCCGGCATGGTCGCGGGGGGCGCGGTGATCGCTCTCGCGGGCGCCTTGCGCCACTGGCGCGGCGTCAACGCCACCATTTCCAGCCTGCTGTTCGCGTACGTGGTGATCGGCGTTTTCACCTTCCTGGTGGAAGGCCCCTTGAAGGACCCGGCAAGCACCAACACGCCCTCGACCCATCCCATCCCCGCCTCGGCGGTCCTCGGCAAGATGCCCGGCCTCGACGTCCACTGGGGCCTGGCCTTCGGCGTCGTCGCCTGCGTGCTCGCCTGGCTGCTGCTGGACCACACGACCTTCGGCTTCGCCACTCGCATGGCGGGCGGCAACGTGCGCGCCGCCCAGGTCGCCGGGCTCCCGGTCGGGCGCCTGGTCCTCATCACCTGCTTCCTGGCGGGGGCGGCCGCCGGCCTCGCGGGCGCCGTCGAGATCGCAGCCGTTCAGAAGCAAGCCAACGCCAACCTGATCGTCGGCTACGGCTACACCGGCATTCTGGTCTCGTTCATCGCGCGCCACCACCCGCTCGGCATTCTGCCCGTGGCGCTGCTGTTCGGCGGGCTGAAGGCGTCGTCCGACGTGCTCCAGTATCGCCTTGGCCTGCCCGACGCCTCCGTGGACGTCCTGGCCGGCACCACCTTCGTGGTGATCCTGCTCTTCGAGACCCTGTACGGGCGGTTCAACTTCTTCCAGCCGCGCGAACTGCGCGAGGGCGAGCCGGCGGTTGTCAAGGCGGCGGCCTGAGTTCCAGGGCGAGCAAAGGAGGACGTACGATGAGCGATCTGAGCGACCTCGGCTACTGGGGAGTGCCGCTGGCCATCTTCGTCGGCTCCATACGCGTGGGCACGCCCTTCCTGTTCGTCAGCCTCGGCGAGTGCATCACCGAGAAGGCCGGGCGGGTCAACCTGGGCCTGGAAGGCACCCTCATCATGGGGGCCATGACCGGCTACGCGGTGAGTTACCACGCCGGCAAGGGCGGTTACGCCAACGTCATGGGCTACGACCTCTCGCCGTGGGCCGGTGTGGCGGCAGCGGGCGCCGTCGGGGCCGTGCTGGGCGCCCTCCACGCCGTCATCTGCAACAGGCCCCGCGTGAACTACGTCGCGGTCGGCATCGCCATGATGCTCTTCGGCATAGGGCTGGCCTCCTACCTCGGCACGCCTTACATCAAGCCGCAAGCGCCCAAGCTGCCCGACGTCGACTTCGGCTTCTGGTCGGACATCCCGATCGTCCGCGACGCCCTGCGCCTCAACGCGCTGTTCGTTGTGGGCGTCCTGCTGGCGCCGCTGATCTCGTGGATGCTCCTGTATACGCGCTGGGGGCTGGTCCTGCGCCTCGCGGGCGAGAGCGAGGAGGCATCGGCCGCGATGGGCTATTCGGTGGCGCGCATCCGCATCGTCGCCACCGCCCTGGGCGGCGTCCTCGCCGGCATCGGCGGCAGCTACCTGTCGCTCTACTACCCGGGGTCGTGGAGCGAGCGCATCTCCAACGGGCAAGGGCTGATGGCGGTCGCCCTGGTGATCTTCGCCCGCTGGGGCCCGGTGCGCTGCCTGTGGGCGTCGCTGCTGTTCGGCGGCGTCGGCTCGCTTGGCCTGGCCCTCCAGGGGGCCGGCCTGACCTCGGCGGCCGTGGCTTACCTGTGGAACACCGCGCCCTACGTCCTCACCCTGGGCATCATGATCCTGACCTCGTCGCGAGCCCGCGCCATGGTTGGCGCCCCCGCCGAATTGAGCCGGGTGCGCTGACGCGGCGGGCCGACCGACACGTGAGAGGGACTGACCGACCATGCCGAAGTTCGTCGAGGCGACGCCCTACCCCTGGCCCTACAACGGCGATCTGCGGCCCGCCAACACGGCCCTGATCGTCATCGACATGCAGACCGACTTCTGCGGGCAGGGCGGCTACGTGGACGTCATGGGCTACGACCTGTCGCTGACCCGCGCCCCCATCGAGCCGATCCGGCGCGTGCTGTCCGCCCTGCGCGCCGGGGGCTTTCACGTGCTGCACACGCGCGAGGGGCACCGGCCCGACCTGTCCGACCTGCCTGCCAACAAGCGCTGGCGCTCGCGTCGCATCGGGGCCGGCATCGGCGACGCCGGGCCGTGCGGCCGGGTGCTCGTGCGCGGCGAGCCGGGCTGGGAGATCATCCCCGAGTTGGCCCCGCGCCCCGGCGAGCCGATCATCGACAAGCCCGGCAAGGGCTCGTTCTGCGCCACCGACCTCGAGCTGGTGCTGCGCCGGCTGGGGGTGGAGAACCTCGTGCTGACCGGCATCACCACCGACGTGTGCGTTCACACGACGATGCGCGAGGCCAACGATCGCGGCTTCGAGTGCCTGCTCCTCGAGGACTGCTGCGGCGCCACCGACGTGGGCAACCACGCGGCCGCCGTCAAGATGGTGACCATGCAAGGCGGCGTTTTCGGCGCCGTCGCGCGTTCCGGCGACCTTGTGGAGGCCCTGCAATGACCCCGCTTTCCGGCGCCGCCCCGGCCGCGATCCTCGCCGCCCTGCCGCCCTTGCCACTCGACGGCCCCCCGCTGGTCGAGGCGATCAAGCTTTCCAAGCGCTTCGGCGCCTTGCAGGCGCTGAGCGACGTGTCGCTGACGCTGCGCCCCGGCTCGTTTCGCGCGCTGCTGGGCGAGAACGGTGCCGGCAAGAGCACCCTGGTCAAGTGCATCATGGGCACCTACCAGTCCGACTCCGGCAGCGTGCGCGTCGGCGCCCACCAGGCGGAGCTGAAGACGCCGCGCCACGCCCACGCCCTGGGCCTGGGCATGGTCTACCAGCACTTCACCCTGGTCGAGAACATGACCGTGGTGGAGAACCTGGTGCTGGCGCGCGAGCACGTCCCGGCCATCATCGAGTGGAAGGCCGAGACGGAGCGCTTCCGGGCCTTCCTCGAGGAGATGCCCTTCCGGGTCGAGCCGACGGCGCTGGTGCGCAACCTGGCGGCCGGCGAGAAACAGAAGGCCGAGATCCTCAAACAGCTCTACCTCCGCCGCAAGGTGCTGATCCTCGACGAGCCGACCTCGGTGCTTACCCCGCAGGAGGCCGACGAACTGCTCGGCGTGGTCCGGGGCATGTGCAGCGCGGGCCGGCTCAGCGTCCTGATCATCACCCACAAGTTCCGCGAGGTCCAGGGGTACTGCGACGAGGTCACGGTCCTCCGCCACGGCCGGCTCACCGGCGAGGGACGGGTGAGCGACCTGACGCCCGCAGCCATGGCCGAGATGATGATGGGGAACGCCGTCCTGCCGGAGAAGGCGGCCCGCGAGGAGGTGCCGGCCGGGACCGCCGGACCGCGCCTGGTCGTCGAGGGCCTGACCGCCGAGAACGACGTGGGCGTGCCCGTGCTGCGCGGGCTGTCGCTGAGCGTGCGGCCCCACGAGATCGTGGGCATCGCCGGGGTGTCGGGCAACGGCCAGCGCGAGCTGGTGCAGGTGCTGGCCGGGCAGCGCGAGCGCAGCGCCGGGACGGTGGTGGTCCAGGGCCAGCCTTACCGATGCACGCGGGACGAGATGCGCCGGCACCGCTTTCACGTGCTGCCGGAGATGCCGCTCCAGAACGCCTGCGTGCCGACCATGACGACGGGCGAGAACCTGGCGTTTCGCCGGTTCGACACCTCGGGGATGACGCTCGGCCGCTGGTTCGTGAACCTGCGGGCGGTGCGGGACCGCGCCCACGACCTGATCGAGCGCTTCCGCGTCCGCCCAACGTCGCCGGCAGCGCGCATCGGCAACCTGTCGGGCGGCAACGTGCAGCGGGCCGTCCTGGCGCGCGAACTGGGCGAGGACGTCGAGGTCTTGATCGCGGCCAACCCGTGCTTCGGGCTGGACTTCAATGCCGTCGCGGAGATCCGCTCGCGCATCATGCAAGCGCGCAACCGCGGCGCCGCCGTGCTGCTGGTCTCGGAAGACCTCGACGAGATCCTGGAGCTCGCCGACCGCGTCCTGGTCGTGTCCGGCGGCCGCATCGTCCACGAAACGCCCATCCAGAGCGCCGACCGCCAGGTCATCGGGCGCTACATGGCCGGGCACTGAAGGTGACAAGGTGAGGGGGTGACAAGGTGACAAGGTGAAACCCCAAGAACAAGGGCGCCCCAATCCCCGCAGCCTGTCACCTTGGTCACCCCCTCACCTTGTCACCCCCTCACCTTGCCACCCCCTCACCTTGTCACCGAAGAAGGGGCCCCGATGCCGACCATTGCCGCCCAGCCCTACGACTATGCCTTCGAGCCGGAGCGGCTCGCGTTGCTGATCATCGACATGCAGCGCGACTTCATCGAGTCGGGCGGCTTCGGCGCCGCGCTGGGCAACGACGTCTCCCGGCTGGCGCCCGCGGTCCCCGGGGTGGCCCGGCTGTTGCACGCCTTCCGGGAGCGAGGGCTGACGGTCGTCCACACCAAGGAGTGCCACGCGCCCGACCTGTCCGACTGCCCCCCGGCCAAGTTGCGCCGTGGCCGCGCCGGGTTGCGCATCGGCGACCTCGGGCCCATGGGCCGCATCCTCGTCGAAGGGGAACCGGGCAATGACTTCATCGAGCCCCTGCGGCCGCGCTGGGGCGAGCTGGTGATCGGCAAGCCCGGCAAGGGGGCCTTCCACGCCACGCCCCTGCACGAGGAGCTCCGGGGCCGGGGCATTACGCACCTGCTGGTGACGGGCGTGACCACCGAGGTCTGCGTGCAGACGACCATGCGCGAGGCCAACGACCGCGGCTTCGAGTGCCTGCTGGTGGAGGACGCCACCGAGAGCTACTTCCCCGAGTTCAAAAAGGCGACCCTCGACATGGTGCGCGCCCAGGGCGGCATCGTCGGCTGGACCGCGACGGCCGCCCAGGTCGTCGCCGCCCTGGAGGACGGAGAGGTCACGCGCCCGGCCCCTCCGTGAAGCGAACGCCGCGCTCCCAGACGATCAGCACGACACAGCCCTCCTCGCTGAGGACGCCGTGCTGGCTGCAGGGCCGGTTCACCACCAGGGTGCCGGCGGGGTAATGTCCGTTTTCGTCGCTCTGGCTGCCTTGCAGCACGAGAACGTGCTCGTAGCCGAGGTGCTCGTGCCGCGGGACGCTGGCGTCGGGCTGATAGCGGAGCAGGGCAGCGCCGGGGCCCTCTGGGCCGTCCTGGTAGAGGCGGCGCACGTCAACGCCCGGACGAAAGGGGGCCCAGTCCTCCTCGTCCCGCAGAGAGGCGGCGCGGGCCAGCAGCCCGCGAAGGATCAGCGCCGGCTCGGCCATCGACAACTCCCCTCCAGCGCCTTGATCGCCCCAAGCGCGTCCCTCGTCCGCCCTCCGGGGGAAGGGGGAATCTTAAAGAAGAACTTGCGACGGGACAAGGATGGTTCGCGGTGCCCCCAGCTTTCCCCCCTTGCCGCCCCCCTCGGCCGAAGCCGCAAACTCGCCAGACCGTTCAAGTTGCAGTCGCTGCGGAGACGATCTTGGTAACACCACGGCGACCAGGATGGTTGCCGCCTCTCCAGGACGGGGCCAGGTCCCCCGTTGCGAGGTCGTGCCCAGGGCATTGCCAATGGGCCCTCGATCAGAAGGTGCGGCCGTCAGGAGGACATGCGGATGAGTTGGAGAAAACAGTGTGCGCTGGGATTGGCAACGATGCTGACCCTGGTGGGGGGGGTAGCGGCGCAGCTGCCGACGGGGCGCCCTCCCCTGGGCCCGGGGCAGGCGGGCTACCTTCAGCCGCCCTCCGGCCAGATGAGTGTGGGGCAGCCGGCCCCCGGCCAGACGGTCATCCTGATGGTCCAGGACACGCCCGGCGAGGCCCCAATGGGCACGCCCGGCGGCACGCCCGGCGGCACGCCCGGCGGGACGCCCGGCGGCACGCCCGGCGGGACGCCCGGCGGCACGCCCGGCGGGACGCCCGGCGGCGCTTCGGGGGCCGGCGACGCGACCGGCACCACGCCCTCGCCCGGTCAGACGAGCGCCACCCGTCGGACCGAGGAGGCCGAGCCCGGGCTAGGCCCGACCCCGCTGAACAAGGTGGGCATCCTCCAGAAATTCCTCTACGGGGAAGACGCGGACAAATCGAAGATCAAGTTCTCCGGCTGGATGGACTTCGATTACACCTACCGCTCCACGGGCCCCGGCCAGAACAACGTTGCGCCGGTGATGAATCGGTTCGGGGATGAGTTCCTGGTGCGACAGCTCGGCCTGTACATTTCGAAGCCGCTGGACGCCAAGGAGTGGGACTGGGGCTTCAACTCGATCTTCATTGCCGGCGCCGACGCCTCATTCATCCAGCCCACCGCCGGCTATCCCGCGCAAACGAACCCGCGGTTTGGTCAGTCGTTCACCGACCTGAACCTGACCGCCCATCTGCCGATCCTCACCGAGGGAGGCGTAGACGTCAAGGCCGGCCGGCAAACGACTGTCCTCGGCCCGATGGGCGCCCTGCCGTGGCAGCGCTATTTCACCTCCGCGGACTATGCCTGGTACAACATGGAGGAAGGCCGTTACACCGGCGTGTCCGCCAACTGGAAGATCACCAAGCAGCTATCGTGGTACAACGCCATCGAGATCGGTGGCTGGGGCGTCTTCTTCGACGCCCCGTCCCACGGGGTGGATTACCTCGGGCAGGTCAACTACTGGTTCGACGCGGACGCCAAGAAGACCCGGCTCACGTTGACGGTCCTGACCGGGCCGACCGGGTTCCACGGCCCCGGCAACACGACGACGACCGAAATCACGCTCCTCCACAACTGGAACAAATACGTCTACCAGATCATCTCCAACCAGATGACCTACTCCAAGCAGCCGATCTTCGTCGCGGAGCCGCACAGCTACCAGGAGCGCGCCTACGACGTCTACAGCTACCTCGGCTTCCACCTGACCAAGACGGTAGACCTCAACACTCGCATCGAGTGGTACAGGGACGCGGACGGCGGCTTCTATCCGGGCGGGTTTGGCAAGCCCCACACCAGCTACTACGAATCGACGGTCGGCCTGGATTACCACCCTTACACGTGGATGCAGTTCCGACCCGAGATCCGCTACGACCACGCCACGAACCCGAACTTTGGGCGCAACAACAACTTCAAGAACCAACTCAGCTTCGCCGCGGAGATGCTGCTCAAGTTCTGAAGACCACAGCCACCTTCTCGCCCGCGATCACGGAGGTCGCGGGCCGATTCTTCTTTGCGGAACTTGCCCGCCCTAACGTGAACTTCTGTTCATAAACACGACCGCCCATCAGCGAGGGATGCACGAAAAATGTGCATTTCTCGCTGCTTTTATAGGCACCCCGGTATAGCCCCCAATGAAGGAACTGGAAGAAGTGCGATTACTGGAGTATTCTTAACTAGATGTTCATAAAGACGTTACGACGAAGGCCAGCGCTGAGCGGGGCGACGGTCGATGCGAGATGACCGGTCCGGCACTTCGTTTGCTCAAGGGGCACGCACTGTCCCCACTCTCCGGGGACATTGCGCGCACACCTAGACGAGGGAGGAATTGCGTTGGAGAAGAACACCCCGGTTGAGGCCCCCCAGAACCCGACGCGCCGCGAAGTGCTCCAGAAGGCCGGCAAGGCCGGCCTGGTACTCGCGGCGGCTCAGGCCCTGTCGCCGTTCTTGCTGTCTGGCTGTAGCAAAAAGAGCAACACCATCAAGGTGGGCATCTTGCACTCCTTGACGGGCACCATGGCCATCAGCGAGACCTCGCTGCGCGACGTGGAGTTGATGGCGATCGAGGAGATCAACCAGGCCGGGGGCGTTCTCGGCAAGCAGATCGAGGCGGTGGTCGAGGACCCCGAGTCGAAGTTCACCGACGTCTTCCCCGAGAAGGCCCGCAAGCTGCTGCTCAAGGACAAGGTGGTGGCGGTGTTCGGCTGCTGGACGTCGGTCAGCCGCAAGAACGTGCTGCCCGTCTTCGAGGAGCACAACGGCCTGCTCTTCTACCCGGTGCAGTACGAAGGCAACGAGTGCTCCAAGAACGTCGTCTACACGGGGGCCGCGCCGAACCAGCAAATCCTCCCCGCCGTCGAGTGGCTGCTGAGCGAGGCGGGCGGCAAGAAGAAGAAGTTCTACCTGCTGGGGACCAACTACGTCTTCCCGCGCACGGCCAACCTGGTCATCGTCAAGTACCTCGCGTCCAAGGGCCTCGAGCCGGTCGCCGAGAAATACACCAAGTTCGGCCACCAGGACTACTCGACCTACGTGCAGGACATTCAGAAGACCAAGCCCGACGTCATCTTCAGCACGATCAACGGGGACAGTAACACCAACTTCTACAAGCAGTTGGCCGACGCCGGCATCACGGCGGACCAAATCCCGGTCGTGGCCGTCAGCGTCGGCGAGGACGAACTGCGCGGCCTCGACCCCTCCAAGGTCAAGGGGCACCTGGCCGCCTGGAACTATTTCCAGAGCATCGACACCCCGGCCAACAAGGCGTTCGTCAAGAAGTTCAAGGACAAGTACGGCCAGGACCACGTCACCGACGACCCCATCGAGGCGGCCTACATCGGCGTGTACTTCTGGAAGCTCGCCGTCGAGAAGGCCGGGAGCACCGACGTGGACGCGGTGCGCCAGGCCATCCAGTCCGGCGGCATCGAGTTCGACGCCCCGGGCGGGAAGGTCAAGCTCGACCCGAAGACCCACCACACTTACAAGCGGTTCTTGATGGGCAAGATTCGCGACGACAAGCAGTTCGACGTCGTCCACCAGACCCCCCTGATCGAGCCGGTCCCGTATCCGCCGGTCGCCTTCCCCGGCTGGAGTTGCGACTGGACCAAGGGCGGCGTGACCCAGGGCACGAAGGTCAAGATCGACGAGTGAGCGCGCTCCGCTCCTGCCGGAGGCGCCGCGTGGCGCCTCCGGTTGTCCGTTGTCCCTCTTGGTTCGCGCGGGGCCGCTCATGGACGTCACCGCCTTCTCGGAGGCGCTGTTCAACAGCCTGAGTTTCAGCTCGATCCTGATCCTGGTCGCCCTCGGGCTGGCGATCACGTTCGGCGTCATGCGCGTCATCAACATGGCGCACGGCGACATGATGATGCTCGGGGCCTACACCGCTTACGCCGTGACCAACCCCCAGGCCGTCCCCATTCTGGTGCGCAACCTGGGCCGGTTGGTCGGGCAGGACTGGCAGACCAACTTCGGGCTGGAGCTGAGTTTCTTCTGGGCCATCCCGCTGTCGTTCCTGATCGTCGGCGCCGTCGGCTACCTGCTCGAGGTCGGCCTGATCCGCTTCCTGTACGGGCGCCCGCTCGACACCTTGCTGGCCACCTGGGGCGTCAGCCTCGTCGTCCAGCAGGTCGTGCTCTTGCTGTTCGAGGCCGACCTCAAGCCCACCCAGACGCCGGAGGTCCTCGACCAGCGCTTCCTGCTGTTCGGGGTCACTATCCCCGTCGCCCGGCTGTTCGTCGTCTTCATCACCGGCCTGGCCCTGCTGGGGGTCTACCTCTGGCTCTCGCGCACCGGGTTCGGCCTCCAGGTCCGGGCGGTGGTGCAGAATCGGTCGATGGCCTCGGCCGTGGGCATCTCCACGCGGCGGGTGGACTCGCTGACCTTCGCCATCGCCACCGGGCTGGCGGGCGTGGCCGGGTGCATCTGCAGCCTGCTTTTCACGGTCAAGTACAACATGGGCCTGGACTACATCGTCGAGGCGTTCATGGTGGTGATCCTGGGAGGGCTGGGCCAACTGACCGGCTGCGTTGTCGCCGGAGGGGTGATCGGCAGCGCCGACAGTTTCCTGGAGAAGTGGCTCGTCAACGCGGACGTGGCCAAGGTGGTCGTCCTGCTCGCGGTGATCGCGTTCATGATGGTACGGCCGTCCGGCCTGTTCTCGAACAAGGAGCGGTCTTATGAGTGAGCCCCACTCACCGGCCGCCCCCCGCCTGGGCGAGGCCGCCCTCGCGCCCACCCGCGATGGCGAAGGTCAGCCAGCCCTTCCGCCCCCACCCCCTTCGTCGCTGCCTGGGCGGGTGTTCGCCACCCTGTTCCTGCTGGCCCTGTTCCTGCCGCTGTTCCTGTTCGGCGACGACAAGTACTGGCTCCCCGTGTTCACGCGCTACATGGCCCTGGCGCTGTTCGCGCTCAGCGTCGATCTGATCTGGGGGTACACCGGCCTGCTGAGCCTGGGGCAGGGGCTCTATTTTGGCTGCGGCGTCTACGCCATGGGCTACTGCCTGAAGCTGGCCCGGACGGCGCAGGCGGCGGGACAGCCCCCGGGCACGGTCCTGCTGCCGGACTTCATGGAGTATTGCCGGCTGCCGGAGGTCCCCTTCTGGGTGGCGCCCCTGATCGACCTCCGGGTGGCCCTGGCCGTCGCGCTCCTCCTGCCCACCCTCCTCGCCACGCTGTTCGGCCTGCTCATCTTCCGCCGGGGGATCAAGGGCGTCTATTTTTCGCTCATCACCCAGGCCCTCCTGCTAGCGGTGTTCACGCTGGTGGTCAACCAGCAGCCCTACACCGGCGGGGTGGTCGGCATGACCTACCTGGCCAAGCTCGAGATGTTCGGGCATCGCTTCGGCATGACCGACACGTACCTGCTCGTGACAGGCACCCTGGTCGTTTGCTACCTCGGCTGCGCCGCCCTGACGTCCACCAAGTTCGGCCGGGTCCTCGAGGCCATCCGCGACAACGAGTATCGCGTGCGCGCCCTGGGCTACGACACGGCCATGTACAAAACGTTCGTCTTCGCCCTGGCGGGGCTGCTGGCCGGCCTCGCCGGGGCGCTCTACGCGGCGACCATCGGCACCACGGGCCCGGACACGCTGGCCATCGGCTTCTCCATCGAGGTGGTGATCTTCGTGGCGGTGGGCGGCCGGGGGACCCTGCTGGGCGCCATCCTCGGGGCGGTCCTGGTCAGCCTGATCAAGACCTACGCCAACGACAACCTTGGCCGGTCCTGGCCCATCATCCTGGGCGGGCTGTTCATTTTGGTGGTGGTGTTCATGCCGGAAGGCATCCTGGGCCTGGTGAAGCAGGCGCCGGCCCGGCTGAAGAAGTTCCTGGCTCGCAATCGCCCCGCAACCTGAGAGGGCAACATGCACGTGTTTTCGAGTAACGGCGTTCTCGCGAACGGCCACGCCCCCTGCGGCGAAGCGGACGTTTTGCGGGCCCAAGACGTGACGGTCACGTTCGGCGGCTTCAAGGCGCTGACCAACCTCAACTTCTCGCTCCGCAAGGGGGAGCTTCGCGTGGTAATCGGCCCCAACGGGGCCGGCAAGACCACGCTGCTCGACGTCATCACCGGCAAGACGCGACCGCAGAGCGGGCAGGTACACTTCCGCGGGCAGGACCTGACGCGGCTGTCGCCGGAGCGGATCGCCCGGCTCGGCATCGGCCGTAAATTTCAGACCCCGAACGTCTTCAAGAGCCTGACCGTGCTGGAGAACCTGGAGCTGGCGCTGCGGTCGCACCGCGGGGTGCTGGCGTCGCTGGCCGACTCGCTACTGCGGCGCGGCCGGGAGCGCGTCCACGAGGTGCTCGACACGATCAAGTTGACCGCCAAGGCGAACCAGCTCGCCGGCGTGCTGGCGCACGGTGAGAAGCAGTGGCTGGAGCTGGGGATGCTGATGGCCCAGGGCCCCGAGTTGCTGCTGGTCGATGAGCCGGTGGCTGGCATGACGCCGCGCGAGTCGGAGCGGACCGGCGAGTTGTTGCTGGCGATGGCCAACCAGCACGCCCTGGTGGTGATCGACCACGACATGACCTTCGTGCGCCAGATCGCCCACACCGTGACGGTGCTGCACGAGGGACGGCTGCTGTGCGAGGGCACGGTGGAGGAAGTGCAGCGCGACTCCCGCGTGATCGAGGTGTACCTGGGGCACGGTCGCGAGGAAGAGGCCAAGCCTGCCGACCGCACCGCCGCAGTGACAACCTCGTTCTCCGCCGACTCCAACGGGCACCTCCCGGTGGGGCTGGCGGCCATGCCGGGGTAAGCGACCGGCAGGAAGGGGCATCCTTGGAGGACGGCTCTCCCCAGCCGTCCAGACGGCCCGGGAGAGCCGTCCTCTAGCAAAGCAAGCCCTGCCACTCGCCTTCGCGAGGGCCCTTGCGATTTGGCGTGCGAGAGACAAAGGGAGGGGCGCGGCCGGATGCTCGAGATCGACGGTCTTTCGGTCGCGTATGGCGAGACGCTGGTCCTGCGCGACGTGGCGCTGCAAGTGCAGCCGCGCGAGGTGGTGTGCCTGATGGGGCGCAACGGCGTCGGCAAGACGACGTTGCTGAAAAGCGTCATGGGCCTGCTACCGGCACGGGCGGGGAGCGTGCGCTTCGGCGGCCGCGACCTGTCGCGGGCCCGGCCGGAGGCGCGGGCGCGGGCGGGGATCGGCTACGTGCCGCAGGGGCGCGAGATCTTCCCGCACCTGACCGTTCAGGAGAACTTGCAGGTGGGACTGCTGGCCAACCCTGCCGTGCGGCGCGTCCCGGAGCAGGTCTTCGAGTTCTTCCCCATGCTCAAGACGATGCTCCAGCGCAAGGGCGGGGTGCTGAGCGGGGGACAGCAGCAGCAACTGGCCATCGCCCGCGCGCTGGTCGCCGGGCCACGGCTGCTGATCCTGGACGAGCCGACCGAGGGGATTCAGCCGTCGATCGTCGAGTTGATCGGGTCGGTGCTCCAGGCGCTGAAGTCCTCGGGACAGGTGGCGGTGCTGCTCGTCGAGCAGTGCTTCGAGTTCGCCTTGAAGCTGGCCGACCGCTGCTACGTCATGGAGAAGGGCGCGATCGTCCTGCAAGGGGCCACCGCCGACCTCGACAAGGAGGCGATCAAGCCCTACCTGGCCTTCTAACTTGCGGGGCGAGGGCATCGTGCGACCGGCCAACTTCTTGCGCATCCTGCTGGTCTCCCTGGGCCTGTCCGTCTACTCCGCCTGGGTGCTGTGGATTCGTGGCCCCAACCCGGCCCGTGTTGGCGCAGTGCCCGCGCCGACGGACGGGCTCCCGCTGGCCGGCTTTGCCGAGGCGCGGGCCCTGTGGGAGGCCCCCGACACGCTCTTCCTCGACGTGCGCTCGGAGGCGGACTACTCGTTCGGCCACGTCGCCGGCGCCATTCACCTCACGGAAGAGGAGGTGGAGGGGCGCCTGGCAGCGATGAGGCCGCGGCTGGAGCGGGCGGGCGCGATCGTGGTCTACTGCAAATCGAAGGACTGCGGCAAGGGGCTGTGGGTGGCGCTGCGGCTGCGGAACGCGGGCCTGTTGCAAACGCGGATCTACCCGGGGGGCTGGAATGAGTGGGTCTTGCGAGGGGCCCCCACCGCCGGCGCCGGCCGCTGAGCCCGCGCGGGAACCGCTGTGGTCGGTGGTGCTGACGGCGGGGTGCCGGTACGCGCTCGCGGCCGTGTTCCTGATGGCGGCCCTGACGAAGATTGCCGACCTGTCCGGCTTTCGCGATCGCGTCGTTCTTCGCACCGGGCTCCCTCCCAGGCTGGCCGAGGCCGTCGGGGCCTCCTTGCCCTGGTTGGAGCTCACCTGCGCGCTCTGCCTGGTGCTGGGGACCATGCGTCGGGAGGCGTCGGCGCTTTTGGCGATCCTCTTGCTCCTCTTCATCGGCCACGCCCTGCTGTCCCCCGCGGGGGACGAGTGCGGCTGCTTCCTCTTTCCCGCGACCGCCCCGGCATCGCGTTGGCTCCCGCTGGGGCGCAACCTGCTCTTGCTGGGATGCGCCCTGCGCACGTGCGGGGCGAGCCTTTCCTGGCCCCGAAGGGCGCGCGCCTTTCGGCGCTCCGCATGATGCGGCAGCCCACCAAGGGCCTCAGCGCGGACAGTCGTCGGGCTCGGGCGCCGCGCCCTGGGGGCCGCCAGCACCTTTTACAAGGCCCCACACCTTCTTACCAGATCGGGCCGCGCGACGCGACAGGCTCGGACCGCCAACTGACGCCCCAACTCGCTTCCTCTCCACTCGTTGCGCCGGCGCTCACCTGGGCCTGGAGGCGGCGGCACGCCGGTTGCGTTGATGACGCCCGGGACGGGCCCGTCCTCCGCCTCGATGTGCGCGGCGAAGGACCGGGATTCACCTCCGAAGGAGCTCGTGTCATGTTCGCGCGCCGCTTGCTCATCGGCCTTCTCTTCGTCGTCGCCTCGGCCTCGGGCTGCTGCTGGTGCCGCCATCACCACGGCTGCCGCTACCAGCCAACGGAGAGCGCTCCGCCTCCAGCCGACTCGCCCTTGCCGGTGCGATGACGGCGCGCCCGCAAGGGCCCGTCCCCGAGGCGCTCGACCAGGCGCTCCGCGATTTCCTGAAGACCGCCGCAACCATTTCCTCGAACAGCGCGCCCGCCGCGGAGCGCTGAACCAGAACATCGACGAACCTGGCCGGAGGGCGACGTGTCTCCCTTGCGAGACCGGCGCGCCCCTTTCGTCCGGCGGAGGGGGCCCCCAACCATCCCGGCAGGCCCAGGGCGACCGGAGAGGGCTCGCTCCGGTCCCCGAGACGACCGCGGGCACTACCCGAGGACGACCATGTTCTGCATCTGCGCCGAAGGCAATTGATCGCCGCACTCACTTCCCATGGAGTCGGTGTTTCGAGCTTCCTTCCCCTTCTCGCCGCCTGTCCCACAGGCCGGCTCGGGGCTCGTTGCCATGCGCAGAGAAAAGTCATTCCGCCAAACCGTCAAGCGCCTTCTCGACGATTCGATCCACGCCGGCCGATCCCTTGCCGAGCCTCACGCCGGGGCGCTCCCGGCGTACGATCGCCTGCGGAGGCACGTGCAAAGCCGCACCACCTTGCTGCGCGCGTCGGGGCGGCCGGGAGACAACCGCAACCTTCTCGACGTGGGCCTGGGCGCCCTCGCCCTGCATCGCGCGGACTGGCTCCGGCCCGTTGAGGAGTGGCAGCCCCGCCCTGGGCCCGCGTGGCCGCTGTTCACGTCCCTCGCCCACCACCTCTTCGGTCGCTACCCCGTCCCGCCGTTCATGACCAGCGCCTGGTTCGACCTGCCGCGGGGAGAGGCCTTGCCGCAACATGCCTGGTACAAGCACCTCGGGCTGGGGCAAAGCATCCGCACCGCCGGGCTCCCGCTTCGCTTCACGCGCGATGGCCCACCTGTTTCCGCAGGCGGCCCAACACTACCGGGTCACCGCCGCGCTGCGGTGGGCGCAGGTTCGCGGGCTGGGTGGGCGCGAGGCGCTGGCGCGTGCGGTCGTGGCCACCCGGCTCGGCCGCGGCAGGTTCGGCCTGTCAAAGAAATCTCCCCCGAGGGCGCCGTGCCAGCCGACTACAACCGTCGGTGAAGCTCCTCGACGCCGACGGCCGCGTCACCGCGGCCTCTTCAACCGCTCGCGTACCAGTTCCGGCAAATACTTCACCGGCAGCGTCCCGTGATCGAGCACCGCCTCGTGGTAGCGCCCCAGCTCGAACTTCTCTCCCATCTCGCGCTGCACCTTTTGCCGTAGGTTGCAGAACGCCATCCGCCCGACGAGGTAGACCGAGAGCTGACACGAGCTCTGCTTGGCGCGCACGATCTTGCTCACCGCCTCGCCCTCGGCCTGGTAGGCGCGCTTCGTCAAGAACTCCAGCGCCTCGGCGTCGGTCATTTCCGTGCAGTGCATCTTGTAGTCGAGCACGGCGTTGGCGACGGCCCGCAGGTAGAACTTGAGCTGGTTGAGCCGCAGCGCCAGGTCGCCGTCGCCGTAGCCCTGATCGAGCATCATCTGCTCGGTGTAGACCGCCCAGCCCTCGGCGAACACGCCCGACTGGAG
>JBBSEZ010000222.1:0-16139 GCA_038239195.1 Gemmatales bacterium
GTCGCCGAGATCCGCGTGCCGCGCGGCGCGCTCCGCTACAAGATCATGGAGATCTCCTTCCCACCTCCTGAGGGCGAGGGAGCATGAGGGCTGGAGGGCCCCTCGCCCCGGTTCCTTTTCTTCCCTTCTTCATTTTTCTTGTTGACGGGCCGAAAGGCGGCCATATTATTATAAGGTAAGGAAGTACAGGCACGGAACGGCCTCTGCGCAGGGTGACCGTCATGGGCGTGGACCCGCGGTTCAACAGCGTGCATCTCGACCCGAGTCGTCGCCAGGATTACCGGCGTGCGCGGGAAGCTCTGTTGGAATCGCGTGGCCAGCACACGCTTTACGCCGAGCGCCACCCCACCGACAGCGATCCGTCCCACACCTTCATCCGCAATCCCACGGGGGCCGTTGGGGGGCCTCAGATCGGCGAGGCACCCCCGGACCTCGAATACTGGCTCGTGGATCGCGAATTCCTCTACCCCCTCAAGGTCGGCGTCAACACCGTCGGCCGATCTTCGGACAACGACGTCATCGTCGAAGACCTCTACATTTCCCGCCGGCACTGCGCCATTCTCGTTCACCACGACCGCGCCTGCGAACTGCACGACACCGCCTCGAAGAACGGAACCTTGGTCAACGGGCAGAAGATGCGCGGGCCGACCCCCCTGAAGTCGGGCGACGAGATCCGCATCTGCAACCGCCAGTTCATCTTCCTCACGCGCAACGGCACCCTTTCGCTGGACAAGCCGCCGCCGGCACGGCGCCCCGGTTCCCCCACGCACACTCTCGCCGACTGAGAGGCTGTGAATTTATTCCCGATCACCCCGTCAGCGGACCATCGAATAAGGACTTACGGCGATGATCGGGGATTAATTCACAGGCTCTGAGGCGAGGAACTCACCTCCCGTTTCTTCGTGCCCTTGCTCGTGCGCGCGGCCGCCTCGTGCTGCTCCCCGTTCTCCGCGGGCGCGATACCGGAGACCGACGCCACGGCATCTGTTGCAAGAAAAACCCTTCGCTCCTGCGCGGCCGGCGCATACCATGAGCCGAGATGGGCAATGGCTCGTTCATCCTCCCATCGCCAACCGGCGGGCCTTCGGAGAAGAGTGCCGGTCGCGGTTCGGTTCGTCCGCGGTCAAGAGGTCAATGTGATGCGCTGCTACCTGCGTACGTGTGGAGTCGGCCTGGTCGGCCTGGTCGCACTGCTCGCTGCCCCTCGGGGCCACGGCCAGCCCGCGGAGAAGGAAACGCCCGCGGTCGTCGTGGTGCGGTTGCCCGACGAGGACGCCAAGCTGACGATCGGCGGGGCCGAGACGGTCCAGAAGGGCGTCGTGCGCCGCTTCTCCTCGCCGTCGCTGCCGGCCGGCAAGGAGTTTACCTACACGCTCGTCGCCACCTGGGAGCCGAACAACTACACCAAGATCATTCGCAAGAAGAGCGTGACCGTCGAGGCGGGCAAGACGGTCGAGGCCGACCTGCGCAAGGGCGATGCCAAGAGGCCCGACGACATCGTGGTGCGCTTCGTGCCGACGCCCGAAGAGGTCGTCGATGCCATGTGCAAGCTCGCCGGGGTCACCAAGGACGACGTCGTCTACGACCTCGGCTGCGGCGACGGGCGCTTCCTGATCGCCGCCGTGAGCAAGTTCGGGGCGAAGAAGGGCGTTGGCATCGACATCGACCCGAAGCTCGTCAAGGACTCGACGGAGAATGCGAAGAAGGCGGGCGTGCTCGCCAAGGTCGAGGTGCGCGAGGGCGACGTGCTCAAGGTCAAGGACCTGTCCGACGCCACGGTGGTCATGCTCTACATGGGCGACGACCTCAACCTGCGCCTGCGGCCAATCTTGCAGGAGACCCTCAAGCCCGGCGCACGCATCGTCTCGCATCACTTCAAGATGGGCGACTGGGCGCCGACCAAGTCGGAGACCATCACGGGGGCGCGCGGCATCGAGTACGACATTCACCTGTGGAAGATCGACAAGAAGAAGTAACTCATTTAGCCGACGAGCTCCGCTCGTCGTGGGGCCCAACGGTCGCCAGGAGCTCCCGCCATGCGTTCCCGCCTCGCGCTACTCGTCGCCCTTCTGGTGCTGCCCCTCGTCCACGGTCAGGGCCCGCCGGTCCCGCCCGAGCGCGCGGCGGCGCTGATGAAGCTCCCCGAGGGCTTCCGCGCCACCCTCGTCGCGGGCGAGCCGGCCATCGTCAAGCCGATCGCCATGACGCTCGACGACCGGGGCCGGCTCTGGGTGGTCGAGTCGCACTCCTACCCCCACTTTCTCAAGGACGGCAAGAAGGGGCGCGACCGCATCCTGATCTTCGAGCAGAACAAGGCGGGCCGCTTCGAGAGCAAGGTGTTCTGGGACAAGGGCACCAACCTCTCGGGCATCGCGCTGGGCTTCGGGGGCGTCTGGCTGTGCGCCTCGCCCAACCTGATCTTCGTCCCGGTGCGCCCCGGCGAGGACAAACCGGCGGGGCCCGAACAGGTGGTGCTCGACGGCTGGGACGTCAACGCCAAGCACAACGTCTTCAACGCCCTCCTCTGGGGCCCCGACGGCTGGCTCTACGGGTGCAATGGCATCCTTTCCAACTCGAAGGTCGGCGCCCCGGGCACGCCCGCCGCGAAGCGCATGAACATCAACTGTGGGGTGTGGCGCTATCACCCGACGAAGAAGGCCTTTGAGGCGTTCGCCCACGGCACGACCAACCCGTGGGGGCTCGATTTCGACGACCACGGGGAGATGTTCATCACCAACTGCGTCATCAAGCACCTCTTTCACGTGGTGCCTGGGGCGCACTTCGTCCGCATGTACGGCCAGGACATTGAGCCTCACTCCTATGGCCTGATGGAGAGTTGCGCCGACCACATCCACTGGGGGGGCGGGAACTGGACCGATTCCCGCGGCGGAAAGGGCGCGCACAACAAGGCGGGCGGGGGGCACGCGCACTCCGGGGCGATGATCTACCTCGGCGACAACTGGCCCGACGCCTACCGGCAGCGGCTGTTCACCTGCAACCTCCACGGCAACCGGGTCAACCAGGACGTGCTGCGCCGCAAGGGCTCGGGCTACGTCGCCCATCACGGCGAGGACGTGCTGATGGCCGCGGACGAGTGGTTCCGCGGCCTGGCGCTGACCTACGGCCCCGACGGTGGAGTGTTCGTCAGCGACTGGCACGACACGGGCGAGTGTCACAATTACGACAAGGTCCAGCCCTGTGGTCGCGTGTTCAAGGTCGTTCACGGCAAGCCGGCCCGCGTCGAGGTCGATCTGAGCAAGGCCAACGACGAGCGGCTGGTGCAGCTCCAGCTTCACAAGAACGACTGGTGGGTGCGCCACGGCCGTCGCCAGCTCCAGGAGCGCGCCCACGCCGGCAAGCTGGGCAAGGCAGTCCACCCGCGCCTGCGCAAGATGCTGGCGGAGGAGGCCGAGGCCCCTCGGAAATTGCGCGCGTTGTGGGCCCTCTACGTGACAGGTGGCCTCGACGAGAAGGCGCTGCTCGCCCAGCTCGACAGCCCGCACGAGACGG
Organism: Gemmatales bacterium; assembly: GCA_038239195.1. Taxonomy (GTDB): domain Bacteria; phylum Planctomycetota; class Planctomycetia; order Gemmatales; family Gemmataceae; genus JBBSEZ01. The sequence continues at coordinate 3,511 of JBBSEZ010000222.1, forward strand.
TGCGGCGCTGGGCGGTGCGCCTGCTGGTCGAGGAGCGCAAGGTTGGCCCGGCCGTCGCGCGGAAGTTTGGCGAGATGGCGCGCGGCGATCGGTCGGCATGCGTGCGGCTGGCGCTGGCGTCGGCGCTTCAGCGGCTACCGCACGCGCAGCGCTGGGCCATCGCCGACGGGCTGGCCGCCCGCGCCGAGGACGCGGGCGATGCGAACTTGCCGCTGATGATCTGGTATGGCGTCGAGCCGTTGGTGGCCGGCGCGCCGGAGCGGGCTACCGAGTTGTTGCTGCGGTCGAAGATCCCGCTGCTGCGTCAGAACGTCGCCCGACGGATCGCGGTCACTGCGGAGTGAGGCAAGGGGAAGGTGGAACGGTCCCTTGTAGGACGGCTCTCCTGAGCCGTTCAGACGGCTCGGTAGGGCCGTCCTACAGGGAGGCGTTTTCCTGCCGCTCGCCCGATCGTTCACGTGAAGGGGGCAAAGGGATGCTGCGCTGGCTGATGCCGGTTGTCGTCGTTGTGCTCGCGAGCCCGGCCCGGGCCGAGGGGCCGGCGCGCCCGGCGGGGAAACTGGCCCCGCTCGTCAAGGTGCTGGCGGCGACGGAGGACGTCGAGGTGCAGCGCGACGTGCTGCGCGGCATGCACCAGGCGCTCCAGGGCCGGCGCGCCGTGGCGGCCCCGGCGGGATGGTCTGCCGTCTATCGCAAACTGTCCGCGAGCAAGGACGCTGAGGTGCGCGAGAAGGCGCTGGTGCTGTCGGTGCTCTTCGGCGACCCCCTCGCGCTGGCCGAACTGCGCAAGACCGCCGCGGACGCCAAAGCGCCCGAGGCGACGCGCCGCACCGCTCTGCAAACGCTCGTCGAGAAGCGGGCCGAGGGGACGGTGGCGCTGTTGCGCGAGCTGCTCGCCGACCGAAAGTTGCGCGGGCAGGCGATCCGTGGCCTGGCGACGTTCGACTACCCGCAGACGCCGGCACTGCTCCTCAAACAGTATGGCGGGCTGACCGCCCCGGAGAAGGCCGACGCGGTCGCCACGCTGGCGTCGCGCCCGGCCTATGCGCTGGCCCTGCTCGACGCGCTGGAGCGCAAGCAATTCTCGCGGGCCGACGTCCCGGCCCACGCCGCCCGGCAGTTGCTGGCGCTCAAGGACAAGCGCGTCACCGACAAGCTCAACAAGGTTTGGGGCAGCACCCGGCCGACCTCGGCCGACAAGCAGAAGCTCCTGACCGGCTACCTGGCGCTGGTCACGCCAGTCAAGCTCAAGAAAGCCGACCGGGCGCGGGGCCGGCTCGTCTTTGCTCGCAGCTGCGCGAGTTGTCACAAGCTCTTCGACGAGGGCGGGACGTTGGGGCCGGACCTGACCGGCGGCCAGCGCGCCAACCCGGAGTACGTGCTGAGCAAGGTGCTCGACCCCAGCGCCGTCGTCGCCCTCGATTATCAGGTGACGATCGTGACCACGGGCACGGGCCGCATCATCAGCGGCATCGTCAAGGCAGAGAACGAAAGGGTGCTGACCATCCAGACGCCGACGGAGACGGTGCGGCTGGCGAAATCGGACCTCGAGGACCGCCAGAAGACGACGCAGTCGATCATGCCGGAGGGGCAACTCGCCGCGCTCAGTCAGGCAGAGGTTCGCGACCTCATCGCCTACCTGGCGGGCCCGGGACAGGTGCCGCTGCCCCCCTCGCCGAAAGGCGGCAAGCCGTGAGACGGGCGGCAGGACTTGGTTTGTTGTAGGACGGCTCTCCTGAGCCGTCCTACAAGGAGGCTTTTCCTGCCGCTCGCCTGAAAGGGGCGGTCAGTCCGGCACGTAGGCGTAGAACCCGATTAACATCTCGTCGGACGTCTTATCGCCCCAGGCGACGGCGCTCTTCGAGTCGGGATTGGCAGGATTGTCCTCCGAATTGTCGTAGACCGCCGTGCAGACCAGGCGGGCGCCGCGCGGCAAGCGCTTCGGCTCGGCCAGTTCGTAGCGGAGCTGCCAGTTGAAGTCGTAGCGCGGCACGTCGAGCAGCACTTCGCGCCGGCCGCCGGGGTAGACCGCCTCGAAGCGAAACGCCTGCCCGCGTAGGTGCATGTGCGGCGACATGCTCAGAAGACGAACGTCCTCGGTCAGCACTTGCTCTCCCGTCAAACGGTAGTCGCGTGCGCCGGGCGGGATGTCGATGGCGGGGTTGATGACGGCCCCGCCGCGCACCAACTTCCTCACGTCCTTCTTGTCGAGGAACACCAGCCCCAGGCGCGTGCGGTCTTCCTGCGGCGAGCCATTGGGCGTGTAGTGGAGCTGGAAGACGAACTTCGACCCGGCTGGGGCGTGGATGGCATGCCCGGGCGGGAGCACGGTCGGCGCCATGCCGGGGGCGTAATCGAGCAGGGCGCCGAGGCTGTCGCCCGGCCCCTCCTCGCCAGGGCGCAAAAGCATGACGAGAGCGTGATGGACGACGGAAGGGTTGCCGGGGCGGACCTCGGCGGCGCGGACGTAGCGGTCCTCCTTGAAGCCGGGATCAACGGTGAAGTATTCGTAGCGCAACTCGCCCTCGGCCGGTATTCGATGAGGGCGATCCGCCATGAAGAAGACTCGATCCGGCTTCGGAATGCGCCAGCCGGTCGCGCGGGGAGGGAAGCGAGGCAGGTCGGCCGGATCGCCTTCGGGGCAGCCGTTGTCGATCCAGGCCAGCAACGTCTCTTTTTCCTGGGCCGTCAGGCGAGCGTCGTTGCGGAAGGTGCCGTGCTGGGGGCTGGCGAACCAGGGCGGCATGCGCCCCTCGTCGATGACCTCGCGCATCGTGGCGGACCACGCCACCGCCTGGGAGTAGCGCGCGAGCGCGAACGGCGCCACCTCCCCGGCGCGGTGACATTCCACACACCGTCGCTGGAGGATGGGCGCCACGTGCTTCGTATAGGCGATTGCGCCCCGGGGCGAGACGCGCGGCCGGCGGCCGATGAGGCAGCCCGGCGAGGGCGTTCGCGGGGACGAGACGGCTCGGCCCGCCAACAGGTCTTCGAGCGCGAGGGCGAGATCGTGGCGCGTCGGACGGCCCCGGCGAGCGCCGACGCTGTGCCGGTCGTCGATGCGGCCGCGGTAACGCACGGCCCGATGCTGGTCGAGGACGAAGGCTTCGGGCGTGCGCTCGGCGCCGAGGCGGTCGGCGAGGGCTTGGTCGGCGTCCTTGAGGAGCGGGAACGGGAGCTTGTGGGCTCGAGCGTAGGCGCCGAGGCCGGCCAGGGAGTCTTGCGCGTTGGCGTTGACGCCGAGAAAAGCGACGCCGCGCGGGCCGAAGGTGCGCGCCAGTTCCGCCAGGCGCGGGGCGCAGGCGCGGGCGAGCGGGCAGTCGTTGCCGAGGAAGACGATGACCACGAGGCGGCGGTCGGCCAGGTCGTTCAGCGAGTGGGGCTTGCCCCGATGGTCCGGCAACGCGAAGTCGGCCACGACGGGGCCGAAGACGGGGCCGGGAGAGCGAGGTCGGGCCGGAACGGCGGTCGGGACCAGGCAGGCCGTGACGAGCAGCAACAGCGCCAGGCCCAGACAGGCTCGCGTTCGGGGGGACATGCGGCGATTCTCCGTCGAGGGCAGAGCGCCAAGCCGCAAGCGGCAACAGGGGCCGCCGCTTGCGGCTTGGCGGACCACGGGAGGGCGTTATTTCCGCGCTGCCGTCGCGGGGGCAATGGCCTTGGGCAGCGCCACGACCTTCAACTCGGTGCCGCTCGCGACGAGGGCGCTGCCCCGCCAGAAGCCAACGAGGCGCCCGGGCTCCTTCGCCGGCAGCAGCGCCGTCAACTTGCCGCTGGCCTCGCAGCGATGCGCCTGGTGCGGCTCGACCACGAACAGCGTGCCGTCGGGGGCCGTCGTCAGAGAGCAGGTGAGCCCCGTCCTGCTCGCGAACTTCCGCAGGCTGTACTTCTTTGTCTTCAGGTCGAGCTCGCCGAGCGAATTGTACAGGACGCCATACCCCAGACGCGAATCGAGCAGCAAGGCCTTGTCGCCGACGACCCGAATGCCTCCGAGGCGCTCGCCGGGGAGCGCGATCTTCTCGCTCACCTTGCCTTTGTCGAGGTCGATTGCCAACATTTCGTTGGTGGAGCCATTGGTGACGTAGAGGCGCTGGCCTACGCGCTGGCAGAGCGGCGAGAACGACCGCCTGCGGGGTTGTTTCGGCGCAGCGCCGAGGTCGATGGTGCCCTGCGACGCGCCCCAGACAAAGTCGAGCATGGCGACCGTCGTCCCGGTGTGGACGAACGCCCGGCCCTTGCCGATGAGGCCAAGACCGTGGACCGTCTCGCCGCGGAAAGACGCCCAGTGGACCGTTTTCCCCGTTTTCAGGTCGATCACGTAGGCCTTGCCCGGCGAGGCCACCAGCGCCTTGCCGTCGGCCACGTCGATGAACGAGCTCAACTTCTCGCCGGGAGCGCCGAGGTCGGTGACGCGCCCACGCCGCAGGTCCACTTTGATGATCTTGCCCTTCTGGGTGACGGCGACAAAGTCGTTGCCGGCCACCGTGCCGCGCTCCACGCCAGCGGGCAGTTTGACGACGCTCGGCGGCTCGATGCCGCAGGCGGCCGCAACGGCGGCGCACGCCCCGAGGGCGGCGACCGAGAAGATCATTTTCCGGGCCCAGTTCTGGAACATGATGGCCGTACCTCAACTTGGGAAGGGTGGCTTGTTTGCCGAGAGAAGCCGTCTCTTGGCCTCACCTTCCTTGAACGGAGGCGCGTCCCGCGCTCTTTCTCACGGCTCGTCCCGGGCCACGCGAATGCCGACGAGGGTGCTCCCGCTGTACGCCAGCCCGAGGGGCGTGCGCGCCGCCGAGCGCGTCCCGGCGGCGGAGTGGTCCCAGCCCCCGCCGCGGAAGACGCGCGTCCTGCCCTCGCCGGGCCCTGTGGGGTCGCTGACGCGCGAGCCCTTGTAGGCCGTGGCGCTGTAGCGGTCCCAACACCACTCGGGGACGTTGCCGTGCATGTCGTACAGCCCCCAGGCGTTGGGCTTCTTCTGCCCGACCGCGTGCGTGAGGCCCCCGGCATTGCCGTCGAACCAGGCGTGGGCGCCCAGGTCTTTCGCGGCGTCGCCGAACGACCAGCGCGTGGTGCTTTCGGCGCGGCAAGCGTGCTCCCACTCGGCCTCGGTTGGCAAGCGGTAGCCGTTGCCGCGCACGATCGTCACGGTCGTCACTTTGGTGCGCACGTAGGTGCCGGGCACCACGGACATCGTCGTGCCTTCGATGCGGTAGTACGGCTTCAGCCCGTGCCGCTCGCTCAGCTTGTTGCAGAAGCGCACGGCGTCGAGCCAGCTCACCGACTCGACCGGGTGATTGCGCGTGTCGATCTTCTTGCCCTTGAAGCGGTGGTTGGGCCCGAAGGCGCTGGGGTTGTGGCCCATCACTTCCTGATACTGGGCCTGCGTGATCTCGAATTTGCCGAGGGAGAAGGCGCGGCGAACCTTGATCTCCTTGCGTGGCCTCTCGTTCTCGCGCTTGTCGGGGTCGCTGTCGGGAGAGCCGCGCCAGAACGAGCCCGCGGGAATGGAGACCATCTCGATCGCCGGCGTGGCCCTTTTCCCGGGCGCGGGCGGGGCCGGCGCGGCGAGGCTTGGCGGGGCAGGCCCCACTTTCCGGGCCGTCTCGCCCTTGTCGAGAGGCGCCGGGCCCGTCTCCGAACGAGGGAAGGCTGCCCAGAGCAATGAACCGCACAGGGCGAGCATGGCCGCGAGCGCGGCGAGCCTCCGCGCGGTCCGGCGCGGGGCAGGTGCGAGGAGCCTTTCGAGACCGGCGACGACGGCGCCGAGGGCGGGGCGGTCTTCGGGGCCTTTGGCCACCATGCGGCGGAACAGGTCGCCGAGCGGGGCTGGGCAGGGGGCGGGGAGCGCCGGGATTGGACAGGTGCGATGGGCCAGCAGCGTCTCCCGGACGGTCTCGCGCTCGTAGGGCGGCCGGCCGGTGAGCAAGAAGTAGAGCGTGCAGCCGAGGCCGTAGACGTCGGCCCGGCCATCGACGCGGCCCCCTTCGGTGGCCTGCTCGGGCGCCATGAAAGCAGCGGTGCCCATGACGGCCCCGGCCGTGACCAGGCCCTCGTCGGCGAGATGCGCCAGGCCGAGGTCGAGCAACTTCACCGTGTCGCGCCGATCGAGCAGCAGGTTGGCCGGTTTGACGTCGCGGTGGACGATCCCGGCGGCGTGGGCCTGTTGCAGCCCCCTGGCCGCTTGCAGGACGTGGGCCAGGGCGCGCTCGACGGGGAGGGGGCCCTGTGCCTTGACGACCTCGGCGAGGTTGCGGCCCTCGACGTACTCCATCACGAGAAAGTCCCGCCCGGCCGCCTCGCCGGCGTCGAAAGCGGCGACGATGTTCGGGGAGGCGAGCCGGGCGATGGCCTCGACCTCGCTCGCGAAGCGAGCGCGGGCTGCGGGCGAGCGCAGCAGTTCGGGCGACAGCACCTTGACCGCCACGGTTCGCTTCATGCGGCGGTGCTCGGCCTTGTAGACGCGCCCCATCCCCCCAGCGCCCAAGGGGCCGAGGAGCTGGTAGCCGCGCTCCTCCAGCGCCCGGGCCAGAGCGCCTTCGTCGGCGAGAGCCGGGAGCTCCTCTGCGGGTGTTAGTGCCTTCGCGCGGGCCACAAGGTGCTGGAAGTCGTCCTCCTCGAACGGGAGCGCGGGGACCGTCGTGCAGTGCAGGTGCGGGAACGGCGTCTGCCCCTGCCGGTCGAGCGCCTCGACGGCGCGCAAACAGTCGGCGCAATCGTCGAGATGCGCTTCGATGCCGTCGTGCTGGGGCTGGTCGAGCCGGCCCTCCGCGTAGTCGCGCAGCAGCTGCGGGCCCGGGCAGGTGCAAACGTTCATGGTGGTCCTTCCGGCGGGCAAGAGCTTTCCTCGAGGGGGGCGCTCACGCAGCGCCCCCTTGTTCCGGAACGCCGGCGCGTCCCGCAGTCCTTCATTCGAGCAAATCTCCCAGTTCCTCGCGCAACCGGCGCAACACGCGGAACTTCGCCTTTCGCACGGCGGCGGGCGTCATCCGCAGCTCGGCCCCCACCTCGTCGGTGCCCTTCCCCTCCATCTGCACGCGCCAGAAGGCCTGCCAGGTGCGGTCCTCGAACTCGCCACGGATGCTCTCCAGGGCCTTGTGCAACTGTCGCGTGAGGAGGCCGGCTTCTTCGGGGCCTTCCTCGGCCAGCGGGTCGGGCCGGGCGAGCAGGAACATCTGGGCATCGGTGCCGCCGGCGGCGTGGGCCTCCTCGCGGTGGCGGCGGTAGTGATCGCGCACCTTGTTGCGCGTGATGGTGCGCAGCCAGCCGCGGAAGGTGTCGCCGGCGCGATCGCGCCGGAAGTCAGCCAGGCTGCGGGCCACGGCGCGAAAGACCTCCTGAAAGACGTCGGCGGTGTCCTCCGGCCCCAGCCCGGCGCGGCGGCACCAGTGGTAGACGAGCGGCGCGTACAGCTCGACCAGCCGCTCCCAGGCGGCGGTCTGGTTGTCCTGCGCTCGCGCCAGCAGGCTCGGCGAGGTGGAGCCCGAAAGCGGTCCCATGGCCTTCTCCCCGGAGGGGCCTTCCGCACGAGGGCCCGTACGCTCTATCCTAATGACGAGAGGCGCCGTTGGGAAACGTCAGGTCGCGCGGGAGGGCCCGGTCATGGGCGTCACGGTCTGCATGCCGCTATTCGGCAACGCCGGGCAGGAACTGGAGGAAGGCACCCGGCTCGACGGCTGGCGCCTGCGCGAGTTGAGCGCCGCGCTGCAAGAGCGCCTCGCGGCCGCCGCCGACACGCTCGACCGCCTCGCCGCGGGCGGGTGGTCGTGCCAGGTGGCGATGTACGACGTGCTGCTGTCGTGTCCGGGGGTGGGGACGCGGGCGGAGGTCGAGCGGCGGTTGAGCGAGTTGGGGGTTGACGGGACGCAGATGATGATCGTGGAGGACGTGGACGAGGAGGAGATCGAGGAGGGGCCGCCATGACGGAAGGGGAGGCGCTGTTCCGCGCGGTCGTCGAGAGCCCGGCCGACGACGCCGTGCGGCAGGTATACGCCGACTGGCTGGAGGAGTATGGCGAGCCGGAACGGGCGGAATTCATTCGCGTGCAAGTCGAACGCCCTTGCCTGGCCGTGGACGACCGTCGTCAAGAGGCGTTGAAGGCGAGGCAGGCCAAGGTAGCGGCGCGGATGGATGAGTGGCGGGGCCGATTGCCTTGTCTGGGAGGGATCAACTGGCAGCGATTCTGGCGCGGCTTCGTCAGCGGGGCCGACGTGATGCTCTGGAAGTTTTACCGCGACCAGGCCGACACGCTCTTCGCGGTCGCGCCAATCCAGTTCCTTCGCTTCCTCTCCCTCGCTCCTGCGGAGTGCCAGGAACTGGCCGCCTCCGTCTACCTGCGGCGGTTGTGGGGGCTTACCCTGAGTAGGACGAAGATCGGAGACGATGGCGTGCGCGCGCTCGCCGAGTGTCCTCACCTGAGTGAGCTGCGGAACCTGAGCATCTGCGGCGGGGGGACACACCCGCGTTTCACCTGTGTTCGGTGATGTCGGTGCCTGGGCGCTGGCCAAGTCTCCTCATCTGGGGCGACTGGAGAGCTTACAGCTTGACCGGAACCACTTCGGGCCGGGCGCGCTCGGAGCGTTACGGGGCCGGTTCGGAGACAAGGTGCTCGGCCCCCTGGAGCGGTTGAACCATCGCTGATTCGCCCTCACACGCGCCGCGCGTTCCCCTCTGGATACGGGTATTCCACGTGCCGCGCCGTCGCCCGCGCCACCGCCTCGCCGTGGCAGCGCGCCACGACCCGCAGGGCCAGGTCGATGCCCGCCGCGATCCCGGCCGAGCTGAGGAGCGCTCCGTCCTCCACCACGCGAGCGTCGCGCTCCACCTGCACGTCGGGGAAGGTCGCCTGCATGCGGTCGAGCGAGAGCCAGTGCGTCGTCGCCCGCTTGCCCTTCAGCAGTCCCGCCGCCCCCAGCAGAAACGATCCGGTGCAGACCGACGTGGTCAGCTCGGCACCGGCGCTCTGCCGGCGTATCCAGTCGATCAGGGCCACGTTCTCGACCTCGCGCCGCGACCCCCAGCCGCCGGGGGCGACCAGCACGTCGAGCGGCGGGCAACTCGCGAAGTCGCGATCGGGCAGGACGCGCAATCCACCTGTCGCGGTCACAGGCCTGGTCCCCTCGGCTACCACGACGACCTCGAACGGCGACAGCGTTTCGCGGCGCCGCGCCTCGTCGAGCCGGGCGACCGAAAAGACCTCGAAAGGGCCCGCGAAGTCGAGGACCTCCACCTCGGGGTAGATCAGGATGCCGACGCGCTTGCGTTGCATGAAGCACCTCTGTTCCAACCGCCGTATCTGGCAAGTGCGCGGCCTGGCGAGCCGCGACTACGTCTCCTCAAACGACCGCTCCGCTTCGACGCGGCTGATGCGCAGCCGGAACGCTCGATACCAGCGCTCCCGGCCAACTCATTGTGCCTCCCGGTGTTCGGCATGCTGCCCCCACGCCCGCACCGCCTCGAGGCTGTCCCAGTACGACACCGTGACGCCCACCCCGTCGCCGTCGCGCACGCTCTCGATGCCCAGAAACCCCGGCAGCGTCGAGGCCAGTTCGACCATGCGCTGCGCCGTCGCCGCTTAGCCCTCTGGATCGGCGGGCGTGCGCACCGAGCTGAAGATCACGGCATAGTAGGGCGGGGCAGGGGCCTGTGCCAGCGGTGAGATGGGCTCGGTCATGCCGTGGCTCCTTGTTCCAGTCAGGGAGGGCCTCTTCGGCGAAGCAACCTCTGGTCATCGGCCACATCCTACCCGGGAATGGCCTGGCAACAAGGGCGCCTGCTCGTTGCCGTTGCCGTGGTGGTCGCCGACTTCCTCGCGGTTCGCTGGCCTAACTCGTCCCCTCCAGCAGCACGGCCGCCAGCAGCAACATCTTGGCGAAGGGGTCCGGCTCGACGGCCGGCGCGAACGTCAGGACCATCCCCTCGGCGGTGCTGGCCACCTCGCCGAGGGCGCGGCCCGCGGGCTGGCGGAAGCAAGAAGCCCCTATTTCCGACGTCTTTTCTCGGCAGGCCACGCAGCGGCCGATCCGGTCGCTGATGCTCGCGCCCCGCAGGTAGCCGACGGGCCGGCCCTCGGCGTCGCGGAGCTCGCGCCAGGGCAACAGGGGCCACCAGCGGCGCACGGTGAAGAGAAGGGGCTCGTCTTCGTGCTCGTGGACGGCGAGGACCTGGGGGCGCAAGCGCCACCAGGGCCCCCGGCGCGGGCGCCACCAGGCGTAGCCCAGTGGTTGGCCGGCGGCGCCGGAAATGCTCCGCAGCCCGGCCTCGTCGGAGGGCCCCACCAGCAGGAAGTGCTGTTCGAGCATGCCGATTGTCACCCATCGCCGGCCCGCCGGCACGTCTTGCCGAGGCCGCACATTTTCTCGCCGCGAGTTGCGGGCGCTGTCCTCATGAGCTACAGTTCGGGCAACGGAACAGTGAAGGAGGTCTCTCATGCAGCCGATCTGGTGCAACGCGGCGGCCTTGGCGGTCGCCCTCCTCTTCTACGTCTGGCGAACCTACGCCCAACTGCGCCATCGCAAACATCGCGTCCTGCGCGAGCGCGTCGCACACATGCTCTGGGTCATGGCCGATCAGATCGAAGGGCCCACGGCGAAATCGATGTCCGCGAGCTGAACCAAACTTCCGCCGCGCGAACTTGACGCGCCGGAAAAGTTGACCTACGGTTGGGGTGAACGCGACGGCACGCAGCGAGCCTCTCCCCTCCCCGTGGTTCGCTCTTCCGCTCCCCCACGAACATCTTATCTTCCGATGGCGATCTCGGTAACCATCGGCTCAGGCTCGCATGCCCTCGGGCGCGCGGGCGGCATCCTCCACCGAGACAGAGGTTCCCACTTGCGCTTGCGCAGGTGGGGCCTCTGTTTTTGTTTGTGGGCAAAATCCGCGACCTACCCGATTGACCCACCTCTCCCTTCGCGGATACATTACCGTTAGTGCCTTCCACCTACCCACCCTGGGGAGACTCCCTCCATGCCTTCGATGAATCGACGGGACTTCATGTACGACACCGCCTGGCTCGCCGCCGCCGTTGCGGCCGCCGGTACCGCGAGCGACGCGGACGGCGCCGCCGCCCCGAGCGCCCCGGCTCGCGCCGGCAACGCGCTGGATCGCTTGCGCGTCGCGGTCGTTGGCGTCAGGGGCCGGGGGATGTCCCACGTCGAGGGCTTCTCCAAGAGGCACAACTGCGAGGTCACCACCATCTGCGATGCGGACTCGGCCGTCATCGGCCCGGCAATGAAGCTGGTCGAGAAACGGGAAGGCAGGGCGCCGAAGTTCGAGCAGGACGTGCGCAAGGTCGTCGAAGACCCCAACGTCGACGTCGTCGCCATCGCCACGCCCAACCACTGGCACGCCCTGGCCGCCATCTGGGCGATGCAGAACAACAAGGACGTCTACGTCGAGAAGCCTGTCAGCCACAACGTCAGCGAAGGCCGTCGCATCGTCGAGACCGCCCGCAAGTTCCGGCGCATCTGCCAGACCGGCACCCAGAGCCGCAGCACCAAGGGAATGCGCGACGCGATGGCCTTCCTGCACTCCGGCCAGCTCGGCACGGTCAAATTGGCGCGCGGCCTGTGCTACAAGCTGCGCGGCAGCATCGGCAAGGTGGCCGCGCCCACGCCGATCCCCAAGACGGTCGATTACAACCTCTGGTGTGGCCCGGCCCCAATGAAGCCGCTCATGCGGAAGAAGTTGCACTACGACTGGCACTGGGTCTGGGACTACGGCAACGGCGACCTGGGCAACCAGGGCATCCACGAGATGGACAAGGCGCGCTGGGGCCTGAACAAGAACGTCCTCTGTAAGAGCGTGCAGACGGTCGGCGGGCGGTTCGGCTACGTCGATGACGGCGAGACGCCCAACACGGAGATCTCCCTCTTCGACTACGGCGATTGCCAGTTGCTCTTCGAGGTGCGCGGCTTGCAGTCCGATTCGCCTTACCCCGGCAAGGCGAGCCCGAAGCGCGACCCCAAAGGGAAGCCGCAGCCCTTCGTCGGCAACGTCTGGTACGGCAGTCAGGGCTTCCTGGTCTGCCCGAGCTACTCGGGCGGCATCGCCTACAGCAACGACGGCGAAATCCTCAAGCGCTTCTCCGGCGACGGCGACCACTTCGAGAACTTCGTCAAGGCGGTGCGCAACCGCCGCGCGGCCGACCTGACCGCCGACATCCTCGAAGGGCACCTGTCCAGCGCCCTGTGCCACCTGGGCAACATCAGCTACCGCCTGGGCAAGCCGCAGGCGTTCAACCGGAAGGCGCAGGTCTTCACCGGCAACGCCGAGGCGATCAAGGCGCTGGCGGATACCGAACAGCACCTCAAGGCGCACAAGATCAAGGTCGATGAGATCAGTTACAGCCTGGGGCGCAAGCTGACGCTGGACGTCAAGACGGAGAAGTTCATCGGGGACCGCGAGGCCGACGCGATGTTGACGCGCGAGTACCGGCGCGGGTTCGTGGTGCCGGCGAAGGTGTGAAGAAGGACGCGAACGAGCGCCGAACAGAAGGGGGGCGGCGGGGTCAGCCCCCCCCCACCCCATCTGTTGGGCGCTCTCGGCCCGGACCCCGGGGGCCGAAACCAAAAACAGCAACCCCGTCGTCACCCCCCTGCGGTGGCACACCATACAAGTCCCCCGCCATTAGA
>JBBSEZ010000223.1:0-16104 GCA_038239195.1 Gemmatales bacterium
CAGCACGGCGTTGAACGGGGATTGGGACCACTTTTTCACGTTCCGCATCGAGCAGGAAACCCAACGCCTCCACCCCCATCGCGGCCTGTTGGAGGCTGTTTCATGGCCCATGGCGGTCTAGCGGACGGCCGGTTGCGCCCGTTTCAATCGCGTGACGTAGGGACTTTGCTCCTTTTTACCTCCGAAATCGCCCATTCCGTTTCATTCCGGGGCGTTTCGTTTCAAAAGGGTGACGTGTCAGGGAATGGGGGGGGCCAGGGTCATTCCCGTCCGAGGATGGCGTCGAGCGACCAGCGGCCCCGGACGTGCATTCCCGCCTGGCGGCAGTGAGCCAGGACGTCGGCGTCGTGGCGCCCGGCGCCTTCAAGGGCGCAGGCTTGCACCGATAAGCGGTCGGGCGCCGAGCCTCAGGTGAAGGCGCATGTCTCGGGAAACGAGGGCCTGGACGACGAGGAGCGAGACGACGAGGAAGATCGGGTTGTTGATGAAGAAGAACGGCACCACGCACCACGCCAGGGCCCTGCCGAGCGGCTTCCCGGCGGAGAGGAGCCCGGCCGCGGCGAGGGCCGCCGCCCCCAGCAAGAAGAAGTGCGCCACAAGGCAGCCAACGAGGAGGGCCTCCGTCGAATCGAACAACGAGGAGGGCCTCCGTCGAATCGAACGGCGGGGGCGCGACCGCGACGAAGAAGGCGCCCCCGACCGCCAACAGAAGCGCGATCGTCCCCATGATTGCGAGCCCCGTGCAGGCGAAGCGCGCTTCGAGGGGCACGGACGCGAACATCGGCTTGGAGAGCGACGTCTCGGGCCCCTCATGGACTGCCCAGATCAGGAAGAGGCCCCGCATCGAGCGGAGCGAGGGCGCTTTCTCCGGCGCGCTCCATCGCTCAGAGTAGTCCGCGGCACGGGCCCGGGCCAGCGCCCGTCGCGCGGGCCGGGCGAGCGCTGCTTGTTGTTTGGCCCCTCCGCTCTGGGTGACGGCACTCGCGCTGGCGAACGTTGCGGCAGAAGGGCGCCCGGGCCCGTTGGCCGCGCACCGGCGGCATGTCGGGGGGGCGCCTTTCCTGCTACGAGAACTTTTGGTAGCCTGAATCGGTCTTGCGGGGCACTTGGGAAACCTCACCGGGAGCGCACGTGCCAAGAGTCCTTGTCGTCGAGGATAACGCCGCCGAGGCGGAGCAGTTCCGGCTCTTGCTGGAAGGGGCTGGCTGCGAGGTGTTACTCGCGGCCAACGGCCAGGAGGCTCTCGGCCTCCTCCGCAACGACGTGCCCGACGTGGTCTTCACGGACCTGGACATGCCGGTGATGAACGGGCTGGACCTGGTGCGGGCGGCGCGGCGCGACCACCCCGCCCTGCCGATCATCCTGCTGACCGCCACGGGTTGCGGGGAGGCAGCCGTGCGTGCCCTCCACGAGGGGGCGGCGGGATACGTGCGCAAGACGAACCTGGCCCGGGAAATCGTCCACGTCCTGGGGCACGTTCTGTCGATCGTCCGGGCCCTCCCCTCGCAGACACGCGTGTTCGACTGCCTGAGCTACGACCAGGTCGGCTTCGTTCTCGACAACGACCCGGCCCTGGTGCCGCCCCTGATCGGCTACCTGGAGGAAGTCGCCGCGATCTTGCACCCCTGCCAACGAGCTGAGCGGGTGCGCGTCGGGCTGGCGCTGCACGAGGCGCTGCTCAACGCCATCCAGCACGGAAACCTGGAGCTCAGCACGGACCTGCGCCAGCAGTCCGAACAGGCGTTTCAGGGCCTCGGCGAACAGCGGCGCCGGCAGCCGCCGTATTCGGACCGGCGGGTGCGCGTCCAGGCCACGCTGTCCCGAGAGGAGGCGGTCTACGTGGTGGAGGACCAAGGCCCCGGGTTCGACCCTTCCGCCCTGCCCGACCCGACCGACCCGTCCAACCTCGAGCGCGTCGGCGGGCGAGGCTTGACGCTCATGCGCGCGTTCATGAGCCAGGTGGACCACAACGCCAAGGGCAATCGGGTTACCATGCGGAAGAGCTATCTGCCCGTCGCGCTCCCGGGGACGGACGCGCGCTGACGGCGGACTTTCTGAAGGGCCTCTGAGCGATCCTTCCCCAACGAAAAGGGCCGGGCGGAATGAAAGCAACGGTCGTCGCGATGCTGTCTCTCGGGGCACTGCTGGCGCACCTTCCCGCTGCCGAGCCTCCCACGGAAGTCGGCAAACTGGCCTCGGCCATGAAGCCCGGCGAGTGGAGGGAACTGCGGTCCAAGGGCTACGATTCCGCCAAACTCATGCGCGACGAGGACATTCTGGCCTACGCCGGCAGGGCCGCCTGGGACGAACGCTCCCAGCAAGTGCTGTTCGTGGGCCAGGTCCACCTGAAGGGGCCTCCGACGTTCATCGCCTATTCGGCCAGGGAGAACGGGTGGAAGCGCATGCCGACGCCGAAATGGGCCGAGAAACTGAAGTGGTTCCACGCCTACGAGAACAACGCGGCCGACTCCGCACGCGGCGTGTTTTTTCATCATGCCAGCGCCTCGACCCACGTTCACAGGTACGACGTGGCCAAGGACAGGTGGACGACGTTGCCCGACCTCAAAGCGGCGACCGGCCACGGCACGGCCCTGGAGTATTTCCCCGCCATGAAGGGCCTGGTGCGGGTGTACGGTGGCGGCACGTGGTTCTGGTCCGAAGAGAAAAACACCTGGTCGCAACTCGCAGCCAAGCTGGACATGGGGCCTTATCACAACTTCGCCGCCTCCAGCCCCAAATTCAAGATGGTGCTGTTCGGCGGCGGCAACGGCAGCAAGAAGATCTATCGCCTTGACGCTCAGGGCAAGATTACCGCGGGCAAACAGGCGCCCGTGGGCCTCGGCATCGGTCGCTCGCTCAACGTGGTCGATCCCGTGTCTGGAGAACTGCTGGTCCTTTCCAAGGACAAGAAGTTTCTCGCCTACCATCCCGGCAAGGACGAGTGGCGGGAACTGCCGGCCACCGACGGGCCGACCGCGAAGTACGGCGGCCACAGCGTCTCCGCGGCAGCGCTGAGCAACTACGGCGTGGTCCTGTTCTTCTCGTCCCGGCCGCAAGGGATGAAGACGTTTCTGTACAAGCATGCAGACAGGTGACAAAGGCCATTGGCCGACTGGCCAAAGCTGGGCTCGCCTCATGCCCGGGAGCGAACGGCCTTTCGCACGGCGGCGAACACGGCGTCGCGCCGCTCCCGGCTGCGGAACCAGATTTCCTCCTCGCCCCTGGCGCGGTCGATCAGCACGAGGCGGTCCGCCCTGGACGCGGCCCCTCGCCCCCGATATATTACCGTCACGTTATATTCCCGGGGCCACCTCCATGTCGCCGTCCGCCACCGCCGCCCGCCAGATGGGCCTGAAGTTCCGGGCCCTGTCCGACCGCACGCGCCTGCGCATCCTTCACCTCCTCCAGAGAGGGGAAATGTGCGTGGGCGATCTCGTGTCCGTCCTCCGCGTCGAGCAGCCGAGCGCGTCGCGGCACCTGGCGTACCTGCGCCGCGCCGGGCTGGTCGTCGTCCGCAGGGCGAAGGCGTGGAGCTACTACTCCCTGGCGCCGGCGGGATCGCCGTTTCACCGGAAGTTGCTCGAGTGCCTCCGCGAAGCAGCCGCGGAGGCCCCGGATGTGCTCGCCGACGCCGTCCGCGCCGCCCGCCTCGAGAAGACCGGCGGGTGCTGTTCCGAATCGTGAGGAGAAACGACCATGTCCGAGCAGATCGTGGACCAGGTGCGCGACCGCTACGCCGCCGTGGCGGCGAGCGACCTTTCCAGCCACCACGCCGGCGTGCGGGCGGTCGCCGAGGCGTTCGGCTACGCCCCGGAAGAGCTAGCGGCCGTGCCCGCCGAGTCCAACATGGGGCTCTCCTGCGGCAACCCGACGGCGACGGCCAACCTGCGCCCCGGCGAGACGGTCGTGGACCTCGGCTGCGGCGGCGGGCTCGACGTGCTCCTCGCGGCGGGCAAGGTCGGCCCGACCGGCAAGGCCATCGGCATCGACATGACGCCCGAGATGCTCGAGCGCGCCCGGGCCGGCGCGGCGCGCGTCGGGGCCGGCAACGTCGAGTTCCGCCTGGCGCAGATCGACCGGCTGCCGCTGCCCGACGGCTCGGTCGATTGCGTCATCAGCAACTGCGTCATCAACCTGGCGCCCGACAAGCCGGCCGTCTTCCGCGAGATCTTCCGAGTGCTCAAGCCGGGCGGTCGGCTCGCCGTGAGCGACATTGCCCTCAAGAAGCCGCTGCCGGAGGAGCTCGCCCGCGACGTGATGGCCTACGTCGGCTGCATCGCCGGCGCGGTGCCGATCGACGACTACCGCCGCGCCTTGCAGGATGCCGGGTTTGCCGCCATCCAGGTCGTGGATGCCGGCAAGGACCTCAACGCTTACGCCAAGGTGGAGAACCAGGCCGCCTGCTGCGCCCCGCCCATGCTCTCGTCCTCGAGCTTGCCGATGGCCGGGTGCTGTTCGCCGGCGGCAGAGCAGCCGGCGCCGGGCGTCCATCAGGGGCTGGCCGATCTGCTGCTCCGCTACAACGTCAACGACTACGCCGCCAGCGTCCAGGTCTACGCCCTCAAGGCGGGCTGACTGTCGCCGTCCCGGCCGGAGGAGCTTCGTGCGGCTCAGCGTCATCATCCCCACGCTCAACGAGGCCGGCTACCTGGCGGCCGCGGTCGCTCAGGCCCGGCTTCGGGCGGCGCTGGGCCCGCCCCACGAGATCATCGTGGCCGACTGCGGCTCCGCGGACGGCACGGCGGGCCTGGCGGCGCGGCTGGAAACGCAACTCGCCCAGGGGCGGCCCGCCTTCTCCAGTCGGGCCGCCGCGTTGAATGGAGGGGCGGCGGTCGCGACCGGCGACGTCCTGCTGTTCCTCGACGCGGACACGATGGTCCCACGCGGCTACGACCGCGCCATCCGGCAGGCCCTGGGCGGCCCCCAGGTCGTCGGCGGGGCCTTCGAGTTCGCCCTGGACGGCCCGCAACTTGGCCTGCGCCTCGTGGAGGTGATCAACCGCGTGCGCTACCGCCTCTGGCCGCTCTACTACGGGGACCAGGGCGTCTTCGTCCGCGCCCTCGCGTTCCGGCAGGTCGGCGGCTACCCCGAGCGACGACTGCTGGAGGCGTCGGACTTCTGCAAGCGACTGGGCAGGCGAGGCAAACTGGTGCTGGTCCGCAAGTACGCGCGGACCTCGGCGCGGCGGTTCGTGGAGGGCGGCATCTACCATGTCCTGGCCCACGACTGCCGGATCTGGTGGCGGGACCTACTCGGCCTGCCCACGGAGCAGTTCGGGCCCGCCTACCAGGAGGACAACCTCCTCCGGGGCGCACGCCGCTCGGCCTGAAGGGGGCCCGATGAGGAAGCTGGCCGCGGAACTGTTCGGCACGTTCGCCCTGATCTTCGCGGGCACCGGGGCCATCGTCGTCAACGCCGCCAGCGGCGGGGCCGTCACCCACGTCGGCGTCGCCCTCACCTTTGGCCTGATCGTCCTGGCCCTGATCTACGCGCTGGGCGACGTTTCGGGCGCGCACCTCAACCCGGCGGTGACGCTCGGCTTCTGCCTCGCCGGGCGCTTCCCGGCCCGAAGCGTGCTGCCCTACGTCGTCTGCCAGTGTACCGGCGCCTTGCTCGCCAGCCTGCTTCTGCGGCTGCTCTTTCCCGACGACGCGACGTTGGGGGCCACAAGGCCCGCTGGCCCGGTAGCCCAGTCGTTCGTCCTGGAACTGGTCCTCACCCTGTTCCTGATGTTCGTGATTCTGTCGGTCAGCACGGGTGCCAAGGAGAAGGGGGTGATGGCAGGCGTCGCGGTCGGCGCCGTCATCGCGCTGGAGGCCCTGTTCGCCGGCCCGGTCTGCGGCGCCTCGATGAGCCCGGCTCGCTCGCTGGCCCCCGCCGTGGTGTCGTTGCGCCTCGACCACCTCTGGGTCTACCTTACCGCGACCCCGCTGGGTGCCGGGCTGGCTGTCCTGGTCTGCCGCTGCGTCCACGAAGGCCCCTGCTGTTCCCTCCAATCCGCGGAGCCGAGCCCGTGAGCGACAAGAAACGAGTCGTCTTCGTCTGCGTCGAAAACTCCAACCGCTCGCAGATGGCCGAGGCGTTCGCCCGCCTGCACGACGCCGGGCTCGTCGAGGCGCATAGCGCCGGGTCGCGGCCCTCGGGGCGGGTCAACCCCCGCGCCGTCGAGTTTATGAAGGAGGTCGGCTACGACCTGACCGCTCACCACTCGAAGGGACTGGCCGACCTGCCGTCCGGCGAATTCGAGGTCGTCGTCGGCATGGGCTGCGGCGACGAGGGGTGCCCGCTGCTGAAGGCCCGGCGTCGCGAGGAGTGGGGCGTCCCCGACCCCAAGGAGCTTCCGCCCGAACAGTACCGGCAAGTCCGCGATCTGATCGAGGCGAAGGTCAAGGACTTGCTCGCCAGGCTGTGACCGCGGGCCCGATTTCGCCGAGATGCCGTCCCGGCAGCGAAGAATTGGAACAGAAGGCAACGAAGGCAACGAAGAAAGAACAGAAGGGAGAGGAGTAGATACCGAGGAACGCAGGCGAACGGAGAGACAGGAAGAGGTGGCGCTGCCTTTCTACTTCCCCTCCCTCGTTTTCAGGGCCTTGCCTCTCTTTCCTTTCTTCGTTGCCTTCGTTGCCTTCTGTTCAAATTCTTCGCTGCCGGTCCGCCCGGGAGGGCCTGCATGCCCGTGTCCGCGATCGTCCCGACCCTGAACGAGGAGGCCTGTCTGGGTGAGGCACTGCGCCTGCTGCGCGAACTTCGCCCGCACGAGATCATCGTGGCCGACGGGGGCAGCACCGACGCCACCTGCGCCCTCGCCGGCGCCGCCGACGTGCTGGTACGTGGCCCGCGCGGGCGGGCGGCGCAGATGAACGCGGGCGCGGCCCGGGCGACGGGCGACGTGTTGCTGTTCCTGCACGCCGACTGCGCGCTGGAGGCGGGGGCGCTGTCGGCGGCCGAGCGCTGCCTGGCGCGGCGCGGCGTGGTGGCGGGCTGCTTCCGCATGACCGTGACGGCGCCCGGGCTGGCCTACCGCGCCATCGGCGCCGCGGCGACGGCGCGGGTGCGGTTGACGGGGCTGGCCTACGGCGACCAGGGGCTGTTCGTTTCGCGCGCCCTGTTCGAGCGCGTGGGCGGCTTCCCGCCGCTGCGCTTGATGGAGGACGTGTTCCTCAGCAAGGCGCTGCGCCGCCTGGGCCGGGTGGTGGTGGCGCCGCGGCGCATATTCGTCTCGCCGCGGCGCTGGCACAACCAGGGCGTCGTGCGCCAGACGCTGCGGAACTGGGCGCTGACGGCGCTGGCCGCCGGCGGAGTGAGCCCCGACCGACTGGCGCGGTTCTATCCGACGGTGCGCTGACGGGTCGGCCTGGCAATCGCGCGCGCCGCCCGATAGCCTACAGGGGAAGCGTGCCCACATCGTCCCCGGCCCCGGAAGGAGCTCCATGCCTGCGATGACCCTCCTGCGCCAGGGCAGCCCCCTCGCCGAGCCGGCGCGCCAGCTCCAGTTCCTGGCGGCGCGCTGCCCCAAGCCCTTCGAGCAGTCTCTCGCCGAGAGCGGGCAGGGCCCCCTCCGCGCCGCCGGCATCGAGGTCTTGCAGGTCAACGTGGGCAAGCTGTGCAACCAGACCTGCCGGCACTGCCACGTCGATGCCGGGCCCGAGCGCCGGGAGGTGATGTCCCGCGAGACGATGCAGCTGTGCCTGGACGTGCTCGACCGCGCCGCCATCCCCATCCTGGACGTCACCGGCGGCGCGCCGGAGATGAATCCCCACTTCCGCTGGCTGGTCGCCGAGGCCGCCGCGCGGGGGCGGCACGTCATCGACCGCTGCAACCTGACGATCCTGCTGGCGCCAGGCTATGAGGGCCTGCCGGACTTCCTCGCCGCCCACAAGGTCGAGGTGGTCGCCTCGCTGCCCTGCTACCTGCCGAAAAACACCGACGCCCAGCGCGGCGAGGGCGTCTTCGAGCGCTCCATCGCCGCCCTGCGCATGCTCAACGCGGTCGGCTACGCGCAGCCGGGCAGCGGGCTGGCGCTGACCCTCGTCTACAACCCCATCGGCCCTTCCCTGCCCCCGCCCCAGGCGGCCCTGGAGGGCGCCTACCGCAAGGAGCTGCGCGAGCGCCACGGCGTCGAGTTTAACCGGCTCTACACCATCACCAACCTGCCCATCAGCCGGTTCCTCGACGACCTCCTCGCCACCGGGCGGCTCGACTCGTACGTCGAGGCGCTCGTGAGCGCCTACAACCCCGCCGCCGTCGCAGGCGTCATGTGCCGCACCACGCTCTCGGTGGGCTGGGACGGCCAGCTCTACGACTGCGACTTCAACCAGATGCTCGAGCTGGGCCTCGCGCGCGGCCTACCGCGCCACGTGCGCGACTTCGACGCCTCGGTGGCGGGGCGCCCCATCGTCACGGGCCCGCACTGCTACGGCTGCACGGCGGGCAGCGGTTCGGGCTGCCAGGGCTCCATCGTCGGCTGAGGCGTGAGCCCGCCCGTTCACGCGCCCGGTGGCGTTTCGAGCGCTTCGGTGTGCGGCACGCCGGGGACCAGCCCGGCCCGGCGCAGCGCCGCCAGGTGGCCGCGCAGCATCGCCCAGTCCCGGGGCTCGTCCACGTCGTACCACGGCGGCAGCAGGGCCAGGCGCCAGCCCGGCCCTAGTCGGGCCACGGTCTCGGCTAGCACGGTGGCGCCGCCCCAGGCGATGCCGTCGAACGCGGGCGGCAGGCGCGGGCCACAGCCGATCAGGTAATACCCGCCGTCCAGGGCGGGGCCGAGCACGACGTCGGCCTCGCCCGATTCGAGAGCGCGAAAGGCGCTTTCGACGTACTCGAGGGGCAAGGTGGGGCTGTCCGTTCCGACCGCCACGATGGCCTCGGCGCCAGTGGCGAGTTGCTGCTCGAAGAACGCCCGCATGCGCTGGCCGAGGTCGCCATCGCACTGGGGGGCCAGCTCGAAGCGGCCGCCCGCGACCTCGGCGAACGCCGGCGCCGCATCGGCCGGCGCGTAGACGACGATTCGCCGCGCCGCAAGGGCGCTCAAGCGCTGGAGCGCGTCGAGGAGGAAGGCCCGCGCGACGGCGGCGCCCCACCCGGGCGGCCCGCCGAGGCGCGTCTTCACGGCGGCGGGGCGGGGCCATTTGGCGAACAGGCCGAGCACGCGCGGTTGCTTCATCGCCTCCTCCCCGGAAGAGGGTAGGATGGGGGGAGTGGGCGGCAAGTGGGGATCGCCCCAGCCGGGGGCGGTGATCGCCAACCCGCAAGCGGCAAACTTCGCGGGCCCGCCGCTTGCGGCTCAGCGAGGCGCTCCCGGAACCGTTGCCACACCCTGCGGGCAACGCAACGAAGAAAACAGTTGGAAGCACGTCCGTGCCTGGCGTAGAATCTCGCATGGGCAAGGGAGCGTTTTCTCCGCAACCTCTCCTGAGGGGAAGGCATGGCCAATCAAGCCCTGAGCGTCAAGGCCGTCTTCGACGCGGCCCGCGCGATTCAATCGCCGGCCGAGCGCAAGGCGTATCTGGACCGCGTCTGTGCCCAGGCCCCGCCGTTCAGAAACGCGGTCGAGGCCCTGCTCGCGGCCCACGAGCCTGCCGGGGGCCCCCCTGCTCGCGCTCTGGAGACGGCGGGGGCTGCCGCGCCGGTCCTCGCCCGGTCCCCTGCCGCGGACAAGCCGGCGCCGGCCCCCGCCAGCAGGATGATCGGCCCGTACAAGTTGTTGCAGGAGATCGGCGAGGGGGGGATGGGCACCGTCTGGTTGGCCGAGCAGCGCGAGCCCGTCCAGCAGCGCGTCGCCCTCAAGGTCATCAAGATGGGCCTCGGCTCGCCCCACGCTGTGGCCCGCTTCGAGGCGGAGCGGCAAGCCCTGGCGATGATGGACCATCCCAACATCGCCAAGGTGCTCGGCGCCGGCACCACCCCAACCGGCCAGCCTTTCTTTGCCATGGAGTTGGTCCGGGGCACACCGATCACCAAATACTGCGACGAGCACCGCCTGACGCCAAGGCAGCGCCTGGAGTTGTTCGTGCCCGTGTGCCATGCGCTTCAGCACGCGCACCAAAAGGGAATCATTCACCGCGACGTCAAGCCGAGCAACGTCTTGGTGGCCCCCTTCGACGGCAAGCCGGTGGTCAAGGTCATCGACTTCGGCGTGGCCAAGGCCACGGGTCAGCGGCTGACCGAGAAGACCATGTTCACCGAGCTCGGGGCGGTGGTCGGCACCCTGGAGTACATGAGCCCCGAGCAGGCCGAGCTGAACAACCAGGACGTCGATACGCGCTCCGACGTCTACAGCCTGGGGGTTCTCCTCTACGAACTGCTCACGGGCTCGACGCCCCTGACCCGACAGCGCCTGACCAAGACGTCCTTCGCCGACGTCCTTCGCCTTATCCGCGAGGTGGACCCGCCCAGGCCAAGCACGCGCCTGCACCAGTCGAAGGAGACGTTGCCGGCGATCTCCGCGCAGCGCCAGATGGAGCCGGCGAAGCTGACCAAGTCGGTGCGCGGGGAACTGGACTGGATCGTGATGAAGGCGCTGGACAAGGATCGCTCGCGGCGCTACGAGACGGCCAACGGGCTGGCGCGGGACGTCGAGCGCTACCTCCAGGGCGACCCGGTCCAGGCCTGTCCGCCTTCGGCGTGGTATCTCCTGAGCAAGTTCGCCCGCAAGCACACGAAGGCCCTGGCCACGGCCGCCGCCTTCCTCCTGCTGTTGATCTGCGCCGCAGTGCTGAGCACCCGGCAGGCGGTCCGAGCGACGCGGGCCGAAGAGAAGGCGCAGCTCGACCGCAACGAGGCCCAGACGGCGCGCGATGCGGCCCAGACGGCCCGCGACGCGACCCAGGAGGCCCTCGACACCGTCCGGGTAGCCCGCGACGGGGAGAAAAAACAGCGCGCCGTCGCCGAAGAGCGGGAGAAGGCGGCGCAGCGCCACCTGTACGCGGCCACGCTGGGGCTTTCGCCAAAGGCCCTGATCGCGGGCCGCCTGGCCGACCTGGCCGACTTGCTCGACGCCACGCGCCCGGGGCGCACGGGCGGCGCGGACCTGCGGGGCTGGGAGTGGTTTCGCCTGCATCGGCTCCAGCGGTCCGAACTGACGCGCTTTCAGGAGCACCAGGGACAGGTGTTCGCCGTGGCCCTGAGCCCCGACGGCAAGCGGGTCGCCTCCGCGGACGATCGAGGCGTCATCTTCGTCTGGGATGGGGACACCGGGAAGGCCCGCCAGCGGCTGACGGAATTTACCGGCGCCGTTCTGGGCCTGGCGTTCAGCCCCAACGGCCGCTTCCTCGCCGCCGGCAGCGAAGACAGCTCGGCCGCCATCTTCGATCTCGAAACGGGCCGGGTGCGCCATCGGCTGGACGGACACGTCCTCGCGGTCAACTCCGTCGCCTACAGCCACGACGGGAAGGTTCTGGCGACGGCGGGCAAGGACAACACGATCAAGACCTGGAACGCGGAGACCGGCCTCGAGACGCGCACGCTGGTGGGCCACCTGGATGAGGTTCGGCGGGCCTGGTTCCAGAAGGACGGGCAGCGGCTGGCCTCGATCGGCGAGGACCGCGTCCTGCGCTTCTGGGACCTGGCGGACGGCAAGGAAGACGAAAAGGCGCGCGGGCCCGGGACGTCCCCCAACATCGCGCTGACCCCGGACCTGAGTCGTCTGGCCGTCTGGGCGCCCGACCGACGGGTCGTCGTGGTCCGGGACGTCGCGACGCGAAAGGAGGTCGGCGAGCTCCCGGACTATCCGCGCCCGGTGCTGGACATGAGCTTCAGTGCCGATGGGAAACGGTTGGCGACGGCGGACGAATACGGAGACGTCGAGGTCCGGGACGTGAAGGCCAGGCGCCGGCTGGCGCGCTACCCCGCGCAACCAACCCGCGTGGCGCTGTCGGACGCGGGGGACCGGGTGGTGGCGGCATGCGGGGACGGCATCGTGCGGGCCTGGCCGGCCCGGGCGCCTGGGCTGGATGGCTTTCTCGGCCACGACGGCGGCGTGCAAAAGGTCGCCTTTCACCCAACCGAGCGGCTGCTGGCCACCGGAGACGCCACCGGGAGCATCCGCACCTGGAACACTCAGACGGGCGAACCGGTCCAGACGTTCGGGCTGCACCTCGTCGAGAAGGGCCCCGAAGGGGCGCCCCCGAGCGAAAGGCTCCAGCAGGCGAAGGCGAAGGCGACGGCGGAGAAGCGGCCGCCGGTCCGCGCCCATTTTCGGCCCCCGGAGGGCGGTTACGGCCCCGATTCGCTGCGCGTGGTCTGGGCGTTCGAGGGACATCAAGGGGAGATTGCCTCGCTGGTCTTCTCTCCCGACGGCAAGATGCTGGCCTCGGCGGCGAACGACGCCGAGGCTCGCCTCTGGGACGTGCAGACCGGCAAGGAGCTCAAAGTCCTCCGACATCCGCAGCGCCTGTCGAGCGCGGCGTTCAGCCCCGACGGCAAGTCGCTGGTCACCGGCTGCTGGGACAACGCCGTCCGCATCTGGGACGTCGCCAGTGGGACCGAGAAGCTTACGCTCGGCAAGCACGAGGGCATCGTGGAAGCCGTGCTCTTTCATCCAGACGGCCGGCACGTGGCTTCGGCCGGCCGGGACAACGTCGTCTGCATCTGGGACGTCTCGACCGGCAAGCGCGTGCGCAAGCTCGAGGGGCACGCGGACATGGTGCATGCGCTGGCCCTCTCCCCGGATGGCAAGCTCCTGGCCTCCGGGGGCAGCGATCAGACCATTCGCTTGTGGGACTTCAACACGTCGAGGTTGCGGTTCGTCCTCCGCGGGCACACCGAGCGCGTCACGGCCCTGGTGTTCCACCCGACCGAAGACCGACTCTTTTCCGCCAGCAACCACGCGTCGGACACCACCGTTCGCGCCTGGGACGTCGAGATTGGCCGGGAAGTCCTCGCCCTGCCCGCGCCGGCCGGCTCGGCCGAGGGGTTGGCCTTCGAGCCGGCCGGGAAGCGGCTCGCCGTGACGGCCGAGCGGCGCATCGTGCTCTGGGGCGCCGCCGAGCGAGAGCAAACAGCTCCTGAAAATCCTCGCAACCGTGCCGGCCGGCCGGCGGCGGTCCCCAAGCCGCCGGCCTCGGGGCTGAAAGCACTCGGTTGGCAGCGATTGGGGCGGCTCATCAAGGACCCGGGCGAGAAAACTAGCCTCGAGCCGACGAAGCCCGGCCACGAGTTTCTCGTGGTGGTCCTCTCGGTCCCGCACGAGTTGCTCTACCCGACGGATGCGCAGTACGAGAGCCTCCAGAAGAACGCGAGGCACGACCCGACGAAGCCTCTGGCCGGGCCGCGGACGTCTTATGCGTGGCACGATCCGGAGCGATTCGCGCTGGTCCTGGGCGACGGGAAGGTCGCGAAGGGGCACGCGGCCCGCCTGTTGCGGCGGACCCCGCTGGGGTTCCACACCGGGATCTGGGGCGAATCGAGCACTGCGACCTTGGCCCCCCAGGCGCGGTCTCTGGTCGCGATCGCGTGGGAACTGCCCGAGGCCGACTTCGCGGGCGCGTTCCGGGTGCGGCTCGAGTCGATCGGCCCCGGGAAGCCCCCGCCGGCTGTCCCTGTCCCGGCGCTGAACCTGAAGGACTACCAGGGCCTCCACGGCAACAACCCGCACACCTCGTCCCGGCGCAACGCGGGCCTGCCGAAGGAGACCCGGACCTATTTGCGGTAGAGGCCTGGGCGACTCGTCAGGATGGCTGGTGCTGGCCCCCGTGCCTTTCCGCGCGCTGACTGGCGGAGATGGGCACGGCGATCGGTTCTTTCTTCGTTCACTTCGTTGCCTTCTGTTCAAATGCCTTCTCGGCCGCTTCTTTCAATTGTTCTCCGGCCGCCCCTCCACGTAGCTCTCGTTCATCACGGGCGCCAACATCTCCTCCACCTCGGCCAGCAACGCCTCGTCGAGCGGCTCCTCTGCCCACGCCGCCCACTTCTTCACGTTCTCGGGGTTGGCGCTGCCGACGACGCAGCTCGCGAACGCCGGTTCTCGCACCGAGAACTGCACCGCCAGTTTCGCAATGTCCACGCCCTTCTTCTGGCAGAGCTCCGCCGCGCGCCGGCACGCCGCCTTCACCGCGTCGGACGCATGGTGCCACTTCGGCAGCGGCGCGTTGGTCAGCAGGCGCGCCGCGAAGGGGGCGGCGTTGAGGATGCCGGCGCCGCGCTCCTGCAAGTACGGCACCAGTTCCAGCAGCCGGCGGTTCTGAAGCGTGTACTGGTTGTACGACAGCACCACGTCGAGGTCGGCCCGTTCGAGCACGTAGCGGAACAACTTCATCGGGTAGCCGCTCACGCCCACGAAGCGCACCTTGCCCTGTTGCTGCGCCTTGCGCAGCGCCGGCAGCGTCTCGTCCACGATCTGCTTCATGTCCACGAACTCGACGTCGTGGCACAGCATCACGTCCACGTGGTCCGTCCCCATCCGGTGCAAACTGACGTCCACGCTCTCCGCCACGCGCTTCGCGGAGAAGTCGAAGTGGGCCAGGTCGTAGCGGCCGAGCTTGGTGCAGAGGAGGTAACTTTCTCTCGGAACGCCGCGCAGGGCGACGCCCAGCAGCACCTCGGACATTCCCCGTCCGTAAAAGGGCGAGGTGTCGATGAAGTTCATGCCCAGGTCGAGCGCCACGCGCACCGAGCGCAGCGCCTCCTCGAGGCCCACCGGCCTGAATTCTTGCCCCAGCGACGAGGCGCCGAAGCCCAGCACCGGCACCGTCAGCCCCGTCTTGCCCAGCACGCGCCTTTCCACGGTCCCGTCCCTCCTCGGCCCTTCAGTCCATCCGCACGCCCATTACCAGGAGCAGGTTGGCGAAGCGCTGCCGATCGCCAGTCTGAATCGTCAGCACGTGGTCGGGCGTACCGACCGCCTTGTAGAACTCCCACTTCTCGATCGGCTCCAGCGCCAGCCCCAGCCCCGCCTCGCGCAAGGCTACCCGATACTCGTCCCACACGGGCGGCCCTTCCGTCAGCGCATACGGCCCGCTCGTCTCGTACATCATCGTGTGGGCGGCCTGGATCGGGATGGCCGTCAGCAGCGCTCGCAGCGTTTGCGTGCAGGTGACGATCCCCGGCGACAGGTTGAGGCTGACCACCTCCGCGTTCGGGCCCTTCGCCGTCGAGGCGGGATAGTTCCCGTCGGCGATCAGCACCTTGGCGTGGTGCCCGGCGCGGCCCAGTATCTCGTTGATCTTCGGATGCACCAGTTGATGGCGGAGCATGGTCGCCTCAGTTCGTCGGGAAGTGGCGCCGGAACGCGGCGATGGTCTGCTTCGCCGCCTCGAGAGGGGACGGATACGGCAGGGCCTCGGCGGAGGCGAACCCGCGGTAATCGATCTCGCGAAGCGCGGCGGCGATGGGGGCGAAGTCGAGGTGGCCCAGGCCGGCCGGGCGGCGGTTGGAATCGACGAAGTGGACGTGCCCGACGTGGCCGGCGCCCGCGCGCAGGGCCGCGGGCAGATCGACCTCCTCGATGTTCATGTGGAACAGGTCGCACAGCAGTTTGACGTTGTCGGTGGCCAGGCCGCAGAGCAGTGCGACGCCGTCCTCGACGGTGTTGACGAGGTTCGTCTCGTAGCGGTTGAGCGGCTCGTAGATCAGCGGCACGTTGTAGCGCTTGGCGTGCGTGCCGAGCTCGTTGAGGGCGTTCGCCAGGTGGCCCAGCGCGGTCGCGCGATCGACGCCCTCGCCCCAGCGGCCCTGCATCGAGCCGATGATGGCGGGGGCGCCAAATGGGCCCGCCAGGTCGATGATCGAGCGCACGAAGGCGACGGCCCGCACGCGCACGCCCGGGTCGCCGCTGGTGAGCGTCAGGTGATGGCGCACCCAGCCGGCGCCGGTGCCCACGGCCGCCAAAGCGAGGTTGTGCGCCCGCAGCCGGTGCCGCAGCGCGGCGGGCTCGACCGCGTCGGGCCCGGGCGGGAAGACCTCGACGGCGTCGAAGCCCAGTTCGGCGGCCTGGCGGCAGCCGTCGGCGAGGTCGTCCCAGAAAACGAACGGCCCGCCGCGCGCCTCGGATACCAGGCTGATCGTGACGCTGGAGCGGATGGACATGAGGGGGCTCCTGGGGGCGATTCCCTCACCCCCCAGCCCCCTCTCCCAAGGAGGGAGAGGGGGGGCGGAATGCCTTGCTCCCCC
>JBBSEZ010000224.1:0-16032 GCA_038239195.1 Gemmatales bacterium
CGTCATGGTCAGCCACGACCTCGATTCGCTGGCGCGCGTGTGCAACCGGGCCGTGTGGATGGACCACGGGCAGGTGTTGCGGGCAGGGCCCGTCAACGAGGTCGTGGACGCCTACAAGGACTCGGTCGTCCGGGGGGCCGCTCGGGTGGCCTGACTCCCAGGGAGGAAGACCGCGTCGGCGCCCGCGACGTACCCGTCATCCCGCGTCCTGCTCGGCAAACAGGTTGGTGTCCTGGACGAGGAAGGAAACCTTGCGGCGGCCTTTCGTCACCGCGTAGCCGGAGAACTTCAGCACCACGCGCTTGCCTTCTCCCGCCGCGACGCTCGGCAGAGTGACGGTTTCGAGCGCGTTGCCGTGCAACTTGAATCGGTGCGAGCCCTCGCCCGAAATCGTGACGACCAGGTCCATGTCCACGGGGGCGATGCCGCTCAGGTAGAGCGGTTCGTCCGCGGGGCGGTCCTTCAACCAGATCGAGGCGACCGGGGCCAGCCAGTTGTCGCCGCCGAAGCCAACGACTGCTCGCTTCCACTTCTTGAACAGTTTCTCCGCCCCACGAGTGATCTTCGCGACCAGGCGCGGAATGGGGCGGTACTTGCCGTTGGCAACCAGGTGGTGCAAGGAAGCCATGGTCTCTTCGAAATGCGGCAGTCGCGCCAGGTGCCGCAGGAGCCACTTTTCCTCGCACAGGTGGTGCCACAGCCCACGGAAATACACGGGGTGCGCGAAGTCGGCGCGCTCCAGACAGGTCTGGATGATTTCGCGATAGACCGGAACGCGGAACGCCAGCGTCTTCGTGTCGGGATACCACCGCGAACAGGCGAGCGGCTGGTGCCAGTGCTCGATTCGCCCTCCGGCCCGGGCGATCCGCAGCCAGTAGTCGTAGTCCATGGCGAAGCGCCGGCGCTCCTCGAACGGGCCGACCCGCCGGGCGATCGACGCTCTCCAGAACGCGGCCGGCTGACAGATGCAGCAGTCCCGCAACAGGCGCGGCAACGCGTAATCCGCCGTGGCGTACTGGGAGATGCGGTTGTCCTGCTCGTCGATGTACCAGCCCTGCCCGTACACGAGGTCGCACTGCGGGCGGTGCAGAAGATAATCGACGACCTTCTCGACCGCGCCGGGCAGCAGCACGTCGTCGGAGTTCAGGTAGGCGAGGACCTCGCCGCGCGCCTGAGCAAGGCCCTTGTTGATGGCGTGCGTTTGGCCGCGGTCGCGCTCCGACACCCACGGAAACCGAGTGCCGTAGGACTCGAGGATGGCCACCGAATCGTCCGTCGAGCCGCCGTCCACGACGCGGTAGTCGATGTGCGGGTACGATTGAGAAAGGACGCTTTCGATGGTCCGGCGCAGGAACCGGCCCTGATTGTACGAGGGCGTGACGATGGAGACGACGGGAAGCGTTGTCCCGCGCGGCGTGGCGAATACGGTCACAGGCGCGTCGGCGGGAGCTTCCGCCACCCGCTTCAGGGCGGCGTGGAGGTTGAGGGCAGACGGTTCCCAGGAGTAGAGCGCCAGGCGGCGACGACCTCGCTCGGCGAGGTCGGCCCGCAACGCCGAGCTCTGGCAGATGCGCTCCATCAACCGACTCATCGCCTCGACGTCGGTCGGGTCGCACGGGAGGACGGCCTCGCCGCCCACCTCGGCCAGGCCGGTCGTGTTGCTGCATAGGACGGGGGCCCCGGCGTCGAACGCCTCCAGCAAGGGCAGGCCGAAGCCCTCGTACAACGAGAAGAAGACGAGCGCCTTCGTCCGGAGGAACAGGCGGCGCAGCACGGGCGGGCGGACGAAGCCGAGATGGCGGATCGGCAGCGTCGGATGACGGCGAGCCAGCGCCTCCCATCCGTCGGGACGTCCGGTGAAGACGAGCTCTGTCGTTTGCCCCACGCGTGCCTGGAACCGCGCGAACGCCTCCAGAACGCGGGCGTGGTTCTTGTGCGGCGACAGGTTGGCCGGACAAAGGAAGAAGTCTCCTTTCGGGAAGTTCGCGCGTTCCGCGGGCGTCAACTGCTCGGGATCGCCCTGCTCGGTCGGCAGCGCCGGGCTCATGAGAAAGACGTCGGTGCAGCGCGTGCAGGGCTGGTCGAGGAGGGCCCGCCGCACAAACTCGGAAACGGTCCCGATCGCGCCCGCCCCGAGGAGCGCCAGGCTGAAGGCGGCGCGCCGAGCCGGCAGCGTCGCCACGGGGAAGGGCCCCGGCAAATGCTCGTGTCGAAGGTCGGGGACGAGAAAAACTTGCTTGGGCAACGGCACGGCGAGCTCGGCCTCGTCGGGAGCGCCGCGAAAAAGGACGTCGAGGCGCTGGTCGGCCGCCACGCGGCCCAGTTGCGCGTAATACCCCTCTAGCGGAAGCGTCAGCACGTTGCCCCGCGCCGGTGGCTCGAGCAGGCCGCGGTTGAACGCGGTACAGAAGACGACGTAGTCGTCCTCTGGATGGAGAACGAAGAGGCGCTCCAGTGCGCCTTTGAGCAGCACGGAAAGCCCGTCCCCAGGTGCCGCGTGGCGCAGATCGATCCCGATTTTCATGCGATCCCCACCGAACAAGGGGCCCTGCACGCCAGCGAAAAACGCTGGGACTATTACGCCCATACCGATGCTGGGGTCAAGACGAGCTCGCCATCGGCCGGGGCCTCGCCGAAGTGTGATTGACTGCCTCGCCTACAGGGGGTAAGTAGGGCAGGCCTGTGTTCCTGGTCACCCTGGAACCGATCGCTTGCACGTGCGGGGCAAGGATTGCCACCCTTGCCCGGGGCCTCGTTTATTCGTGGGCAAAGGAGAGGTGAGGAATGCAGCTAAACTTCCTGCGGCGCCGATCCCGCCGAGCCCCGGAGCCCGTGGCCCCCGTGGTGCCCGTGGCCCCCCCAGCCCCCGTGGCCCCGGTTGACCCCGAGGAACATGCCCGGGTCAAGGCGCTGGCCGATTCCCTCCAGACCTGGTGGCACTCCATCGACTTTGGTCAAGGGGTGGTGACGTCCGGCCACAAGTCCCGCGAGGTGGTCCTGGCCGAGTTGGCCAGTTTCCGCCTGCCCGACCTGCACGGCAAGAGCGTGCTCGACATTGGCGCCTGGGACGGGGGCTATTCCTTCGAGGCCGAGCGCCTCGGGGCGGCCCGGGTGGTGGCCCTGGATCATTACGTCTGGTCGCTGGACTTGCTGAAGACAGGCGAGTACTGGACCAAGT
The DNA here is from genome assembly GCA_038239195.1 of Gemmatales bacterium. GTDB lineage: Bacteria > Planctomycetota > Planctomycetia > Gemmatales > Gemmataceae > JBBSEZ01. Next base: position 3,179 of record JBBSEZ010000224.1, read on the forward strand.
TCTCCAAGAGTGACCGGCCGGTGCCCGAGTGGCACACCATGCCCGACTTCTGGTTCCCCGAGACCCTGCCGGGCAAGAAGGGGATCGACACGGCCCGGCAAGCTCTGAACAGCAAGGTCGAGCCCGTCGTCGCGGACTTCCAGACGGTCGATCTCGACGCGCTGGGCGCGTTCGACGTGGTGCTCTACCTGGGCGTCCTCTACCACATGCGCGACCCGCTGGGCTGCCTCCAGCGCGTGGCCAAGGCGACGCGCGAACTGGCCGTCGTCGAGACGGCCGGGATCTTCGTGCCGGGGATGGAGCAGCACGCCCTGTGCGAGTTCTATCCGACGAACGAACTGGGCAACGACCCGACCAACTGGTGGGCCCCCAACGCCAAGGCGCTGGAGGGGCTGTGCCTGGCGGCCGGCTTCCGCAAGGCCCAGGTGCTGACGGGCCCTCCCCAGGGCGCCCCTGGCCAGCGCCTTCATTGCCGGTACGTCGCCCAGGCCTGGAAGTAAGGGGACCGGCAGGGCTCGGTTTGCTGTAGGACGGCTCTCCTGAGCCGTCCAGACGGCTCGGGAGAGCTGTCCTACAGGGATGCTTTTTCCTGCCGGCCCCCAACGGTCACCCTGCAAGCCCCAGGCGACCGTTGGGGCCGGCTACCAGCGGATGCGCCTGTCTCACTTCCTCGGTCAAGATGGCCCCCACAGCGCCGGCACAATCCGCCCACGAGGTTTTTCGGTAGCGCTGCCGAATCTGCGCCTCGCGCCCAAGCCGATAGGCTTCGTCGAACAACGCCCTCTCGACCAGGGCCTTGCAGGCAGCAAAATCGCACGGGTCGTGATAGTCGATCAGGTCGCCCGCGATTTCCGGAATGGACGAGCGATCGCTGGCGATGCAATACTTGCCGTGCGCCAGGCTCTCGCAGACGGGCAGCCCCCAACCCTCGTAATGGGAGGGATAGAGGGTGAACAGGCAATTGCGGTACAGCCAGTTCAGCTCCCCATCGTGCAGGTTTTTCAACAGCACGATCTTCCCCTGGACCAGCGGATCGTCGCGGAGTTGATCCTGGAGATCGTTACACAGCCACCCGCCTCGACCAGCGATCACCAGGGGCGGCGCTGCCGGGCCGCGTTCCTCGATCAGCCTTCGCCAGACCTGATAGACGAGCGCATGGTTCTTGCGAACCTCCACGGTACCAACAGTCAGGACGAACGGGGTTGGTGCTCCTCCCCCGCCCAGCACTTTGACAGGCGGCGTCACCGGGCAGTGGGTCGGCAGCGTGTCGCCCAGGCGGACCACCTCGATGGGCGGAGGCGAAATCTGGTTGTCCTCGGCGAACGCCCGGAGGTCGCGTCGAGAGGCCTCGGAGATCGTGAGGAAGCGGTCGGCCAGGCCGAGGAGGCGCTCCAGCCAGGCCCGGAACTTCGGCGGGAAGAACGCAGGGAAGAACTGCGGGAATCGGTGCGGAATCGCGTCGTAGACGAGGGGGACCAGCCGCAGCCCGACCCGCCGGCGCCACTCCTCCACCACGTCGAGATAGGATCGGTCTTCCCAACTGCCGCCCGGCGACAGGAGCACGTCGCCGGGCGCGAACGTCACCTCGAAGGGGCACTGCGCCCCGGTCAGGAGAGAGCGCACCTGGGCCAGCAACTGCTGGGCTGACCTCGCCAGGAGGCGGACCGTCCCCACCCCGACCCGGGCCACGTACCTGCCCAGATGCACCAGGCCCAGGCCGACCTCCACGACGTCCGGCTCTAGGTCCGCGGGCAACCGAGAAACGCAGGCGCGCAGAGCGGCCCTGACCCGGGCCTTCCAGGAAGGGGCCCCTGCGCGGGCAACAGGGGAGGGAGGCCGTTCCAGCAGAGCGAGGACCTCGGCGGAAGAGACCTCGAAGAACGCCTTGCGTGCCTGGTCGAACCGGCACAGGCGCACGGGCTGGTGCTGCGTCAGCCATTCGTGGAGCAGGCAGGAGATGGTCCGGGCGATGCCGGTACACTGGCCGCGCCAGTGGAGCAGCGTGGTCGCTTCCACCCAGATTTGGCCCGAGGGGCCCGGCTGCTGGGCAGACAACCGGCCTGGTGCGGAGATAGAGGGGAGTGGCACGGGAAAGCCCTTTGGGGAACGAGATCGGCCCGGTCAAGCAGCCCGGCGCGGTTGCGTCAGCACGCGCTTCAAGCTCCGCGCCCGCTGGAGGAACGCGCGCTTCCAGCCCATCGCCCCCTGGAGGAAGCGGTACGTGCCGGGGACGTAGCCCATGAGGTAGAAGAGCACCAGCGAGCGAAGCACGTAGCGCTTCGGGCAGTAGCGCGTATGGATGGCCACGAGGGGCCGCCAGAACCACCCCGATCGCCGGGAGAGCAGGTTCTTGTTGGTGCTGGTGTTCTGGGTGTCGTTCCAGACCAGCGCGTCCAACTCGACCAAAACCTGGTAGCCTTGTCGCCCGGCGCGCATCGCGAACTCGGTGTCGCCGTGATATTGCGGACACCAGCGCTCGTCGTACAGGCCGAGTTCGCGATAGCACTCCGCCGGCACCAGCGTGCCGCAGCCGGTCAGCATCTCCACCGGGTGGGGGCTCTTCAACAGGGGGATGACTTCTTCTTCGCTGCCGCCGTGGTAACCGCACTGGAGAATGACGCCGGTGGACCAGTTGGAGTAGGCGCCGATGGACCAGATCGTCTGCGGGCGGTCGAGGAAGTTGATGCGGGCGCCGACGATGCAGCGGGGATGATCCAGGGCGGTCGCCACCATGTTGCTCAAAAAGTCGGGCGCCACGAGAGTGTCGTTGTTGATGGTGAGTACGTAATCGTATCCTGCCTGGAGGGCGTAGCGGACGCCCTTGTTGGTCCCGCCGGACCACCAGAGGTTTCCATCCCCTTCCAGCCGGACGACCTGGGGGTAGTCCCGGGCCAGCGCCTCGCCGGTGCCGTCGCGCGAGCCGTCATCGACGAGGACCATGGTGTAATTCGGGTAGTCCACCTGCCGGAACGACTCGAGAAAGCGCAGCGTCAGGGGCAGTTTGTTGTGGACCGGGACGACGACGGCGACCCGCGGGCAGCGATCCTGGCTTACCGCCTCGCTCGATTCCGTCGGACGGGGGGGCCCCATGGTACTTACCTCGCACGCAACAAGGAGAGCCGGATTGTCTCGTACCGCTTGCGCAACGGGCGCTCGATGCAGTCCGGCAGCAGGCGGGCCCATCGGCGGGCCCAGCCGCGGAACCTGCGGGCCGCCGGGGCGAAGAAGGCCTTGACGACCGCGGCGCGGCGACGGCCGACGTGGGGCCCCCCCGCGCGTTGCACCTGTAGCAACTGCGCGATGAGGCCGGGCGCCTTCTGGAAGCGCTCCTCGACCTCGGTGGTCACGTAGGCCAGGGTGCGGCAAAGGGCCCCGACGCGGTCGCCGCCCAGGAGGAGCAGATCGCCGACCCACGAGCCCGATCGCAGGTGTTCCTTCTGTTCGGACAGGAAGTCGCGCCGCCAGAACACCACTGCGGCCGGGACGAGCGCCCCTGCCAGCACGGCCCCGGAAGGCGGTGGGACAAAGCGGGCCGAGCGCAACTTGCCCGAGGCGTCGGCCCCGACCGCCTCGCCGACGATGGCGACTCGATCCGGCCTGGCGGCCAGGGCGGCGCGCGCCGCCCCGCTCGCGCCCTCGCACAGGCGGTCCCCTTCGCGCAGGTAGCAGACGAGGGAATGGCTGGTCTGGGCCAACCAGTCCAGGTTCTTCGAGGGCCCGGCAACGACGCGAGCCCCGGGAAGGTTGGCGACCAAGGCGCCTGTCCGGTCGTCCCCGCGCGGCACCCCGCCGAGGATCAGCACCTCGTCGTGGTCGTCCGCCTCGAATGACAGGCTGGCGAGGGTGGCCGCCAGGGCGGGGCCTCCGGCGAACGGTCGGACCACGTAGCTCACCTTCTCCCGAACCGCCGGGCTGGCCTGGGCGGCAAAACGAGCAGGGGCCTCGTCGAGGATCGCCAGGGTTTCCCGGGCGAGGATGCGAACGTCGAAGCGCTCCGCGCGAGCCCGACCGCGCTCGACAAGGGCCTGCCGCAGGGCCGAGTCTTCCGCCAGCCGGGCGATAACATCGGCCAGTCCGGCGGCGGTGGGCTCGACGTACAGAGCGGCGCTCTCGGCAATCTCGGGAATGCTGGCAACGCGGGTGGCGATGACCGGACAGCCACATTGCATGGCCTCGACGAGCGGCATCCCGAAGCCCTCGAACTGGCTGGGATAACACAGCGCCAGGGCGTGCTCGTAAAGGTAACGCAGGCTCTCCGGCGATACGTGCCCCAGCCACAGCACCTTGCCGGCAAGACCGTGGGCGACGATCCGCTCTTCGATGGCGACGCCGGGGCTGGCGGGTTGTCCGGTCAGGACGGCGCCGCAGTCGATTCCCTGCCGCTGGAGAAGCGCCACCGCTTCGAGCAACAGTTCGTGGTTCTTGTGCGGGTAGAGGTTGGCGGGGTAGAACACGAACCGGCCTGGCAGCGCGGGCAAGTGGGCCGGCCAGTCGCCCCGCGCCAACCGCATCTCCTCGTTGGCCGCCAGCCAGGTCACCTTCACCTTGTCTTCGGGCACGCCGAACGACTGGCAGATCGACTGCTTCGAGAACTCGGAGATCGTGATCAGCGTCGTGACGGCATGGGCCGTGCGCGGATACAGGATCGCCCTCAGGGCGAGCTGTTCCGGCGTGAAGTATTCGGGAAAAAACTGTTCCTGCACGTCGGCGAGCGTGGCCACCGTGGGCCGATCGAGCAGATCGGGAGCGAAGCCGTTCAGGGGGCAGAAGGTCACGTCGAAGCGATCGGCGTGCCCAAAGAGCTCGTCCTGGTGGGAGACCTCGACCGATTCCACGCGTTCGCGCTCGGCGAGGGAGAGTTGCCGCACGATCGCGGCCAGGGAAGGTTGCCCGTGGCTGCCGTGGAACAGAACGAACGAGTGGTTCGAGAGGCGCACCAGCCAGGGGAGGAGTTGCAGCACGTACTGCCGCATTCCCCCACCGTTCGACACCAGAGCGTAGAGATTGACGCCGATACGCATGGAAACGGCTCACCGATCAGGAGGAAAGAATCTCGGCCCGAACGAGGGGAAGTGAAGGTGTACGAACAGCCCGCGACATCCTGAATATCGGCTGAGACAGTTCTCCGGAATAGGAGATTTTTTCGGAACCGGCTCAAGGGGAGGAGGCCTCCTGGCTGAACAGGGCAAATGGCGCCCATTCGGGAGAAATGGGTACTTTCTCGAGGCTGTTGATCCGATGGATTCAACGGAGAGGCTTTCCGGAAAGGCCAGGATGAATGGGAGCCGCTGCGCCGCCGCAAGCCGGGCTTGGGAGTTACCTTTCTACCCGGGACGGCACCGGGGGCGCTCACGCGCGCGCCCCTCGCCCGGCAAACGGCCGTCCAGCAGCACTCCAGGGAGAGGACGATGGGGTTGTTGTTCCGCTCGGTTCGCGGACTGTCCTGGCCGCTGGCCGTCACACTCCTGGCGCTCGCCGCCCTGGCCCTCCTTTCCGGTCGCTACAACGGCTACGTCACCGCGTTCAACTCCGACGACCTTTACCTGGTGGACTTCTGCGACGACCTGCTCGCCGGCCGGGACCTGGTCGGGTGGCACCTGCCTGGAGCCCCCTATCTCGTCCCGGACCTGGTTCTGGTCATTCCCTGTCGGCTCCTCTTGCCCGAGGTGTGGCAGGTTTTCCTGGCGTACGCCCTCCTGTACTACGCCTTGGTGGCGGTAGCCCTGGCCTGGCTGGCCCGCGAGAGCGGCCTGCGCTGGACCGACGCCTGGAGCGCGGCCGCCCTGGGTGTCGCCCTGCTGCTGGCCTTGCACCTCGACCCCGTCTACGGTCATCGCATGAGTCACCTGGCCCGCCCCGGAACCCACCTGGGCCTGGTGCCGATCGGCCTGCTACTCGCCGCCTTCCTCCTCCGTTCGGTCCGCGACGGCTTTCGCCCCCTCCCCTCGCTGGCCATGCTCGTGCTGGCGGGCTTCACCGCCTTTTCGGATCGCCTCTTCCTGGGGCAGTTCCTGGCCCCGGCGGTTCTCATGCTGCTCCTGGGGCGCCTGGTAGGCAGTGTCTCGACCCGCCGACTGGTGCTCGCTGGCCTCCTGCTGGTTGGGGTGGTCGCCCTCTCGGTCGGCATCAAAAAGTTCTTCGGCTGGTACGGGCTCCGCTTTCTCGACCAGAACGACCAGCTCATTTCACTATTCGACGTGGCCGGGATGGCCCGCATCGCCCGGGAGCTCCGCGACTCGACGCGCCAGCAGCACCTCCAGTATGGGCTCTCGGGGCTGTTCCTGATCGTGGGGCTGCGGACCGTGGTGGTCGGCTTGCGCCAATGCATGAGGGGAGAAGGAGCGGCAGTTCTGTTGCACGGCTCCTTCGCCCTCCTTGCCGCACTGACCGGCCTCGCGCCCCTGTTCATTCTCGGCCGATCGCCCGCGCTTGGGTTCGAGCGCTACTGCTTCACGCTCACGGTCGTGCCGGTGGTCTGGCTGGTGGTGCTCGGCGCGCTCAACGTCCGCGAAAGCTGGGCGGGATGGGGCTGGCTCTGGCAGGTGGGGCTCGCCACCTTGGTGGTGGTGCTCCTGGGGCGCAGCCTCTCCGCCGACGGCTGGCCCCCTTTCGAGCAGCCCTATCCCGAACTGGTTCGGGTGCTGGACGGGCTTGCACGCGAGCGCGGTTGTCGGAGGGGGCTGGCGGGCTACTGGGACGCCCGGAGGATCCGCTACCTCTCGCGGGAAGGCGTTTGCGCGGTGCAGGCCATCGGCCCGGGCATTCCCTGGTTCCACGGGTGCAACCCCAATCTGTTGCTCTCGCCGGATCCGCGCGACCTGCACGTGCCCGAGTTCCAATTCGTTGTGGTCTCGACGGTGGGCTCCGCCTTCTCGCCCGTCCCCAGCGCGGTGCAACTCGAGCACGGCGACCCCCTTGACAAGGTCCCAGTGGGCGACCAGGAGGTCTGGGTCTACGACCGGCTCACGACGATCGACTTCCGCCGCTCTCTCAACAGTCTTGTGGCCACGCGGCTGGAGCAGGCCGGCGGCTGGACCGGGCCGCAAGCCCCGCGCAAACTGGCCCACCCGCGGTCCGGGTATCGCCCGCGCCGGCGGAGCGATAGCGTGGTGGTGCTGCCGCAGGGCGGAGAGGTGGCGCTGACGTTCCCGGCCGTGCAGCACTCCCGCCTGATCGACGTCAGTGGCGACCCGAACGAGACGTTCGCGGTCACGCTGTTCCAGGGGGAGCGCGCGCTGGGCCAGGCGTCGGTTCATCCTCTTCCTTGGTCGAATTCTCAGGCCCCGTACGGTCTGCCGAGCGTCCACGCTCGACTGGTGCGGGTTCCTGACGCCGTGGCCGATGAGGGGTGGGACCGTGCGGTCGTGAGGTACGTGGGGGAGCGGCCCACGGCGGCGCTGTCGCACTTCCTGGCTTTCGCCCCCAATCCCGCTCTGTCGCTAGACGAGATGTTTCCTCCCTCCCCGGGCCGTCGCTACCCGGCCGAGGCCCTGGGCAGTCAGGTCCCGAGCCTTTACCCGGCCGGGGGTGGACGGGGGCGCCACGCCCAACGTGGCAAGCCCCACTTCATGCTCTGCGGTCCGTACGCCACTCTGACGCCGGGCCGCTACCGGATCGACTTCACAGTCAGGACCGATGCCCCCGGGAGCCCCGACGCGCTCGTCAACCTGGAGGTGTGTGAAGCGGGCCCGAAAGTCGTCGTCAGCCGGGAGCTTCGGGGCACCGATTTTGAGAGCGCCAGCCGTTACCAGAAGGTCAGCCTGTTCGTCGAGAACAAGACCGAGCTGTATGCGGTCGAGTTCCGGGTGCTGACGCACGGCCGGTCGGCCGTCTCGGTCGATTCCGTGGAACTGGTCCCGCTGACAGGCGCGGAGGCGGGGCAGAATGTCGCCCGGGAGTGACGGGCCTCGCTGCCCGACTGGGCCACGACAAGGAATTCATGGACACAGTCACAACCACGGCTGTCACGCTCACCCTGGTGCAGGGCCAGCGCAGCACCTCGACCTGTTCCTGTTGGACTGCTTCCAAGGCGTCCACGTGGGCAGCGTAGGCGCCAGGGTTGATGCCCATCTCCGCCCACAGGCCCTCGGGCACGAGGCTGGGGCGCGCTGGAGAAGAAGTGGGGCGGGGCGCTGATCAACGGCTTGAAGGTGATCTTGCAGAGCGCCCTGCGCATGACCTGGAAGGGGAAGTACCCGGTGGTCAAAAGGCTGGGCGGGCTACCCCGAGGGCGCCCGCCTGACCGTGAGAGAGATGATGCGCGACAAGGCGCGCCTGGAACGGTCCGCGGCCCTTCCCAAGTACGACGTCACGCTCAAACCCAAGCCGAGCGGAATGCGAGGAAAGGAAAACCTGCCGCTCGCCTTACGACACCGATCTACCGCTGGGGCTCGAGTTCCACGGCGGCCTACGGGCTGTTTTCTCGTGCCGCGTTTCTTACGACTGCTTCCGGGCCAGGAAATGCACGTACCGGCCAGCCGGCTGCCTCTCCTCCGTTTCCAAATCCTGGAGGACGGTCACTTCGCACCCCCGGCGGCGGAAGAACTCCATCAGGTCGTCGCCGTGGAAGAAGTAACCGGTGTTGTTCACCCCTGCCGTGCATTCGCCTACCATCTCCTGATAGGGCTTGGCCCGGTAGGTCGCGCCGCGGTGTTCCAGGGTGTCGAAGGCATAGGTGGGGCGCCGTTCGGTGGCGCAGAAGCCGCCGACGAAGACGTTGCGCGACAGGCTGAGCAAGTTCTCCAGGAACAGAAACGGTGCCACGCTGTGGTAGTAGACCCCGTGGGCGATGGCCAGATCGAACGTGCCGCACTTCACGGCGTCGCTGTTGTGGAAATCGTCCAGCACAATCCGCACGTTGTCCCAGCCGAACACGTGACTGTTCAGGATCATTTTGATGGCGTTCTCGGGGCGCGACTCGATGCAGGTCACGCGGGCGCCGGCCTTGACCAGCCCGCCCGTCTGGGCGCCGTCGAGGGGGCCGAACTCGATCACGCTCTTGCCGGCCAGCGGAAAGGCCGCCTCCAGCTCGTCCATGCCGCCGAGGTAGGCCTCCCCGAGCAAGTAGGGCATGAGGCCCTCCAGCGGCTGGTTGTAGGGGAGGACCGCCTTGGCCTTCTCCAGCAGCGCGACCGGCAGCGCCAGCTCCTGGACGCAGACCACGCGCTCGCCGTAGCGCTCCTTCAGCCGGTGGATGACCCACCACTGGCGAGCGGTCACCGGGATGGAACAGACGAGGAAGACGTCGGCGGAGGAGGCACTCAGATCGACCTCCTGGTCCCAGTCCCAGCGAACCCCGTCGGCATGTCTGCCCGTTGCCTGCAAGGCGAGTTGCAGTGGCTGGACCTGCTCCGCGGTGCCCAGCAGGGCCACGCGCCGGGCTTCTGGGCTCAACCGGGACAGGATCAGCTTCTGCTGATAGAAGGGCTGCTTCCAGACGTCCGGGAGGACCCAGTTGACTTCCTCCCCGGACACCGGCCGATTCTTCCCCCGGCATTCGGGGCTGTTCTTGATCTTGCGGATCAGGTCCTTCCGCGAATTTCCATCGCTGAGGAACTCACACCAGATCGCCAGGGCGCCCGGGTCCACTTCGCGCTTGAGCAGGTCGCGGTAAAGGCGGGCCACGAACTGTCTTTCCCGGAACACCACCCGCTTGATCGCCTTGAGCATCTGCCTCTTCTCCTTGGCTCCCTCCTGCCGTAGCAGCCTGTTGAAAAAGCCCCCGTGGGGCACAACAACCCCGGTGTTTCGGGGCGGTTTTCTGGGTTTTTCAACAGGCTGGTAGCCCTGCCAGGGCCACCTCCCTGGTAAGGATCGGCAAAACGTCCATCCTACTTGACCTCCGCGAGCCCGCTTCCCCGGCCACCCCCCTGGCGTCGATTAACCCTGGGGGCCTTGCCCGCTGTCGGGAAAACCCGGGGCGGCCAGCCCCAAACCCGGTTCTCGACGAGGCGCAGGTGCCCTGGCCTCGGCGCCCTACCCGATTGTCAACGAGCGTACCGCCCCCTGGGGCGGTACGCTTTTCTGCGCAGAGGTTCCGGTTATAGGGCGCGGCGGGGCAAAAGCACTTCTTTCTCGATCGGGAATCTGCCCCTCATCTCCCCCCCCCCAAGAAACCGACTAATCCCATGAAGCTCGAACCGGATGCTAGGCAGGGCAAGGTGATCGGGACGCCCATGCGATTCTGGCAGATCGAACAAGGTCGCCAGCGCGAGCAAGGAACGAGGACTGGCACTCGTGGATTCGTGTCGTCCCCGCCGTGCCATTCCTCGCCTGAGATGCCCAGACAACCCCGGTTTGTTGCCCCTTTTCCCCAGGCTCCTCAGAGGTTTTTTTCAGGGCCTCTTCGCTTGGCCCTGGAGGTTCCGGCGATGAAACGCTTTCTCGTCGAGGTGGCCCTGTTCGCCGCTCTCCAAGGCGTCGTGGGCATTGGGTGGCTTGCGTACTGGCGCCGACACGACAATAGCTACCTGGGAGCGAGCGCGGACAAGGAACGCCTGCTGGCGACCGCCCCGGGGGCCCGGATCGTCTTTGTCGGCGGCTCGAACCTCGCCTTCGGGCTCGACTCCGAAATGGTGGAGCGCCGCCTCGGTCGCCACCCTGTGAACATGGGGGTGCATGGCTACTTTGGGCTCCCTTTCATGCTTCGTGAGGCCAAAGTTGCTCTGCGGTCTGGAGACGTTGTCGTGCTGACCCCGGAATACGAGCACTTCATCTTTGAAGATTGGGGCCGTGGGAAAGGCCTCTTGCTCAAATCGTGGGCCTTGACGGCATGGTTGAGCCCGCAAGCCCTACGCCACGCTCCCGTGGAGGTGGTCGAGGAGATGTTCCTGACGCGAAAAGGCATCCAGGCGATCCTGGACGGATATCACATGGTGGGAGACAAGAAGATCGATCCCATCTACGGGCGGCATAACTTCAACCGCTACGGAGACCTGGTGCTTCCCGAAGCTCTCGCCGACCGCGTCTTCAGCTACCCGCCTGGCGTCGTGCCTGTGACGTATCCTCCGAACCTGGCGGTGATGGAGTCGATGGTCGGGCACCTCCGCGTCTTCGTGGCCTGGTGTCGCGCGCACGACGTCCAGGTGCTCTGGGCGTCGCCACCCTGGCTGCGGGAGAAATATCTTGCGAACGCCAGGACGATCGAGGAGCTGGAAGCGGTGGTGGCGCGGAAGGTGCCCGTGGAGATAGTCCTCCGGGGCCGGGAGGCAAACCTGCCCACCAGCCGCTTCTTCGACACGGAGTACCACCTCAACCGTTCGGGGCGGCGCGAGCGCACCGAGTTCCTGTGCGAGCGGCTGGCCCGGGCATTGCGCCGAGAGAAAGCGCAAGCTCCGCCGGCCTCAACAGGGGGCGGGCTTCCCGTCACCCTCTCAGGGAGGGGCATGCAATGACCTTTACTTCGCTCCCCTTCCTGGTTTTCCTGGTGGCGGTGTTCGCCCTCTACTGGTCTCTCGGGAACCGCTGGCTCCAGAACCGGCTGCTGCTGGCCGCGGGCATCCTGTTCTACGGTTGGTGGGACTGGCGCTTCTGCGGGCTGATGTTGCTTTCGGGACTGGGCGACTGGGGGCTGGCCCTCCTGGTTTCCTCGGTGGATCGTCCCACCTGGCGCAAGGCCTTCGTCGGGGCGAGCGTGGGCGCCAACCTGGCACTGCTCGGCTTTTTCAAATACTTCAACTTCTTTCAGGAAAACCTGGTCGGCCTTCTGGGAGGCGCCGGCTGGCGCATCGAGCCGTGGACCTTGCAGGTGGTCCTGCCGCTCGGCATCAGCTTTTACACCTTCCAGTCGATGGGCTACATCATCGACGTCTATCGCCGATTGGTGAGCCCCGTCCGCAACCCCCTGGATTATCTCGCCTACGTCGCTTTCTTCCCGCAACTCATGGCCGGGCCCATCGAACGGGCTGGCAATCTGCTCCCGCAGTTTCTGAGCCCGCGGTCGTTCGACCGCGAGGCGGCCGTGGACGGCTGCCGGCAGGTTCTTTGGGGCTTCACCAAGAAGCTCCTCCTCGCCGACCAACTGGCGATCTTCGTCGATGGTGCCTACGGACATGCCTGGGCAATGAAGGGCTGGCACCTGGCGCTGGCGACGGTCTTCTTCGCGTTCCAGATCTACTGCGACTTCTCGGCTTACTCGGACATCGCGCTGGGCACGGCCCGGCTCTTGGGCTTCCGGCTGATGCGCAACTTTGCCTACCCCTACTTCTCTCTGGACCTGGTCGAGTTCTGGCGGCGCTGGCACATTTCGCTCTCGACGTGGTTTCGCGACTACGTCTACTTCCCTCTGGGCGGCAGCCGGGGCGGCCTGTTTTCCGCCGCACGGAACGTCTTCGTCATCTTCCTGATCAGCGGCCTGTGGCATGGGGCGTCGTGGAACTTTGTGGTCTGGGGCACCTTGCACGGCCTGGGGGTGGTCGCCTGCACCTTGTGGGCCGCACGGAGCGGCCGCGCCGCGCCCGCCCGACCGTCCGAGGTGCCCGGGGGCCCCGGGTGGCTGCCGTCTCCAGGGATGGCAGTTCGCATGGCGACAACCTTCGCGCTGGTCACACTCGCATGGGTGTTCTTCCGGGCAAAGACGCTTGCTGACGCCAAGTACATCCTCAAGTCTATCTTCACCAGGCCCTTCCGTGCGCAGTTCGCCTCGGGCTACGCGCCCCCCGGGTTGAGTTACCGGGTGTTGCTCCTGCTCGTGCTTTCCCTGGTTGCCGTGGAGTGGTTCCAGCGCCGCCAGGCGCACGGTCTGGCGGTCGGCCACCTGCCTCGCCCGCTCCGCTGGGCGCTCTACACGGGCCTGATCTGGGCCCTCCTGCTCTGGAGCAGCGAAACGACCTCGTTCATCTATTTCCAGTTTTGAG
>JBBSEZ010000225.1:0-15764 GCA_038239195.1 Gemmatales bacterium
CCTGCGAACCGCGGCTAAACGCTTTCTGGTAGGCCCGTGCATCAAGCGGGCCCCGCCTGCCACCGGTTTCACCTCCAGACGACGCGATGTCTGGGGCGCTGCGGGTGCCGCGCGGCACCTACTCTCGCACCAACTCCAGCACGCTCCACAGGGTCGGGTCTTCCGCATACGGAAAGTCGGCCCCGACGCTGAGCGTCTGCTCTCCCAGTTCCGCATCGCGAATGGCGTAGAAGATGCCGAGGCGCGGGGCCTGCTCCGGGTCGAAGCCGTGCAGCGCTGCCGCGCTCAGGAACGCGGTCAGCCGATAGCCGGTCGCGCGCAGGTGACAGTGAAAGGGGACGGCTCGAGTGGGCGCGTCGGGTGCGTCTTGCAGGGCGCGGTTGATCTTGTGCTGAACGAAGGCCGGCTCGTCCTTGTCGTCGCCGCCGCCGGTGGGCAGGAAGTGGAACAGGTGGCAATGGCGGCTGGCGCGATGGCTGGTGCGCGCATCGCGCGTATCGACCCAGAGGGAGGCGCCGTCGGAGTGGCGAGGGCGAGAAGCGTCGCCCACGACGGGCTGGTCCTTGCCGCGCACCTCGACCTGAAAGGCGAGGCCGCTCTCGTTCCAGGCGAGGCGAACGTCGGCGAAGTTCTTGCGCTCGTCCATGTCGGCGAAGTTGTCGAGCCGGCACTCCTCGGGAAGGTCGAACAACTCCTCGCCGTCGTGCGGGACGTCGGCGACGTGGCGGCAGGGCAAGGCGAGGCGGAAGAGGAAGCGGTGGGGGATGAGGGGCATTGAGGGGGCTCCTTTGCGATGGTGCGAGAGAATGCGTCACTTCCGCCATTTCCGGCCCTGCCAGCGCGGGAAGCCGCAGTCGGCGAGTTCTCCCTCGTGGACGACGACGCCGGCGCCGAAGCGGGCAAGAAGGCGCTCCATTTCCGGGCCTTGATCGAGCGGGCCGATGAAGTCGTTGCGGTCGATAATCGCGTCGCGAACGTCGAGGCGTTCGAGGCGCGCCAAATTGGGCCCGCGTTCGAGCTCCAGATGGGCCCCCTGGCTGAGCGCAGCCGAACTCAAGTGGAGATGCGTCAACGGCGCCCTGCCGGGGGCGCTGCCCAGGACTCGGGCGCTCGTCAGCGATAGGTGCGCCAGCGGGAGGTAGAGCCGCGTCACTTTCGCGAGGTGGGGGGACCGGACAAGCGCCTGGACGACCGGGTCGGGCAGGTGGCCGGGGTTGTACCCGACATGCAGGCCGAACTCCGTGAGGTTTGCCAGGGCGGGGGCCTTGGCGAGGGCCTTCAAGGTGACTTGCGTCGCGTCCACGGGAGACTCGATCTCGACCAGCAGGGAGGTAAGATTGCGGAGGCCAGGGGAGCTGAACAACTCGCGAAGGGCCCTATCGTGAACGTTCTCCAAATCCAGGTCGAGGGAACGCAAGCGGGCGAGATCGTACTCGGCCTGGAGGAGAGGAGACGGCCTGAAATCGGCGGCCTTGAGCCGCAGGGCGCGGATCGGCACAAGGGAAAACATTTTCTCGAGACGGTCGAAGAACGGGTAGTTCATGTCGAGGGCGACTTTCTCGATGAAGCCGCGCACGAACGCCCACTCATCGACCAGCCCGCGCAGCGGCTCGGCCCAGCGCTCGCCATGCTCGTTCAGCAGGGCCTCCTCGCGTGCGAGCAGATCGCGCCGGCGCGTCTCGTCGGGCGAGCGCGAGAGCTCGCACTGAACGCGGATGAGTTCGGCGCGGTCGGCGTCGCCGCGGTCGTCGAGCCAGTCGGCGAAGACGAGGCGCGGCGCATCGTCGTCGGGGTGGGCGATAACGTCTTCGAGGAAGGCCTGTTCCTGGTTCACTGGCCGCTCCGCTCAGGCCCTGCCCTGCTGGAAGAAGCTCCGCTCCAGCACCTCGCGGGCCCGGTCGAACTCGGGCGCCCAGCCGATCTCGGGCTTGCCGAGGAGCAGGCAATCGCGCACTTTTTCGAGCGTGTTCCTCGCCATGTGCGGGCACTTGTTGCAGGCGCAGGTGATGCCGGGCACCCCGTGGAAGCGGTGCCGCGGGTAGCGCGTCTGGAGTTGCCACATCATGTTGGCCTCGGTGGCGACGAGGAAGTCGGTCGGTTGCTCGAACGTGCCAGCGTACTTGACCATCGCCTCGGTGCCGCCCACGAACTCGGAGTGCTCGCGGATGTTGGCGGGGCACTCGGGGTGGGCGAGGGTGACGGCGCCGGGCAGTTTGCGCTTCATCGCCAGCAGGTCGCCGACGCTGAAGATCTCGTGGACCATGCAGGCGCCGTCCCAGAGGATCATCTTGCGGCCGGTGATCTCGGAGAGGTACTGTCCGAGGTGCCGGTCGGGGACGAAGAGGATTTCATCTTCGGCGGGGACGCCGCGAACGACCTGCTCGGCGTTGCCGGAGGTGACGATCCAGTCGGAGAGGGCCTTCACGGCGGCGGTGCTGTTGACGTAGGTGACGGTCTGGAAGCGCCGGCCGTTGACGCGGAGCATCTCCTGGTAGCGGGCGAGCTTGTCGGCCGGGGCGCTGTCGGCGAGGCTACACCCGGCCAGGAGGTCGGGGAGGAGGACGCGCTTCTCGGGGTTGAGGATCTTGGCCGTCTCGGCCATGAAGTGGACGCCGCAGAAGACGATGGTCGAGGTGGTGACCTTGGTGGCGGCGCGGGCGAGGTTGAGGCTATCGCCGACGACGTCGGCGAGCTCCTGGATCTCGCCCTCCTGGTAATAGTGCGCGAGGATGGTGGCGTCGTGCTGCTTCTTCAGGGCGAGGATTTCGTCGCGGAGGTCGGTGTGCGGAGAGGTCAGTGCAAGTGGCATGACAGTGCTCCCTTGTTTTTTGTGTGGCGGAGGGGGAACCCACATCGGGCGTTTTGAGGCGGGCTTGCGCCTTCTACATTCATTCTACGCGATGGGGGAGGAAAAGGTAGGCGAGGGGCGCGGATTTCGGGGTGGAGAGCGGAGGGGACAGAGGCTGGTTCTTCGGCTTCGCAGGCTGCGAAATGAGATGGAGGGGAGTTGGCGCCTCAAGATCGACCCAAGACAAGGTCAAGGCCCCAGCATCCCCGAACGTGGGCCCCGGGGCCGCGCAGGTGGTCGAGGAGGGCGCGCTCGTCGCAGCCCGCCTCTTCGAGCGCGTCGGCGAGGATGGGCAAGCGGTCAAAGGCGCGTTCCTCGTAGGCGGACGTGGCGAGAGAGATCGCGTCAGAGGTCCGCCGGGCGAGGTCGAAGGCGGCGGGACGGGACGAGTTGCCGAACAGGTCGCGCAGCAGTCCGCACTGGGACTTCCTCTCGGCCCGCCACCGTTGGTAGCGGGACAGCCAGCCGTGCCCGGCGGCGCACGTGACCGCCATGAATGAGACGTAGCGGGCGTAGCCCCAGGCGTCCCGCTCGGCGTCCGCATTGGGGGCCACCAACACGGCGGCCGGCAGGACGGTGTACCCGTTGCCCCAGCCGACCAAGCCCAGCATCATGTCATCCTGCCACACCTGCGTGAGCGCGTACTGCCCGCCGGCCGCCTGCCCCGCCTGGTTCATCGCGTCCCGCAACTCGCCGCGGGAGGCAAGCCCGTCGGCGTAGCGCTCGATGACCTCGGCGGCCAGCCGGCTGCGCACGTCGTCCAACCGCCCCCAAATCTGCCGACAGCACGCGACCGCATACAGGTAGAGCTCGCGATTACTGGCCTTGCCACGGAGCCCTCGGAGCATCGCCTCTGGGTTCGTGCAGGCCAGCCACCCCTGTTCTGTCACGCTGCCCTCCCGCCCCTCGGGCTCGCGCCTCCCGTCAACGTAAGCGGCCCTCGCGCTCCTGTCCAGCGTGCTGCGGTGAGGTAAGGAGACACCTCACTCATGCCCCAAGAGGGCGTCGAGAGCCCAGCATCCCCAGGCCTCGCCATCGCGCCTCATGCGTCAGTGTCCACCTCGACCGTCGCGAGACGGACCAGGCGAGCCATCGCGAAGGAAGCCAGCAGCGCCATGCTCGCGAGCCAGACGTAGTAGCCAGGCAGCAGGAAGGGCCAGAGTAGAACCTGCCACACGAGCGCGCCGACCAGCGCGAGGAGCCCGACCAACGCGGCGGGGACAAGACGGGAACGCCGCCCGGACGGGAGCAGGCAGGCGCCCACCCAGAAGAGCGGGTTCGGGAGCCAGCCGACCGCGAAATGGAGCCCGGACAGTCCCGTCAGGGTGAGCGGGAGGTCCCGGGCCATCTGCGGAGCGAGGACGAAACACTGAAAACCGCTCATCGCTCCCTCCACTTCGCTCAGCCGGCAGGCGGGCAAGAAGAAGGAAATCAGGTAGGCGCCCACCGAAAGCGCGACGCCCCACGCTGCGAGGGGGTTGCGGCGGCCCCAAGCAACCGTTCCCGCCATCTGGATCACCTCTTTCCTGTAACGGCCGACCCGTTTCACGCTCCGGTCAGGGGCCCACCAACCAGGGCGGAATGAGGAGGGCCCGAGCACCTGCAGGCGCGGGGCCTATTCGCACCGCCTCCACTTTCCGCTAGACTCAAGCTACTCGCCCTCGCGGAGGTTGCCCATGCCCCGAGCCATTCCGCCGTTGCTCGCCGCCGCCATCCTGTCGCTGGCATTCGCGCCGGCCCCTCTCCCGAAACCCGACTCGGGCAAGGAAGACCTGAAGCGGATGCAGGGCAGATGGGTCAGCCTCCCGCGCGTCCTGCCCGACGGGGAGATGGTCCCGGGCGGGCTCGAGGTCGTGTTCGCCGGCGACCGCATGACCTTCTGCCGCGGCGGGAGCGGGATCGACTGGCGCATCTCCCTCGACGGCACGACCAGGCCGAAGTCCCTCGACATGCTGGCCACCGGGCCGACCGCCGACCGTTCCTTCGTCGTGCGCGGCCGCTACGCCCTGGAGAACGGCTCGTTGACGATCTGCTACAGCGCCATTCAGGCGCTGCGGGCGTTGGAAGGCGAATCCTGCCACGTGTGCCGCCATGGGGGAGAAGCCTACCGGCGCCCGGCCGACTTTTCCGACAGAGGGGCGTGCGCGATCGTATTGGAGCGCCCAAAGCGCTGAGGCCCAGGCTCGCCCTCGCCCTCCCGTCCAGCATCATGCGGGGGGACTCAAGGCAAGCGAGCCGCTTGCAGTTACGGGCGCCCCCGAACGATTTGCCTTGTCCCCGCTTCGCGCCTCGCCGCCCGCTTCTTGACACCGTTCCCCGGTCCGGGGATAATTTCCTTCATCTCCTCTCGGGCATTCGCGATCGAGCAATGGCGCACGACGAGCCCCCAACCGTGGTGCCGACCGTGACCTCGAGCCCTTGCCTGCTGGACGCCACCTTCGCCCTCCACCCCGGGCTCGCGAGGCTCCTCGCCGCCCAGGACCAGGCGCGCACCTGGAAGGCCCTCTACGTCCCTTCGTTCGTCCGCGAGCAACTCGCGCAATGGGCCTCCGCCCATCGGTTGCCGCGCGTGCGCTCCGCCTCGCAGGCCGCCCTCGAGGCGCTCGATCAGCATCGCTCCCTCTTCAAGCTCCTTCCCGGGCCCGCCTTGCCGGCCGGCTGGACCGGCGCGACGTTCAAGGAGCGGCGCGAGCTGCGCCAACGCCTCCTCGAGCTGCTCGCGGATCGCTTCCTGGGCCGAGCGCCTCTGCTCTTGCTGACGGCCAGCACCGCCCTGTTGCTGGCCGTCGAGGAGCGCCAGAAGAACGTCCCCCTGTCGCAGCGACAGGCCCTTCACTACGGCTCCCTGCGAACCGGCAGGACAACCCTCGACCTCCAGGCGAGCTGGTACGCGCCTCTCTCGCGCCCCTCCTTCTTCGCCCGCCTCGTCCGCTGGCGCTCGGCCTGGCACGACCCGCTGCCCCCTTTTTCCCTCAGGGGCCCCGAGCTCCCCGTCCCTCCCGACGCCCCGCTTCACCACCCTGCCCCGCCCCGCCTCGGGCCCGGGGCTCGCCTTCACCTTTTGGACAACCGGGCCATCACTCTTGGCGGCCCTCCCGCCGTGGGGGGCCTGCATTCGGGAGGCGAGGGCAGCATCTACACGGTCCACGAAGAGAAGGGGTGGGCATGCAAACTGTTCGAGCCCGAGGCGCTCACCGCGAACCGCTTCCGCAAGCTCGAACTCATGCTCCAGCGCACGGTCCCCGATCCCGCGCTCTGCTGGCCGATCGCCCTTGCCTACTGGGGAGAGGGATCGGCCGCCCGGCCCGTGGGGTACGTGATGCCTCGCGCCGCCCCTCACGCGCGGCCCCTCAGCACGTCCCTCTTCCTCGACCCGGGCAAGTTCCAGGCGGAACACCCGCGCTGGAATCGCCGGCACTCCCTCGCCCTGGCCTTGCAGGCCCTCGAAGCGATCGTGCGCTTGCATCAACTCAACGTCGTCATCGGCGACCTGAGCCCGAGCAATGTCCTGTTCTGCCCGGGGGCGATCTTGCAGGGGCGCCTCAAGGCCGTTCAGTTCGTCGATTGCGACAGTTTGCAGATCGAAAACCTCCCGTGCCCGGTTGGTACGCCCGACGCGACGCCCGCCCATCTGCAGGGCAAGACGTTCTCTCGAACGTTGCGCACCCAGGCCGACGACGGCTTCGCCATCGCCGTCCTGCTCTTCAAGCTCCTGGTCCCCGGGCAGGCCCCCTACGACCACAAGGGCGGGGGCCAGCCGGAGGACAACATCCGCAAGGGGCTCTTCCCCTACGAGATGGACGACAACAAGGACGGCCACGCCAGCCTCGTGCCATCGGCGCGGGCCAAGTACGCCTGGTCGCACCTGAGCCGGCCCCTCAAACGGCTGTTCGTCCTTGCCTTCAAGGGAAGGAAATGGCCGGCACTTCCCGTCTGGATCGACGTACTGGAAGACTATCGCACCTTGCTGTCGGACCCCAGCCGGGTGTTCGTGTCCCCGATCAAGAGGCGCTTCGATCTCAACATTTGCCCGCGCGACTGGCGCGCGATGGAGGAAAGTGATGAATGAAGACACCGACCTCGAAGAGCGCGACGAGGACCAGGGCAGCACCGCCACGCGGTTCCCGGTCGTGCTCCTTCTGGACGTCTCCGGCTCGATGGAGAAGCGCGGCGCGCTCGCCGAACTCAACAAGGGCGTCGCGACGATGTTCGGCGCCATCCGCGCCAACCCCCTCTCGCACGCCGCCGCGGAGGTGGCGCTCCTCGCCTTCGCCGGCCAGTGCGCCACCGTCCTGCCGTTCACCAACCCCATCCCGGCCCGTCCTCCCGCGCTGCTGGCGCGCATGAACGAGGCCCTGCCGGAGGGGACCAACCTCGCCGCGGCCGTGAGCAAGGCGCTCGACCTGATCGACGAGCATCGCACGACGTTGAAGGCGCGCGGCTCCTTCTATCGGCCGATGCTCGTGTTGCTGACCGATGGCCTGAGGCAAAGCCGCGAGCTCCCGGCGGAGCTGGTCCGGGCGACGCGCGCCGCTGCCGAGCGCTGCCGGCGCGAGGCCAAGGCCGGCCTGCTCACCGCGGTCGCCCTGGGGGTAGGCGACAAGGTCGATCTCGGGGCGCTGGGGCCGTTCACTTCCGGACACCCGTCGCCCCGGCGCCTGGGCACGACGCAGATCGACAAGTTGTTTCGGCTCGTCAGCGACATGATGGTCGGCGTTTCGATGGGGAGCGTTCGCCGCGAGGCCCCGCTCGACCTGGGGTGGTTGCCCGAGTCGTGAGGCCGCCCGCTACCGCCCGGCATTGAGTTTGCATACAATCGACGGAGGCCCATCACCCGAACCGGAGGAGTCGCATGGTCGGAGCACCCCACGCCGGCAAGCGCGTCCTGGTCATCGACGACGACTTTGCGACCCGGGAGATGCTGAGCCTTGTCCTCGCCAGCGATGGCTATCGGGTCGCGACGGCGTGCAACGGCGTCGATGCCCTCGAGCGCCTGCGCGGCTTCGAGCGGCCCGACCTTATCCTTCTCGACCTCAAGATGCCCAAGATGGACGGCTGCACCTTCTGCGCGGAGCGCCAGAAGGCCGCGGACTGGGTTGCCATCCCCATGATCGTCCTCTCCGGCGTCGCCGATGGGGCCGAGAAGGCCCGGGCGATCGGCGCGATGGCTTACCTCCAGAAGCCGGTCGATACGATCCATCTTCTCGAGGCGCTGCGCAAGCACTGTCCCATCGCCGAGCTCGCGCACTGACGTGCGCCCCCGCCACGAAGGACCGACCTGCCGGGAGAGGGACGGCCCGCGCCGTCACTCCTTCCCCTTCGGCGCCGGCAATGGCTTGCCATCCTTGTCGATCGCCCCTGCCGCGACCAGCACCATCCGCGCCGGGTCGAGGTACTTCTTCGCCATCGCCTGCACGTCCTCCGGCGTGACCGCTCCCACCTCCTTGCGGAAGTCCGTCAGGTAGTTCAGCCCCAGTTTGTACCGCTCGATGCTGAGGAGCTGGCTGGCGATCCCCGAGTTGCTGCCGAACTGGAGCAACCGGCTGCCGAGGAGGTAGGTCTTCGCGTCGGCCACCTCGCGGGCCGTCGGCTTCTCGTCGCGGATGCGGTTCAGCTCCTCGAGGAACAGCCCCTTCACCTTGGCGAAGTTCTCCTTGTCGGTGCCCACGTAGCAGGTGAACGTCCCCGGCTCGATCCCGGCCGACGTCGTGATGGTGGCTGACACGGTGTACGCCAGCCCCTCGCGGTCGCGCAATCGGCTCGACAGGCGATCCGTGAAGCCGGGCCCCGTGCCGAGGACGTAGTCCATCACCAGGAGCTTGTAGTAGTCGGGGTTGTCGCGGCGCACGCCGACGTGTCCCATGTAGAAGTGCAACTGCGACGCCTCGGGGAAGGGGAGGACGGTCTGCGCGAACTTCGCCGGCTTCTCCACCGCCGGCGTTTTCGGCCTTTCCAGAGGGGCCTTCTTCCAATCGACCGTCAGGAGCTTGACCTCCTCGAGGACCGTCTTGCTGTCGAAGTCGCCGACGATGGCGAGCGTGGCGTTGTTGGGGACGAAGACCTTCTTGTGAAAGGCGGCGCAGTCGGCGACGGTCAGCCCGGCCACGCTCTTGCGCGTGCCCTGCCCCGGCCGGCCGAAGGGGTGCTTCCCATACACCGCCGCCCGATAGACCTGCCGGGCGCGCGCGTCGGGCTGCGTCTCGTTCTCGGCGATCTCGGCCAGCATGCGCGTGCGGTTGCGCTTGAAGGCGTCGTTGGGAAAGCTCGGCTGCGTCAGGCACTCCAGCAGCAATCCCAGGCCGAGCTTGCGGTCGGGCCCCAGCACGCGCACCGACCCGCTCGACGAGCTGAGCGACAGGGCCCCGCCGACGTTGTCGATCTGCTCGGCGATCGTTGCGCCGGTGCGCTTTTTCGTGCCCTCGTCCAGCAGCGACCCGGTCAGCGTGGCGACGCCCAGCTTGTCCTCGGGCTCGTAGAGGCTGACGTCGTTGAGGGCGACGTGGGCCTCGAAGATCGGCAGGCGCCGGTTCTCGAACAGCAGCAGCACCAGGCCGTTGGGCAGGACGTGGCGCTGGGTCTTGGCGAGGCTGAAGCCGGCGGGGGCGCCTTCCGCCCTCACCCCCAGCGGCGCTTCCCTCACCCCCCAGCCCCCTCTCCCAGAACGGGAGAGGGGGAGCAAGGCGGCGCTCCGGCTCCCCCCTCTCCCTCCTTGGGAGAGGGGGGTTGGGGGGGTGAGGGAATCGCCGCTGGGAGTAAGGGCCGCTGCCTTCCCCCTCGCCAGCGGCACCGACCACACCACGACGCGCCCCTCGGCCGGCAGATACTTCTTCGCCACGCGCTGCACGTCGGCGGGCGTGACGGCCAGGATGCGCGGCAGGTACTTCCTCGCGAAGTCGAGGTCGTTAGTCGTCACCGCGTCGGCCAGCGCATTGGCCAGGCCCATCGGCGTCTCGCGGCCAAAGATGTAGCTGGCGAGGGCCCCGTGCTTGGCTCGCTTCAACTCGGCCGCGGAGGCGGGCCCGTCGCGCAGCTTGGCCAGCTCCGCCAGCACGAGCTTCTCGGCGTTGGCACGGTCCTTTCCCGGCAGCAGCTCGACCTGCACGGCGAGCCAGCCGGGGTAGCGCCCCGCCACGTGGTCGGCCCCGGCGGCGCTGGCGATCTCGGCGCCCTCGACCAGCGACTTGTACAGCCGGCTCGTCTTGCCGCGGCTCAGCAGCGACTCCAGCACCTGGAGCGCGGGATAATCGGGATCGCTGCTCCGCACCGTGTTGAAGCCCATGAGCAAGCGCGGCACCGAGAACCGGGACGCCATCTCCAGCCGGGCCGGCCTCTTGCCCTCGACCTTGGCCAGCGGCTTGCGCGGGGGGAGCTTGCCCTTGGGGATGGGGCCGAACAGCCTCTTGATGGCGGCCAGCGCCTGGTCGGCGTCGAACGCGCCCACCATGATGAGCGAGGCGTTGTTGGGGTGATACCACTTGTCGTAGTGGGCCTTGATGACCTTCTCGGTGGCGTCGCGCACGTGTTTGGTCTCGCCGATGACCGGGTGGCCATAGGGCGTCAGCTTGCCGAACAGGAGAGGGAGGATTGCCTTGTATTCGAGGTCCCAGGGCGAGTCCTCGTTGCCCATCAACTCGTTGATGACGGCGCCCTTCTCCTTGTCGAACTCGTGGGCCTTGTCGATGCGCAGGTTGCGCATGCGGTCGGCCTCGATCTCCAGGGGGGGCAGCCAGCGGCCGGCGGGGAAGGTGAAGTGATAGGCGGTCAGGTCGGTGCTGGTGTAGGCGTTGTTCGACCCGCCGTTGCGGTAACAGATGCGGTCGATCTCGCCGGGCTTGAGCGTGGTGGTGCCCTTGAACATCAGGTGTTCGAGGTAGTGCGACAGGCCGGTCCACTCCTTGTCCTCGTCGGCGCTGCCGACCTTGTAGACGACCATCGTGGTGACGGCGGTGGAATTGGGGATCGGCTTGAGGTAAACGCGCAGGCCGTTGGGCAGCGTCTCGGTGCGGATGCCCTCGTAGAGCGCGGTCGCCGTTTGCAGGGCGAGTTTGGTGTCGGCGTCCTTGGGCGCCTCCTCGGCGGCGGGCATCGGCAGGGGCGCAAAGAGGGCGACCACGAGCAGGACGTAGGGCGACAGCATCGCCGGGCGGCGGAAATAGCGGAGCCAGGACATGGGGCAGTTCCTCGCCGGTAGGGGCGTCCGTGTGGGGGCGAGCGGTTCGCCCCTCCTCTGTTCTTGTAGCAGCCGGCGCGGCGGCTGACCACGCCAGGTCGGGCGACGGGTGGGCTTGACTCGCTCCGCGACGGGGTCATCGCCTACGGTTGTTGCCTCCGTGCGCGGTACTGCCGGTCGGGTTGCAGGCGTTTACGCGGGCAATGGCGGCGCGGAGGATTCGCGCTCGGGGCGGGAGCCCCGAACAATCCGAGGAGTTGCCGACCTTGCCGTGTGGTTGCCGAGACGCGGGCCGGGCGGATAGAATCCCCCAAGTCCGATCATCGTCGCCCCTGGGGCCCTACCGATGGCACCGGCCCACCGGATCGAAGCCGTCCTGTTGGAGGACGGGAAACTGTCGCTCGACCACCTCCCGTTCCGTGCCGGCCAGGCGGTCGAGGTGATCGTCCTCCCAATCGCCCGTCCGACGCCCACAGGCCACTCGCTGCGGGGCACGGTCCTGCGGTACGATCAGCCGACCGCTCCGGTGGCCGAGGCCGACTGGAGTGTGCTGCGGTGATCATCTTGGACACTCACGTGTGGGCCTGGTGGGTAGACGGCGGGGCCCAACTCTCGCCGGACTACCTGTCCCTGATCCAGGCTGAGGCAGGAAACGGGTTGGGAGTGTGCGCGATTTCTTGCTGGGAGGTGGCCTAACTGGTCGAATTGGGCCGGCTCCAGTTGGCAATACCGGTGGACCAGTGGCTGGCCCAGGCCCTCCAGCCGCCGGCCCAGTTGCTGCCGCTCAGCCCAGAAGTGGCGGTCGGCTCGACCCAACTGCCGGGCAGTTTCCACAAAGACCCGGCGGACCAGCTCATCGTCGCGACGGCCCGGCACTACGACTGCTCGCTGGTCACCCTCGATCGGCTGATTCGGGCGTACCCGCACGTCCGGTTGGCCCCGTGAGCGGAACTGCCTCCGAGCTCGGGGGCGTCCTTGGGCTCGGCCTCGGCGTCGGCAGGGGCGCAAAGAGGGCGGCCACGAGCAGGACGTAGGGCGACAGCATCGCCGGGCGGCGGAAATAGCGGAGCCAGGACATGGGGCAGTTCCTCGCCGGTAGGGACGTCCGTGTAAGGGCAAGCGGTTCGCCCCTCCTCTGTTCTTGTAGCAGCCGGCGCGGCGGCTGACCACCGGACGTCGTGGGACAGGCTGCCCGGCGTCGCGCTTCGACGGGCGGCGCGACGGGGCCCCGGCCCACGTTCCGGGCGAGGCCCCGCCGTTAGACGCCGTGCGGTGACGGCTCGGAGGGGCCCCGCGCCACCGTTCACCGCCGTGCGTGACGGCTGGGCTGGCGTGGGGCAGGCCGGAGGCCTGCCCAGTTGAAAAGGCAGGCCAGAGGCCCGCCCCACGAGGGGCGCCTCCTCGCGTCACCCCAAGGGCGGCGCCCCCGTTAACCGCCGTGGGCTGACGGCTCGGGGCGGGCCACCGCGCCACCGTTAACCGCCGTGCGTTGACGGGTCGGCGGGCAGCCCGATGGCGTAGGACAGCACCAGTTTGGCCGCCGCGAGGTCGCCCTCCAGCGCCAGCGCGACGAGGCGGTCGGCGATGGCCGCCACGTCGTCCTCTGTCGTCCTGCGGAGGATCGCCACGCACAGGGCCGCGACGCGGCGGGCGAACGAGTTGCCCGGGCCGCCGGGGTTGCCCATCGTGAAGCGCCGGCGACAGCCGCGACCGTTCGGTGACGGGGCGGGGAGAGTCGGCGGGGGTGAAGGGGGTCATGGGGGTAGCCTCGATGAGGGACAAGAAGGGGCGCCCAAAGGGGACGATCCCCACCATCGAGCAGACTACCCGCCTCGCGTACGTCGTGGGGAGAGCAGGTTGAGCGACAAGCTCACCGCAACGACGCAAAGAGCGCCAGGGAGGACGGTAGGGCGCAGTCTTCCTCGTTGGCGGCTTCCTGTGCGTCTCGTGGAGAGGCGTGGGGCAGGCCTCCGACCTGCAAGGGCCCTTGCCGTTCGCGAACGGATCGTTCCAAGAAAGAGAAGTCCGCGATGGCAAGGGCCCTGGGCGTTCGGGGCGTGCCGTGGGCAGGTTGTAGGGTGGCCCTGCCGCCGGGCGACGCGGCCGGCGTGTCGTGAGGAAAGCGGTTGCGGCAGCGGTTGGCGCTGGTTAGCATGGGGTGGAGCGGCAGATTGAAAGCGCCCCGCGCGGAAGCGCCTCACCGGCGGGCAAGGGTAACCAGAACCTCTGCTGCGTAGTCCGCCAAGCACGTTCTGAGCAAGGACATGGTTCCTCTGCGCGGACCACGCAGCAGAGGTTCCTGGAGAGGGCCCCCGAAAACTGAGCCCCTGATAAGCTGCTCGGGTGGCCCGGGAAAGGGGGAACGATGGCAGGCAAGCGGAAGACACACACCGCGGCGTTCAAGGCCCAGGTCGCCCTCGCGGCGCACAAGGGGGACAAGACCGTCAACGACCTGGCCGGCCACTTCGGCGTCCATCCTACCCTGATCCACGCCTGGAAAAAGCAACTCGCCGGCGGGGCCCCGGACGTCTTCGCCTCGGGCGCCAAGGCCGACGCCGAGACGCGCCAGGCCGAGTTGTTCGAGCAGATCGGCCGCCTCGAGATGGAACTGGAGTGGCTCAAAAAAAAGTTGCCCTCTGACGGCTGAGGGCTTGCGCCGGCTGATCGAGGCCGGCCACCCGCACCACCCAGCGCCGTGCCACAAGCTGCGAGGAGGCGATTCATGATCCAGACAGTTGAGGCAGTGGTCGATGCGCAGGGCCGCGTCCGGCTTCTGGGCCCGGTGCAGGTTCACGGGCTTCGTCGCGCCCTGGTAACGGTCTTGGATGAACCGGCCGAGGTGCCGGGCGAGGCCGCCCTGCTCGCGCAAGTGGCCTTGGCCGCGGATTGGGAGCGGCCAGAGGAGGACGCGGCGTGGTCGCACCTACAGCCGAGCAAGTAGTCCTCGTTCCATTCCCGTTCTCGGACCTGTCGCAATCCAAGGTGCGGCCCGCCGTCTGCCTGGCCGAGACCTGCCCATGCCGGTGAGGGCATTTCCTTCCGTGGGGAGTACTGCCATCACCCAAGGTGTTGCGGACGAGCTGCTGGAAGCGGCAAGGCGACTGGTCGAACGAAACCGTGGCCGTGCGGCGGGAGAAAACAGCCTGTAGGACGGCTCTCCCGAGCCGTCCTGCCGGGGGCGGGACGGCGCGGGCGCGCCGTCCTGCGGGGGGGTTCCTGCCGACCGCCTGAATGACCACGGCTGGCGCTCGCCCCGCAACCTTTCCCGCCCGCTCGGGGAGCGCCCCATGTCGCCAGCCGCACGCACCATCACCCTGACCGAGCGCAGGCCCCACCTCTGCCGCCTCCCCCCCGGCGACGTCGCCTTCCTGCTCGCGCGCCACCGCGCCCACGTCGAGGTCGCCCCGACCGGACGGGCGCACCGCTACCGCCTCACCGCCACCGGCCACGCCGGCGTCATCCACGCCCCCACGGCCCGCCTCATCCTGCAACCGAAAATCCCCCTCCGCAACGTCCTCTTCCTCCTCGCCCCCGACGTGGTCCCGCCCTCCCTTCCCGACCGCACCGAGGCCGTCGAGGGCGAGGCGCTTCTCGACGTGCTGGCGGGGCTGCTGGCACAGCGCCTGGCGGAGCGCACGGCGGTTGGCCTGCACCGCGGCTACGCGGAGCGGAATGAGCAAGGGCCCTACCTGCTGGGCCGGCTCGACGTGCCCGC
Organism: Gemmatales bacterium; assembly: GCA_038239195.1. GTDB lineage: Bacteria > Planctomycetota > Planctomycetia > Gemmatales > Gemmataceae > JBBSEZ01. Next base: position 14,734 of record JBBSEZ010000225.1, read on the forward strand.
CCAGATGCGCGAGGCCGCCGGCCGCAAGGACCAGCTCCATTGCCGCCACGACGACTTCACCCCGGACGTGCCCTGCAACCAGCTCCCCCGCGCCGTCGTCGAGGCGCTCCTGGCGTCGCCCCTGCTCGGCGATGGCGGGCGCTCCGCCCTGAGAACGACGCTGGGGATGCTGGAAAGTGCCTCGTCGCAACCGCTGACGCCCGACCTCGTCGCGCGGGCTTTCCGGAACGCCCCGCCCGAGTATGGTCCGCTCCTCGACCTGTGCCGGTTGCTCGCCGATGGACTGGCGCCGGGGAGCGCCGCCGGACCGACGCCGGGGCCGACGTTCCTGCTCGACCTGGAGCGCGTCTTCGAGCGCCACGTCACGCGCGGCGTCGTGACCGCCTTCGCCGACCGGCCGGGCTGGTCCGTCGGGGCCCAACAGGAGCGCCTCGTCAACCTGCCCGCGCCCGGACAGCCCGACATCCACGTGCGGCCCGACGTCACCATCGAGCGCCTCGGCGAGCCCGCGCTGGTGGTGGACGCCAAGTGGAAGCGCCTGCCGCGCACCGCCCTCGTCACGCCCGACCTCTACCAGGTGCTCGCCTACGGCACGGCCCTGGGGGCGCGGCACGTCGCCCTCGTCTACGCCGGCCGGCGCCGGCGCTTCTGGGAGTACGTCTTTCCACGCTCCCCGATTCGTGTGACCGTCTGCGCGCTCGACGTCGCCGGAGATCGCGCGGCGTGCGAGCGCGCCCTGCGGCGATTGGGGCGCGACCTGCTTCGGCTGGCGCGCTCGGCGTGTCACGAATGAATCGCCCGCCTGTCCACGGCCAGCGCCGCCTCGCGGAACGCCTCCGACAGCGAGGGGCCGTCGGCAACCACCGGCTTGCCGCCCGCGCCGGGCAGACCGCCCACGCCGAAGAGCGGTGCCCTGTCGGAGCGGTCGCCCCCGCGTAAGATGGGGCGGGGAGGCCCCCGGCGACGGAGGAGACTGGCGATGACTCCCGAAGACGCCTTCCTGCACGCCATCCGCGAGGAGCCCGAGGACG
>JBBSEZ010000226.1:0-15667 GCA_038239195.1 Gemmatales bacterium
ACCAGGGCTGGACCGACTTCGGCTTCATGGGCCACAAGGTCGTGAAGACGCCGCACCTCGACCGGCTCGCGGCAGAGAGTGCGGTATTTCCGAATGGCTACGTGCCGACCTCGCTGTGCCGGGCCAGCCTGGCGACGTTGCTGACCGGGCAGTATGGCCATCAACACAAAATCTGCTGCAACGACCCGCCCGACGACGTCGATCGCTCGACGATGCACCCGTTCATCAAGAAGGCGCCCGCCGTGCCGCGCCTGCTACAGTCGGCCGGCTACCTGAGCCTCCAGACGGGCAAGTTCTGGGAGGGGCATTACCTCAACGCCGGCTTCACGCACGGGATGACCACGAAGGGGCGACACGGGGAGGCCGGCTTGGCCATCGGCCGCAAGACCATGAGGCCGATTTACGACTTCCTCGATGGCCGAAAGGGCAAGCCGTTCTTCCTGTGGTACGCCCCGATGATGCCCCACGAGCCGCATGATCCGCCCGCGCGCTTGCTGAAGAAGTACGCCGTGCCTGGCCGGCCCGTCAAACTGGCGAAGTACTACGCGATGTGCGAATGGTTCGACGAGACCGTCGGCGAGCTGCTGGCCCACCTCGACAAGAAGGGGCTGCGCGCCAACACGCTGGTGGTCTTCGTCGTCGATAACGGCTGGGTGCAGGAGACGGGCGAGAAGAAGACAACGCGCGGCTGGTTTGCCCCGAAGAGCAAGCTGTCGCCCTACGATGGCGGGGTACGCACTCCGATCCTGCTCCGCTGGCCCGGCCGAACCAAAGTTGGGCGCTACAACGACCTCGTCTCGACGATCGACCTGGCGCCGACGATCCTCACCGCTTGCCGCGTGCGAGTGCCCGTGGAGCTGCCGGGCGTGAACCTGCTGAACGTGGCGGCCGGCAAGGGCCCGCTCGCGCGCAAGGCGGTGTTCGGCGAGATCTACCTCCACACGGCGATCGACCTGGACAGGCCGGCGCTCAACCTGACGCACCGCTGGGTGCGCGCGGGCGCGTGGAAGCTGATCGTGGGCAAGGGAGGCAAGGGCGAGGAACTGTACGATCTGGGGCGCGATCCGTTCGAGACGAGGAACCTGGCGAGCCGAGAGCCGGCGCGGGTGCGCGAGCTCAAGGCCTTGCTCGATGGGTGGTGGAGGGGGAGATGAGGCTCGCCACACAGGGCACGCCCAGCTGAGCTGTTCGTGAGAACCGGCCGCCTCGGGCCTCCGGTGAAGAATTGTCTGGCTCGCTGCGAGCCGGTACGATGGGCAACGTGGGCCCCGCTTGCTTCGAGGTCACGCCATGATAACCCGCGTGCGAATCGCCGGCTTCAAGAGCCTCGGGGACGTCACCGTCGATCTGGGCCCGTTGACGGTGCTCATCGGGCGAAGCGGGACGGGCAAGAGCAACTTCATCGAGGCGCTCTGCTTTCTGCGCGACTACGTTGCCCGGCCGGATGCGGTAAGCTCTCAGTACGCCTCTGCCTCGGACCGCTTGTTTTGTGCGACTTCCTCCCACCCCAGGCAGGTGGCCATCGAGGTCGTTTTTCGGCTCCCTGGGACCTCCGGTGACTTTCGGTATCTGATCGGGCTGCGCCAGGCACCTCCAGGCCAGCCGCCTTCTCTTGCCGAAGAGCTCTTGTCCCTCGATGGCACCGTGCTCTTTCACCGCAGAGACTTGAACTGGGTCACGCCGCCCGACGTTCACTCGCCCCCCGAGCCGTCTTGGGGCCTGACGTTAGGCACCGTGGCAGGCGTCCAGGATATCACCACCGCCTACTTTGCGCTCACAATCGGGCTGGGGCATTACGACTTCCCCGAAACGGTCTTCCTCGCCCCAGCCGTGCCGACCGCCCAGGCCAGAGGCCTCTCCGACCACGGGGAGAACTATCTCGACGTCTTCGCCACCCTTCGCACAAACCTCTCCGCGCCGAGCCCGTGGAAGGAGATCACCGCGGCCCTTCGGCGCCTCAATCCGGCGGTGAAGAACATCGATTTCCGGTTGCCCCAACGAGACGGGATCTCTCTCAGCCATCAGGTGGGCAACGGGGCCTTCACGTTCGACCTCCAGCAAGAGTCGGAAGGACTGCGGCGGTTCTTTGCCCACCTGCTCGCGCTCTACCAAATGCCGTCCAAGCAGACGCTCCTTTTCGAGGAGCCCGAGAAGGGGATTCATCCGGGCGCGCTCGCCGTGCTTGCCGAGGAATTCAAGGCTTGCGTGGAAACGAAGCGAGGCCAGGTCATCCTGACGACACACAGTCCCGAACTGCTCAACTACTTCGAGCCGGAACAGCTCCGCGTTACGGAGATCCACGACCACCTCACGCGCATCGGGCCTGTGGTAAGCGATCAGTTGGAGAGCCTGCGCGAACACTTGCTGACGCCGGGCGAGCTGCTGACCGTCGATCCGGCCCGCCTGACCACTCCCCCTGTCCCGGTGGGCTAGCCGATGGCCGCGCCCAGGCGCCTCGTCTTGTGTGTCGAGGGAGACGGCGACGTCGCTGCCGCCCCGATCCTCGTGAAGAAGCTCCTCACGGAGCTCCAGGGCTGGGACTGCCTGTTCCTCGATCCCGCACCGATCCGCATCGGGGGCGTCACCAACCTCTTCGGCAAGAAAGCGGCGAACTGGTGCCAGAAACTTCTCGTCGCGGCCAAACGAGGCAACCTGGGAGGCGTTCTCTTGCTGCAAGACGGAGACACCGCACCACTCCCCGGCCAGCCGTTTTGCGCCAAGGAGGTGGGCGCGAGCCTCACCGAGCGTGCCCGCACCACAGGCGCGGGAACACAGTTCTCCGTTTCGTGTGTGTTCGCCCTCCAGGAGTACGAAAGTTGGTTGATCGCCGGCGTCGAATCGCTCGCCGGCAAACCGCTGCCGGATGGCCGAACAGGCGCATGCGCTCCGGCGGGCGATCTCGAAAGCGCGCCGCGGAACGCGAAGGGCTGGTTGAGTCAGCAGATGGAGAACGGGTACAAGGAGACGACCCACCAGGAACCGCTCACCGACATGGTCGATCTGACAGTCGTGAGACAACGCAACCTGCGTTCATTTCGCCGCCTCGAATCTGCGTTACGCGAATTGATCGAGGCCATCCGGTCGGGACAACACATCGTGTCGCCCGCAGCCCCGACCTGACTCACTCGAAGCTCACGCTGGCAGCGGAACGCGCGCATCAGGCAGCGCGCCCGTCGAGTTGCTGCTTCGCCGTTCCGCACCCAGCGCCCACCCCATCCCGAGCAGCGCCGCCACCATCAGCACGAAGAACGGCCGCACGCCCCCCGGCCAGGCCCACGGAGCGTAACAGTCGATCAGGAACAGCAGCGGCGCCGCCACAAGCAAAGTTGCCACCCTCTCCCCGCCCCCGCGCCGGCGCACGTGTGCGTACCCCAGCACCGCGGGCACGACGAGCGCGGAAGCATCCACAGGGTTGAAGTGCGGGCTCAACACCAGCCCCAGCAAGAGCAGAAGGGCCAGGCGCAGGTCGGTGCAAGCATCCTTGCGCCCTGGCGCTTGCCACAGCACCACGACCGCAACGAGCAAGAGGGACGCCGCGGTCAGCGCATTGATGAGCGAGCCGCTCTCCGCCCCAAGAAGCGCCGTCAGGAAGCCCTTCAAGTTGTACATGCGCTCCGGGTCGATGCCGTATTGGCCGAACTGCTCGGCGCTGTGCCGGACCACGCCCAGGAAGCCCGCCCAGCACGACATACCCAACACGGCCGTCGTCGCCCCCACCCACAGCGCGAACAGCCCGACGGCCAGGCCCAGTTCGCGCCAGCGCCGACCGCCCACGAGCAGCAGCGCCGGCACCACCATGAGCTGGGGCTTCACGGTCCCCAGCACGAGGCAGAGGGCGGTCCCGAAGGCCCGGCCCTCTTTGTAGTTGCAGGCGAAGCCTGCCAGGCAGACCAGGCACACCAGAGACCATTGCCCCATCTGGAACGTCATGAACAGGGGCGGAAACGCGAGCACCGTCATCAGGAGCACGGCGAAAGCGCGCCGGTCCCAATCCTCGGCCAGGCGATGCAAGAACCAGGCCAGCGGCAGCAGCAGCGCGAGCTGGAAGAGCGCCCAGACGTAGAACGCGGTCGAAAGCGGCAGCAGCGCGAGCAGGGCGGCAGGCATCACCGTCGTGGGCGGGTAGTTGTACGCCAGCACGCCCTCCGTCGGGCCGCGCTCCGGCAGCAACCGGCGCTGATGCTCCGCCTGAAGCTCGAGATCGTACAGGCGGGCCCCTTTCCCTTCGAGCACCATCGACCAGCCGGTGTAGAAGGCGCTGAAGTCGGACCGCCAGAACATCCCGCGCGCCGCCATGCTCAGCCAGAGCGCGCACAGCGCCAGGGCGATCCCGCCGTTCAAGGCGAGAGCGGCCCGCGTTCGGGCCCCCGGTGCCACTTCCGACCGCCCCGCGACGACTGGCATGGTCCCTCTCCCTCCCAAGGCGCGCGCGTCTGCGGAAGGATAGGCCGGTCGCGGCGGGCGGTCAAATCACCCCACTTCGATGCGCTCCACCGTCCCGCTCGCCAGGTCGAGCACCGCACACGTCTTGGGCCTTGCCCGGTACAGCGCCCCCGGGTTGATGACGCGCGTCGGGCCGGTCACGTGCTCCGCCGCCTCGTGCGTGTGGCCGTAGAAGAGATAGTCGTAATGCCCGCTGTGCTCCACGTCGCGCATCAGGCCCTTGTCGTCGCCGTGGAGAAAGGCGATCTTCACCCCCTCCAACTCCAGATTGCCGTAGTTCTCGTGCAGCGTCACGCCAGCGGCACTCATCGCCTCGCGCAACGTGTCGCGGTAGACGTCGCAATTGCCGAACACGAAATGGGCGTCGAGGCCACGGAAGAGCGCGACGGTCGCTCCGTCGTCGACGTCGCCGCAGTGCAAGACAGTCTGCACGCCCCGCTCCCGCAGCAGGTCGAGGGCGCGGCTCACCGTGTCGGTGCGCCCGTGGCTGTCGCTGACGATGCCGATTTTCATCGCTCCCTCGCTCGTTCGGGACCGGCGCCTCTCGCCTCGATTGTATCCTGTGTCCGCCCCGTGTCCCCTGGATGGCCGGGACAAAACGCGGAGCGCCGTTGGCTGACCACCCGAATTTCACTACCCTGTTCAGAAAGGCCCCCACGCAAGACGACTCATGACCCGACGCCATCGAGCCCGCGAAGTTGCCCTCCAGCTGCTCTATCAGCACGACCTCAACCCGCGCGTGCCGCGCCCCGCCATCGAGCGCTTTACGCAGGACCGCCTGGGCGATGAGGCCCTCGCCGCGTTCGCGCTGGCCCTCTACGACGGCGCGGTCGGCCACCTCGCCGAGATCGATGCGCGGCTGACCGCCGTGGCGGAGAACTGGCGCCTGGCGCGCATGACCGTCGTCGATCGCAACGTCCTGCGGCTGGGCGCCTACGAGTTGCTGCACGACTCGCAAACCCCGGCCAGCGTCGCCATCAACGAGGCCATCGAGCTGGCCCGCCGCTACGGTGCCGCCGGCTCGCCCGCCTTCGTCAACGGCGTCCTCGACCGCGTGAGGCCCGTCCCCACCCCGGCGCCTTCCCCATAACTCCCATGCCCGCGCGCCAGCCATTTACCGCCCTCTGCCAAAATCTCGCTCGCGGCCCCCACGCCGGGCGCGCCGACCTGCACCTGCACACCACCGCCAGCGACGGCACCTACACGCCCGCCGAGATCGTCGAGCTGGCCCGACGTTGCGGGCTGTCTGCCGTCGCCGTCACCGACCACGACACCCTCGCCGCCCTCCCCGCCGCGCGCGCCGCGGCATCGGGCACCGATCTCGAAGTGATCGCGGCCGCCGAGATCACCTCCGAGTACGCCGGCCGGGAACTGCACCTGCTCGCGTATTTCGTCGATCCCGACGATGGCCCGCTCACCGCCGCCCTCGCCGCCATCCGGGTGGACCGCACGCATCGGTTTCGCGAGATGATCGAGCGATTGCGCGGCCGGGGCGTGTCCGTTGACGGGGAGGGCGAAGCGCCCGACGCGCTGGGCCGGCGCCACCTGGCCGAGCTGATGGTCAAGCAAGGCCGGGTCGGGTCGGTCCGCGAGGCATTCGCCCGCTACCTGGGAGACAAGGGGGAGGTCGTCGTCCCGAAGAAGCGACGGCCCGCGGCCGAGGTGCTGGCGCTGGTCCGCGGCGCGGGCGGCGTTGCGGCCTGGGCCCACCCTGCTTATGATTGCACACAGGCAGCGCTGGCCGAATTGCGTGCCGCCGGGCTCGGCGCCGTCGAGGTGGAATACCCCGACACCAGGCGCGGGCGGGCCCTGGAGCTGCGGGCGTGGGCGGCAGAGCTCGGCCTGGCCGTGAGCGGGGGCAGCGACTGCCACGGGCCGGGGCGCCGCTCGGTCGGCGCCTGCACCGTGTCGTCCGAGGAACTCGGCGCGCTGCGCCGGCAGGTGGGGAGGTAGTCCGTGGTCTTCCGTGCCATCTTCGACAAGATCAAGGCGGGGCTCTCCAAGACCCGCGGCGTGTTCTCGGGCATCGCCGCCCTGCTCCGCCTGCGCGGCCGGGTGGACAAGGACTTCCTCATCGCGCTCGAAGAGCGCCTCTACCTTGCCGACGTGGGGACCGCCGCCACGGCGCAGATCGTAGACCGCGTGCGACAAGCTTTCCTCGACAAGGAGATCACCGAGGACGTGACCGCCTTCGTCAAGGCCGAGCTCAAGGGGCTGCTCTCCGAGGGCGGAACGGTCAACTTCGCCGCGAGCGGGCCCACCATCTTGCTCGTGGCGGGGGTGAACGGCTCCGGGAAGACGACCTCGATCGCCAAACTGGCCCGGCGGATGCAGGAGGACGGCAAAAAGGTGATGGTCGCGGCCTGTGACACCTTCCGCGCCGCGGCCGTGGAGCAGCTCACCATCTGGTCGCAGCGGATCGGCTGCGAGATCGTCAAGAACGAGCAGGGCAGCGATCCCGCCGCCGTTGCCCACGACGCCTGCGAGCGCGCCAAGGCCCGCGGGCACGACGTCGTTATCGTGGACACCGCCGGCAGATTGCACACCCAAACGCACCTGATGCGCGAGCTGGAGAAGATCCACCGCGTGGTGAGCCGGCAAGTCCCCGGCGCGCCCCACGAGGTGCTGCTGGTGCTCGACGCGACGACGGGACAGAACGCGATCGCCCAGGCGGAGCAGTTCAAGAAATCGGTCGCCTGCACCGGGATCATCCTGTCGAAGCTCGACGGCACCGCCAAGGGCGGGGCCATCTTCGCCATCAAGCAGAAGCTCGACCTGCCGGTCAAGTTCATCGGCGTGGGCGAGAAGCTCGAAGACCTCGAGCCGTTCGACGCCGATACCTACGTCGAGGCGCTGTTCGAGTAAGAAGAGGAATTAGCCACAGATGAACACAGATGGAAGAAGGAAGGATAGAAGATCGAGCAGCCCGATGGCCGTCCCTCCTCTCTTCTGCTTTATCTGTGTTCATCTGTGTTCATCTGTGGCTAATTCCTCTTCTTCGTGCCCTCCGTTCCTATGGTTCAAACGCTTATGCCTGAGTTGTATCTCATCACCGGCGGCGCCGGGTTCATCGGCTCGCACCTCGTCGAAGCGCTGACCGCGGCGGGGCGGCGCGTGCGCGTGTTCGACGACCTGAGCACCGGGCTGCGCTCCAACGTCGCGCACGTCTCCCCGGCCCCCGAGATCGTGGAAGGCGACGTGGCCGACGCCGACGCGGTGGGCCGGGCGATGCAGGGGGCTGGGGTCGTCTTCCACCTGGCGGCCCTCGCTTCCGTGCAGCGCAGCATCGAGGCGCCGGCCGAGTCGCACCGCGTTTGCGCCACCGGCACCCTCACCGTCCTCGACGCGGCCCGCCGGGCCGGCGCCCGCCGCGTGGTCTACGCGGCCTCCTCCAGCGCTTACGGCATTCCACCGGGCGACGTGCAGAGCGAGGACGACCCGGCCCGCCCGCTCTCGCCCTACGCCGCCGCCAAGTTGGCCGGGGAAGTCTACTGTCAGGCGTTCACTGCCACCTACAACCTGGAAACGGTGCGCCTGCGCTTCTTCAACGTCTTCGGGCCCCGCCAGCGCGCCGACAGCCCCTATTCCGGCGTGATCGCCCTGTTCGCCGCCGCCCTCCTGGCGGGGCGGGCGCCCACCGTGTTCGGCGATGGCCTGCAATCGCGCGACTTCGTCTACGTGAGCGACGTGGCCGGGGCCCTGATGCGCGCCGCGGAAGCACCCGAGGCGTCGGGGCGCGTCTACAACGTCGGCAGCGGGCGCGCGATCGCCGTGCTCGACCTGGTGGCAGCGCTCAACCGCCTGCTCGGGACGGCCCTCGCGCCGGCCCATGCCCCGGCGCGGGCCGGCGACGTGCGGCACTCGCGCGCCGACGTGAGCCGCGCAGGCCGCGAACTGGGGTTTGCTCCCACCGTGCCGTTCGAGGAAGGGCTGGGGCGCGTCTTGGAGTGGTATCGCGCGCCGCGCTGATTTCGGGCGATTCCTCTTGACGCCGGATGCCGATGTTTGGCATAAGGCCGCCCCTTCAAAGATCAGTTCGGTCCGGGGGCGAGATCGATCCCGGCGCGCCAGGGACGGGGCGAGGCGTGCTCAGCGGCAGGGGGAACCATGTGGCGAACGCTGATGACGGCCAGCCTGGCTGTGCTGCTCGGGGGATGTGCAAGCGGCCCCTTGCTCGAAAACCCCCTGCTGCTGCGAACCGCCAAGGTTGTGCCCACCGAAAACCCGGTCTACATGCCCCAGGGCGCCATGGCCTACTCCCGCGTCTTCGAGAAGGTCTACGACATCCTCCAAGACTACTGGGACATCTCCTACGCCAACCGCTATGACGGCCGGATCGAGACCTTCCCGCGCATCGCCCCGGGGCTCGAACAACTCTGGAAGCCGGGCAGCCCCGACTTCTCCCAGCGGCTGTACGCCTTCTTCCAGACGGTCCGCCACCGTGCCATTGTCGTCATCCGCGTCGCCGACGACGGCGGCTATTTCATCGACGTCAAGGTGCTCAAGGACCTCGAAGACCTTGCCGTCCCCTCGCGCAGCACCGCCGGCGAGGCCACCTTCCGGCTCAACAGCACCATCGAGCGCCAGTTCGACGTCATCGACACCAACGTCTACGAACCGAACTGGATACCGATCGGGCGCGACACCAAGCTCGAACAGGTCCTCCTCGAGCGCATCGCCAGCTTCGATCTGAGTGGGCTGCCCAAAGAGGCACAGCCGGGTTGTCCATAGGAAGGAAGCCAGGGGCCCACGCCACCTGGCGTTGGCCGAGGCCGGCTGCGAGAAATACCGCTGCAAGGACGCGGGCCCGAGACTTCCCCGGCCCGCGTCCCTTCTCCTCACGAAAAGAGTCAGGTCCTGGCCGCTGTGGAGGGCGCCCCGCGCACCAGGGCCAGCACCTCCTCGGCGCTCGGCATGGATTCGCCCTTCCGGGCCACCACGCGCCCATCCACGGCAACGGTGAGCTCCCCCCGTCCCCCATCGACCACCTGCACTTCCAGGCCCGCCTCTTTCCTCAGCGACGCCGCCAGACTGGCGGCTTGCTCCCGAATCCCCGCTCAGACGGGGCACTGACGGATTTGCACCTTCTTCATGGCTCTCCCTCCTTTTCACTCGCGGCGAACGAATTTACTGCAGTGCAGACCGCGTGCCAACCGAGGGCCTCCCCTCCACAAGGCCCTCTGGGGCGATCGTACGCGAACTGGATGGCGCGCAAACGAAACCTCCCACGACCGGATCGCCGGTCGAGGGAGGTTTCCTGCGCGTCCCCGCTGAGGCGAGCGGCAGGGCTTGGTTTGCTGTAGGACGGCTCGGGAGGGCCGTCCTCCAAGCATGCCTTCTCCTGCCGGTCGCCTTACTCCTTGCCGTCTCCGAGGTTGAGCGGCAGCTTGACGGTGAACGTCGCCCCCTTGCCGGCCACGCTCTCCACGCGAATCCTGCCCTGATGCTGTTCGATGATCTGCCGGCAGACGCTCAGGCCGAGGCCGGTCCCGCCGTGGCCGTTGGCGTCGGGCTCCTTGGTCGTGTAGAAGGGCTCGAAGATTAAGCGCAGCCGATCGGGCGGAATGCCGACCCCAGTGTCGCCGACCTTGATCTCCGCCATTTTCGTGCGGGCGTTCTCGCGAACTTCCAGCCGCAGGTGCCCGCCGCGAGGCATCGCCTGACGGGCGTTGATGAGGAGGTTGAGCAGCACCTGCTCGATCTGGGCGGGCACCACGCAGGCCTGAGGCCGACCGTGGTACTTCTTATCGAGGTGGATGCGGTGTTTGCTGAGGTCCTTGTCGGTGAGGATGAGCACCTCCTCGACCAGGGCGACCAAGTCGGTCGTCTGCCGGGCCGTCGAGGTGTTGCGGGCGAAGCCGAGCATGCTATTGACGATCGTCGCCGCGCGCTGACTGCCCTTGAGGATGCGCTCGAGGGCCTGGGTACAAGAGGCCTCGTCCTCGGGCTTCCGCAGGGCCAGGCGGGCGTAGTTGATGATCGTCGTCAGGATGTTGTTGAACTCGTGCGCAACGCTGCTCGCCAGGGTGCCCACGCTGCTCAACTTCTGCGCGTGCAGCAGTTGCTGGCGGAGCTGGTCGGTCTCGCTCGGAACCATCACGTCCTCGCCGGTCATTTCCGTCGCCTCCCGCCTGCGTTGTCGGGGCCGGCCAGTTGTCTGGCCCTGGTGAGTATCGACCGGTCCGAGAGCGGCTCTTCACCGGAACTCCTTGCAGGGATGGCCATTAAGCGCATGAAATGGGGCAGCGACGGCGAGTGGGAGAGCGGCGCGAGGGCCGTGGGGCGGCGAACGAAGGCAAGAGCGCCCGAGAGGGAGGACCAGGAGGCCCCCTCGGGCGCACGGCGGTGAGTTGGGCGCCCCGGGAAGCCTCCGTTGCCGCCGAGCTCGTGCCCTCAGCGCGGCGCCGGCAAGAGAGCGCGCTTCTTCATCCACGCCTCCAATTTATCCGGCCAGCCGGCCAGGTCGGGAAACCGCCGGGCGAGCCCAACGCCGTGCGGGCCCTTCTCGTAGAGGTGCAGTTCGGCGGGGACCTTGTGCTTCAGGCACGCCTGGTAGAAGAGGGTGCTGTTCTGCACCGGCACGACCGCGTCGTCCTTGGTGTGGAAGAGAAACGTCGGCGGAGTGCGAGCCGTCACCTGTTTGTCGTTGCTCAGGCTTTCGACCAATTTCGCATCGGGCTTGTCGCCGAGCAAGTTGTGGCGCGACCCGCCGTGCGCGAAGGGCGGTGCCATCGAAATCACGGGGTAGCAAAGGATGGCGAAGTCGGGCCGGCAGCCCTGGCGCTCGATCGGATCGGCGGCGGCCGGCTTGCCGTCGTCGAAGTGGGTGGCGGCCGTGGACGCCAGGTGCCCGCCCGCCGAGAAGCCCCACACGCCGACACGCTTCGGATCGACCTGCCACGCCTTGGCGTTGGCCCGCACCGTGCGCAGAGCGCGCTGAGCGTCCTGGAGCGGGGCGGGGTGCCGGTAGCGCGTCCCCAACCGATACTTCAGGACGAAGGCCGTCACCCCGCGCGCATTGAGCCACTGGGCGATCTCGAGGCCTTCGTGCCCCAGCGCCAGCCCGCCGTACCCACCGCCCGGACAGACGACGACGGCGGTGCCGTTCGCCTTGCCAGCCGGGGGACGGTAGGCGGTCAGCGTCGGCTTGTCGCGCGGCTCGGTGCCCACGGCGCCCGGCGCGCCTTTGGGCCACAACAACTCTTCCTTCGGCTTCGCCGGTTCCGCGCCCGGCACCGCCAGGGCCAGCGCCAGAAACACAGGGCTCATGATCTCCGCCTTTCGGGCTGGGGCGCCAGGCGAGCTCCGGGCGATCCTCCCGGTTGCCTGGCGTTGCCGGGGATTGGTGAGCATACGGCGCGAGGGACAGAATGGCCGGGACGGGCCGGCCTTGTCCGACCAGGGAAGGAAGTTATCATTGAAAGGGAGAGGCGGCCGCTCAACTACCAGGGGAGAGAATTCGACTTCTCGCGCCCCTGGCCGGGAGTGGTCGCCCCGGAAGCCGCCGCTGGCAAAGACCGATTGCGTGGGCGCCTGGGTGTAATCGGGGGCGCCGCTCGCGAGGGGGAAGTCGCACTCGGTGATGGTCCCGTCGTTGTTGACCGACACCAGGAACGGCCCCCGTTGGTCGAGGCCGTGTGGAAGGCGAGGCCATCGACGCCTGCGGAGTTGGCGACAACCTGGACGAAGGGTGCCGTCCCTCCGAAAGATGGCGACCCCAGCCGGGGGCCCGCGCCGCGTTGCGTTGCCACCTCGACACGCTTGTCCGAGGCAGTTCCCGCACCGCCACCCGTTCGCGCACCACTTCCTCGGGCACCTGCATCCGAGCTACCCAAGCTGCCGGTCGCGCGTCCGGCCTGCCTCGCCAGGGAACGGCGCCGAGCGCGTGTCCAGCCAACGCTCGAAGATGAAGTCGCCCGGCGACAGCCTCAACAGCCACGCCAGCAGCTCCAGCGCATACCAGCGCGCCAGGTAGCGGCAGGCCTGGTCGTACGGCCCCCCGACGTCGGGGCCCCACCTGCGCGGCGCCGGCAGCGTCGCCGCAAGGTGGGGCCGCGTCAAATCGCGGCTTGGCCTTCACTTGATCTCGTAACAGTAAAGCAACTCCTGGTCGCGCAGGTAGAGCTTCCCGTCCGCCACGACCGGATGAGCCCAGACCTTTCCGCTCCGCTTGCGCTGCTTCGACAGTTGCGGCAGCTCGAAGCGCCCCAGCTCCTTGTACGCCGTCGGGTCGGCCGCGAACATCCCGACGGTGCCCGTCTCGGTCAGCACGTAGACCTTGCCGTCGGCCCCCGCGATGGCCCCGGTCTTGAGCTCGCCGGGAGGGGGCTCCTCCCCGCCCCACTTCAGCGTCCCCGTCGCCAGGTCCTGGCACACCCAGGCGCGCTCCTCGTCGTAGCCGTACAGGTGCTTGCCCATGAGCACCACCCCGCCCTGCTTGTTACCGATTTCGCGCTTCTCGTAGACCAGCTTCGCCTTTACCTTCTTGCCGTCCGGCGCCAGCTTGAACAGCAGGGCGCCCCCGCTGTAGCCGACCGACACGTAGACGAGATCGCCCTGACAGATCGGCGTTGGACAGACCACGTCCCCATAGTCCCCCGCGCGCTTGTGCCGCCACAGCAGGGATCCGTCCTTCGCCGAGACGCTGACGACGCCGTTCTGGACCACGTGCAGGTACTGGCGCACGCCGCCCGCCTCGGTGACGACGGGCGCGGAGTAGGTGGCCTGGTCCTTGACGCCCTCGCTGCGCCACAGCACCTTGCCCGTCTTCGTTGCGAGCGCCGCGAACAGCCCCTTGGGCCCGCCGGGGACGCAGATGAGCTTGTCGCCATCGACCAGCGGCGACCAGCTATAGCCCCAGCCCATCTTTTCCGGCCCGCCGCCGACTGGGTTGACCTCCGCCGCGAGGTCTTTGGGCAAGTTTTTGCGCCAGACGAGCGCGCCGTCGGCCTTCTGGACGGCCACGAGCTCGCCCTGGCTGCCCAGCGCGAACACGAGGTCGCCGGCGACGGTCGGCGTAGCGTTGGGGCCGCGGCTCCAGCTATTGCCCTCGAAGTCGAAGACCTTGGCGATCTTCGTCGCCCACTTCTCCTTCCCCTTGGCGTCGAGGGCGAGGACGTACTCGTCCCCGTCCCGGCAGCCCATCACGTAAGTGGCGCCCCCGACGACGGCAGCGCTCCCGTACCCCTGTCCGGCGCTCTTGAACGCCCACGCCAACTTGGGGCCGCCCTTCGGCCATTTGCCGAGCAGGCCGGTCTCCTTGGAGACGCCGCTGCGGGCGGGGCCGCGCCACTGCGGCCAGTCGGCGCCGGAGAGCGAGGGACAACTCGCGGTCAGCGCCACGAGAAAGGCCGCCAGGAGGGAATAAGAGAAGGCTCGCATGGTGTACCGCCTGAGTAGGAGAATGTCTCGCCTCGGTTCGCAGAAACGCGCCTCAACAAGCTTGGGGGGCACGCGCCGGACCGGGCTTCTCCAGTCGTCCATTCTAGGCGAGGGGCGGGCCCGTAGCCACGCGGGCGACGGGCCAGACAAAGGGAGGCCGAACGGGAGATGAAAACCGCCCCCCCTCCTAACGTATGACATAGGGCCTCTCGACGACCGCGCGCGCCAGCCCGAGCCCGGAGCCAACCGCGGGCGTCTATGCAAGGCCCCTACCTCCTGAGGCGGAACCGACGTGAGCCCCCACCAACTCGTGCAATCCTGGCTTGACGGCCGTGCCAGCCTGGCCGCCGATGACAGCGTTCGCTTTCGCCGTGCCGGCGCGCTGCAAAGCGCCTCCCGGTTCCGGCGCGCCTACGACTGGATCGCCACCCACGCCATCCACTCGCCCTTCCACGACCTCGCGTTCGAGGTCCCCCTGGTCATTGGCCGCGGGGAAGAGCGCCTCGAACTGCCGCGCGGCGTCAGCTACAGCTCATTCATCCTCCTGCCCCTCCTCACGCTGCTGACCTCGCGCCGCATGGTCTTCGTCGGCGCCCCCGGCCGCGGCAAGACGACCATGGCGACGCTCATGGCGCTGCTCGCCGGCGCCACGCTCGACGAGGTTCGGCACTCCGTGCAGCATGGCCATCCGCAGCTCACGACGGCCGACCTGCTCGGCAGCCCCCTTCCGTCGGAACTGGTGCGCGCCACCGAGGCGAAGGACATCCGCGTGAGCTGGCGCCACTGGATCACGGGCCGGGTCAAGATCATCGACGAGTACAACCGCATCCCCACCAAGACGCAGTCGGCCCTGCTCTCCCTCATGGCCGAGGGCTACGCCGAGATGTACGAGCAGGTGGTGCGAACCGGCCGGTCGGCGTGGTATCTGACCGCCAACGACGACCAGGGCGGCGGCACCTTCCCGGTGATCGAGGCACTGAAGGATCGCATCGACCTCGTCGTGCGCTGCACGCCGTTCCACGCCCACTTCCTCGATCGGCTGGCCGAGCGCGTCAGCGACAACCGCTCGCCCGAGGAGTTCGTCCCCGCCGACCTCGTTTGCACGCCCGCCGAGCTCGACGCCGTGGACGAGGAGGTGCGCGCCATCCCCGTGCCCGCCGACGTGCGCGACGTGCTCGGCTTCCTGCTCGGGCAGCTAGACTTTTGCCGCCGCGCCTCCGAGCGGCTCGAGTACCGCAACAAGGACACGCTCCACCTGGCGGGCCGCCGGGTCGGCCACGTCTGCACCGAGGACTGCCCGCTCGACAAGAACGAGAACCTGTGTACGCAGACCGAGAACGGCGTGTCGGCCCGCGCCGTGCAAACGCTCCTGCACTATGCCAAGGCCCTCGCCTACTTCCGCGGCCGCGAGGCCGTCGGCCTCGAAGACGTGCGCGTACTGCTCCCCTGGGTACTGCACGACAAGCTCCAGCTCAACCCCCAGTCGGCATTCTTCCAGAAGACCGAGAACCAGGTCCACCTGCTCGACCGCGTTTCGTGGATACGCCAGCTCTTCGACAGGGCCGTCACGCAGCACGCCGCCTACGCCCCCGTGCGCCGGCCCATCCTGGAACTTCAGAGGGCGTGCGTCGGCCCGCTCCAGGGCGTTCCGACGCCGGAGTTGCGCCAGCGCCTCGGGCAGGTGCAACAGCGCGCCGAGGAAGTGCTCAACAAGAACGAGATGAACGGCGCCACGCACGGCGACCTGCTGCTGCTCAAGGACCTTTACGTACGCTATCAGAACGAGCTCCAGCGGCGCTGTGGGGAGAAGTGAGGGGCGCCGTCGAGACGCGAGTTCGTAGGG
>JBBSEZ010000227.1:0-15629 GCA_038239195.1 Gemmatales bacterium
CCCCCCCCCCCCCCCCCCCCCACGACTCGCAGGATGCGACCAACTACGGACTACGGACAACCAGGATAAGGAGGTCCTCACGTGATGCCGCAAGACGCCGGTTTGCCCGACCCCTCCAGCGACCTGTCGCCCCTCAACCGCTCGGGCCCGAGCCCGGTGGCCGGCCGGATCGACCCGGCCCCCCCGCCGCGCTCCCCGGGCGCCCCCCCGGGCCTGTCGGCGGCGCCCGACGTCGGGGCCCTGCTCCAGGGCCTGCGCCGCCGATGGATCTCCGCCACCATCCTCGGCACCGTGCTCGCCACCGTCGTCTCCGTCGGCTTCTGGTTCCTGCTGACGCCCAAGGCCACGGCGTTTTCGACGCTTCAGATCCGCTACCTCGAGCCGAACGTCCTCCGGAGCGGCCCCAGCGGAGGCCCGGCCGACTTCAAGGCGATCCAGGCCACGACCGCCGCCCAGATCCAGAGCGGCCGGGTCATCAACGCCGCCCTGAAGCGCGACGAGGTCCGCCGGCTCAGCCTCGAGAGCAGGGAGACCGACCCGGCGGCGTACATCCGCAAGAACCTCAAGGTCGAGAGCAAGGAGACCAACGAACTGCTCACGATCGTGTTCACGGACCCCGACCCGCAGGTCGCGCTCGCCATTGCCGAGGCGATCAAGGAGGCGTTCATGGACGACATCGTCCACGAGACGAAGCTCGCCAGGGTGCGGGCCGTCACCAAGCTGGAGAAGGTCTACGGCGAGGCCGTCGAGGGGCTCAAAGTCAAACGCTCCACCCTCAAGAAGATAGCCGAGAACCTGGGCGCGACCGAGCCGACCCAGTGGATCTTGATGAGGAGTGAGCTCCTCTCCAACCTCCGCGAGCTCAAGCAGGTCCACTCGCAGGTCAGCTTCAAGCGGATCGAGAACACGGCCGCCCTGGAGGCCTTCGACCTCCGCGCCAAGATGACGAAGGACGTCAAGGGCCCGGAGCCGGCCAACTTCGAGGCCCTCGTCGATGCGGAAATGCTGCGGGACGAAGACGCGCGGGACCACCGCCAGCAGATCAAGCGCTACAAGGCCACCGTCAAGGACTTCGTGGACAAGGGCTTCGGCAGGGAACTGCTTTGCGAGCGGGCCAGCCAAAACCTCAAGAAGGCGGAGAAGGACCTGCGCGAGCGCCGGCTCGAGGTGGCGGCCGAGGTCAAGAAGGGGGGGCCGCGCCTGACGAGCCCGCCCACGCGCGACGACTCGCCGTACGTGCGGGCCCAGCTCGCCAAGAACGTCGAATCGCTCACCAAGCTCGAGGGCGACCTCAAGGGAGACATCGACCGACTGGGCAAGGAAGTGACCAACATGCCCCAGGTGGGCCAGGAGTACGTGGCCCTGGCCGACGAGGTCCAGCTCGCCCAAAAGAGCATCGATAACGTTGGCACCCAGTTGGAGCGCGAGCGGATCGAGCTGGACGCGGCCTCGCGCATCTCGCGCTATCAGAACGCCGAACTGGTGGAGAGCGACAACAAGAAGCAGATCCTGGCCGCCGGGGCCTCGCCCCTCGCGGTGCTGCTGGCGGTCTGCATGGGCCTGGCGTACCTCGACTACCGTCAGCGGCGCATCCGCACGGCGGGACAGGTCAGCCGGGGCCTCGGCATCCGCGTCGTCGGGGCCGTGCCCGACGCGCCCAACCTCGAGCACCAGATCGTCGGGCCATCGGGAGAGCCGGTCCTCGAAGGCCATCCCGTGTTGGAGTCGATCGACGCGCTGCGCGCCGTGCTGCTCCACGAGGCCCACATGCGCTCCACGCGCATCGTGATGGTCACCAGCGCCACGGCCGGGGAGGGCAAGACGACGCTCGCCAGCCACCTGGCGTGCAGCCTCGCCCGCGCCGGGCGCAAGACGCTGCTCCTCGATGGCGACCTGCGCCGGCCGACCGTCCACGAGCTGTTCGAGCTGCCGATGCAGCCGGGCTTCAGCGAGGTCCTGCTCGGCGAGATCGAGGTGACCGAGGCGTGCCAGGAGACCAACCTCGAGACGCTGTCGATCATCCCCGCGGGGCAGTGGGACCGCGAAGTGTTGCAGGCCCTGGCCCGCGATGGGCTGGAGGGCATGTTCGACAAGCTCCAGCAGGAGTTCGACTTCATCATCATCGACTCGCACCCCGTGCTGCCGGCGAGCGACTCGCTGATCCTGGGCCGCCAGGTCGATGCGGTGATCCTGTCGGTGCTGCGCGAGGTCAGCCAGATGCCCAAGGTCTACGCCGCCGCGCAGAAGCTCAGTTCGCTGGGGATTCGGGTGCTCGGCGCCGTCGTCAACGGCACCGACCCCGAGGACGTGTTCAGCAGCCCCAGCGCCTCCCCGGCCGTCGCGGTTTGATTTCCAACGCCTCAGGAGGGAACCACCCATGACGACCTCATGGAAGACCTATGCGTTCGCCGCGGCCGGCTCGGCCGCCATGCTCGGCACCGGCCTGGTCCACGGCTTCTGGACCGACCGCTGGTCGCCCTCGGTCGAGACGCGCGTCGCGGCCGACCGCCTGCCGACGTTGCCGCTGACCATCGGCGACTGGAAGGGCGAGGAGATCGAGAGCCAGCCCGGGCAGGCGGGCCCCCACGTGGCCGGCTGCTTGCAGCGCCGCTACACCAACGCCCACCGCAACGTCACCGTCGTCGTCGCGCTGGTGTGCGGCCGGCCCGGCCCGGTGGCCACGCACACCCCGGAGGTGTGCTACGGCGCCAGCGGCTACCTCGTCGGCGAGAAGCACCCGGTCCAGATCGCGGACGGCGACAGGCCGGGCGTGTTCTGGACCTCCGACGCCGTCCGCTCGCGCGTGACGGAAGAGACCAAGGTGCGCATCTACTGGGCGTGGAACGACGGGAACGGCTGGAAGGCCTCGCGCGACGCCCGCGTCGAGTTCCCGCGCCACCGCCACCCGGTGTTGCACAAGCTCTACGTCCTGCGCGACATCGGCGGGCTCCGCGAGGGGGCCGCCAACAGCAGCAAGGACGAGCCCTGCGAGGCGTTCCTTCAAGTGCTGCTGCCCGCCATGCACGAGAAACTGTTCGTCCCCGGCCTTTGAGGCGACCGGCAGGAAAAGGCATCCCTGTAGGACGGCTCAGGAGGGCCGTCTTACAGGAAACCAAGTCCGGCCGGTAGCCTGATCCATCTTCGCCGCGGTTCGCGGGACCGCGCAGGACGCCCGGCCCCGCGAGGCACGGTGAAGATGGCGACCTCGCCCCTGGAACGAGCCCGATACGACAAGCAAGGAGGCGACCCTGGCGATGAAGACGACCCCCCCCCTGGCCGAGCTAGACGCCGTGCCCGCCCTGCCCGATGCGCCGCCCGTGGTTTTGAAGTTGCGGCGCGAACGGCCTGCGCCGCCGCGCGGCCCCTTGCAGCCGGCCCGCCATCGCTGGTATCCTCGCGCCAAGGCCGTCGCCGACTTCGCCCTTGCCGCCCTGATCGCCGTCCCGGCGTTGCCGATCGTGATGCTCGCCGCCCTCGCCGTGAGGCTGACCTCGCGCGGCCCGGCGTTCTACACGCAGACGCGCGTCGGCAAACAAGGCCGGCCGTTCAAGATCTACAAGTTGCGGAGCATGGTCCACAACTGCGAGTCGCTGACCGGGGCGCGCTGGTCGATCCCCGGCGACCCGCGCATCACGCCCATCGGCTGGTTCCTCCGCGCCAGCCACTTCGACGAGCTGCCGCAACTGCTCAACGTGCTGCGCGGCGAGATGAGCCTGATCGGCCCGCGCCCCGAGCGCCCCGAGTTCACCCCGGAGCTGGAGCGCGCCTTGCCGTCCTACCGCCAGCGCTTGCAGGTGCGCCCCGGCGTGACCGGCCTGGCCCAGGTGCAGCTCCCGCCCGACACCGACCTCACCAGCGTGCGCAAGAAGCTGGCCCACGACCTCTACTACGTGCGCCACCTCAGCCCGTGGCTCGACGTGCGCCTGCTGGCCTGCACCGTCTTCTATGCCTTCGGCGTCCCCTTCCGCCTCCTGAGCAAGGCCCTCGGCGTGCCCGACAGCGCACTCGTCGAGCGAGCCATGCAGGACATGCTCGCCGATCCGCCGCCCGCCCGGGCGCGGTTGAGCGCATGAACGCTTTCCCTCAACCCCCTCTCCCAAGGAGGGAGAGGGGGAGAGGAAACGTGGACGGTCGGGAGAGAAAATCGCGCTTCCCGTCTGGCTCCCCCCTCTCCCTCAGTTGGGATGGGGGGAGAGGGGAAGAGGGGTGAGGGAACCGCCCTGTGAGGAACACCATGCACGACCTCGCCGTTCGCGCGCAGACCAGCCCGGCCAACTCGGCCCCGGCCACGCGCCCCTTCATCTCCGTGATCGTCCCGGTGCGCAACGAGCAGGGCTTCATCGCCGAAACGCTTGCTCAGTTGTTGGATCAAGACTACCCGGCCGACCGCTATGAGGTGCTCGTCGCCGACGGCCAATCGACCGACGGCACGCGCGGCATCGTCGAGGGGCTGCAACGGCGCCATCCCAACCTGCGCCTGCTCGACAACCCGCGCCGCTGGTCGAGCGCCGGCCGCAACGCCGCCATCCGGGTGGCCCGCGGCGACGTCGTCCTGCTCGTCGATGGCCACTGCGAGATCGACAGCCCCACCTACCTCGCCCACCTCGCCGACGCCTTCGAGCAAAGCGGCGCCGATTGTCTCGGCCGGCCGCAGCCGCTCGACGTGACCGGGGCGGGGCCCCTCCAGCGCGCCATCGCCGCGGCGCGCTCGTCGCGGCTGGGCCATCATCCCGGCTCGCACGTCTACTCCGACCGCGAGGGCTTCGTCCCGCCGCAGAGCGTCGCCGTCGCCTACCGCCGCTCGGTGTTCGACGAGGTCGGCCTGTTCGACGAGAACTTCGACGCTTGCGAGGACGTGGAGCTCAACCACCGCGTCGCCCGTGCCGGCCTGCGCTGCTACTTCACCCCGCGAGCCCGCGTCCGCTACTTCCCGCGCGCCACCCTCGGCGGGCTGTTCCGCCAGATGATGCGCTACGGGCGCGGCCGGGCGCGGCTGCTGGGCAAGCACCCCGACACGTTCTCGCTGCCGGCCCTCGTCCCCGCCCTCTTCGTAGCGGGCTTGCTGCTCGGCCCGCTCCTCGCCCTGGCGTGGTTGCCGCTGGCCTGGGCGTATGCCGGCGCCCTGGCCCTCTACGCCGGGCTCGTGCTGCTGTTCAGCGTTGCCCTGAGCGTGCGCCGCCGCGACCTCGCGCTGCTGCCGCGCTTGCCCCTGGTGTTTGCCACCGTCCACCTCGGCGCCGGCACCGGGCTGTGGGTCGAGGCCCTGGCGAGCCTGCCGTTGCCGCGCGGCCGGCGCTGGGCGGCGTGATGGATCGACTCGCCAGACACGGACGTCGGGCGAACCGCTTCTCGATAGGCCTTCTCGGTGAAAGGACGACCCATGACGCCTCGCCACCCCGCGACGCTGGCGTTGCCAGGGAACCAGCTCCAGGCCCCCCTCGAGCCGGCGCTCGCGCCGCTCAACGCCCTGACCATCGACGTCGAAGACTACTTCCACGTCTCCGGCTTCGAGGGCTGCGTCGGCCGTCCCGACTGGGGCTTCTTCCCGTCGCGCGTGGCCCGCAGCACGCAGATCATTCTCGATTGCCTGGCGGAGGCCGGCGTGCGCGCCACCTTCTTCGTCCTCGGCTGGGTCGCCGAGCGCGAGCCGAAACTCGTCCGCGCCATCCGCGCCGCCGGCCACGAGCTGGGCTGCCACAGTCACTGGCACCGCCTCGTCTACGATCAGACGCCCAAGGCCTTCCGCAACGACCTGCGACAGGCGCGCGACGCCATCCAGGCCGCGGGCGGCGGAAACGTGACGGCCTACCGGGCGCCGAGTTTCTCGATCACGAAGCGCTCTTTGTGGGCCCTCGACATCTTGATTGAGGAGGGCATTGCGGTCGATTCGAGCATCTACCCGACGCACCACGACCGCTACGGCATCCCCGGCACGCCGCTGGGGCCGCACCGCATCGAGCGCCTCGGCGGCGGGCTCTGGGAGTTTCCGCCCCCGGTCTGGCGCTGCTGCCGCTACCCGCTCCCCGTGGGCGGGGGCGGTTACTTCCGGCTGTTCCCCTACGCCCTGACGCGCTTTGCGCTTGGGCGCATCAACGCGGCAGGGCGCCCGTTCGCCGCCTACCTGCATCCCTGGGAGCTCGACCCCGCGCAGCCGCGCCTCCGGCCCGGCCGGCTGCGCGCTTTCCGGCACTACGTCAACCTCGCGCGCACCGAGGGGCGGTTGACGTCTCTGCTGCGCGACTTCCGCCTGGGCACCCTGTCCGAGGCGCTGGCCGAGTGGCGCCAGAACGAGGGGCGCTCGTCGAGCCCCCCGCTCGCCGCGTGATGGGAAGAAACTCGATCGCAGACACCCGGAGAAGCCATGCAAGCCCTCACCTGCCCGACCTTGCCCGCCACCACTCGACCGCCCCATCGCGCGCCGGCCCGGCCGCTGAACGTCGTGCTGGTCGATGAAGAGCTCCCCTATCCCCCGGTGTCCGGCAAGCGCATCCGCAGCCTCAACCTGACGCTGCGGCTGGCGCGGCGGCACAACCTCACCTACCTGTGTCACCGCAACGCCGACCCGCGGGAGGCGCGCGAGGCCCAAGGCTTCTTCGCCGCGAACGGCGTGCGCACGGTCCTCGTCGAGAGAACGGTGCCCGCCAAACGGGGGCTCGGCTTCTACGCCCGGCTGGGCGCCAACCTGCTCTCGCCGCTGCCCTATTCCGTCGCCAGCCACAACAGTCGGGCCCTGCGCCAGGCGCTGTGCGAGCACGCCAGCTATTGCCCGGTGGACCTGTGGCACTGCGAATGGGCGCCCTACGCCGAGGCGCTCGGGGTTGTGCCCGGGCGGCGGCTCGTCATGGCCCACAACGTCGAGTCGGTCATCTGGCAGCGCTACCACGAGACGGAGACCAACCCGCTGGCGCGCTGGTACGTGGGCCGGCAGTGGCGCAAGTTCGCGAACTTCGAGCGCAGCGTCGTTCGCGAGGCCGACCTGACGGTGGCCGTCAGCGAGCTCGACGCCGAGCGCTTCCGGCGCGACTTCGGCGCCGACCGCGTGGAGGTCGTCGATAACGGCGTCGATACCGCCTACTTCCGCCCCGCGCCCGGCCCGCGCGATCCGTTCCAGATGCTCTTCCTGGGCAGCCTCGAATGGCGGCCGAACATCGACGCCGCCAACCTGCTGCTCGACCACGTGTTCCCCGCCGTGCGCGCCGCCGAGCCGAGGGCGCGCCTGAGCCTCGTCGGCCGCAACCCCTCCGAGGAGCTTCAGCGCCGGGCCGCCGCGCAAGGGGTCGAGGTCCACGGCAACGTCCCTGACGTGAGGCCGCACCTGGCGCGCTGCGGAATGCTCGTGGTGCCGCTGCGCATCGGCGGCGGGTCGCGGCTCAAGATCCTGGAGGCGCTGGCGATGGGTACGCCGGTCGTCTCGACGCGCGTCGGCGCCGAGGGGCTGGCGCTGGAGCCGGGCAGGCACCTGACGGTGGTAGAGGAGGTCGAGGGCGTGGCGGAGGCGGCACTGGCGACCATGCGGGCGCCGCGCGAAGCGCAGGACCAGGCCAGCGCCGGGCAGCGCCAGGTTCTGCGGCTGTACGACTGGGACCACCTCGCCGACCGGCTGGAACGGATGTGGCTGCGCTGCGTGAACGAGTAAGTGACAGGACGTCGCCAGAGAGAAGGGCCTTTTCACCATGAACGTGGTTCACCTGACCGCCTCGACCTTCCACGGGGGCCCCGAGCGCCAGATGCTGGGGCTGGCGCGGCACCTGCCCGCCGAGGTGCGCTCGGTCTTCCTGTCGTTCCGCGAGGGCGACCGCTGCCGGCCGTTCCTGAGCGCGGCCCGCCAGCAAGGGCTCGAGGCCATCGGCCTGGAGAAGGACACTCCGCACCTGTTTGCCGCCGTGCGCGAGATCGCCGGGCACCTCGCGAGCGTCGAGGCCGACGTCCTGCTGTGCCACGGCTACAAGGCCAATCTCCTCGGGCGCCGCGCGGCGCGCCAGCGCGGCATCCCGGCCGTGGCGGTCTCGCGAGGCTGGACCGGCGAGAGCTTCCGCGTTCGCCTCTACGAGCGCCTCGACCGCTTCCACCTGCGCTTCATGGACCGCGTGGTGTGCGTCTCGGAGGCGCAGGCGAGGAAGGTGCGGGCGACGGGCGCGAAGCGCGTCCGCGTCATCCACAACGCCGTCGATCCCGGGCGCTTCGCCGCCCCCGACCCGCGCCAGCGGACCAAGCTGGCGCGGCACTTCCGCACCCCGAAGACGCGCATCATCGGCGCCGCGGGGCGCCTCAGCCCCGAGAAGGGGTTCGGGGTGCTCGTCGCCGCCGCCGAGCGCCTGCTGCGCGACGACCCCTCGCTGGGCTTCCTCCTCTTCGGCGACGGGGCGTGCCGGGCGGAACTGCTCCAGCAGATCAACGAGGCGGGCCTGGGGGGGTCGTTCGTCCTGACCGGCTTCCGCCCCGACCTCGATCGCTTCATTCCGCACCTCGACCTGATGGTCTTGCCGTCGTTCACCGAGGGCCTGCCCAACGTGCTGCTCGAGGCGTTCGCGGGAGGCGTGCCCGTGGTCGCCACCGCCGTCGGCGGAACGCCGGAGCTCGTCGAGGACGGCGCGAGCGGTTACCTCGTTCCGCCCCGCGACGACGCCAAACTGGCCGAGGGCATCGCGAAGGCGCTGGCGAGCGAGGAGCACCTGCGCGAGCTGGGCGCGCGGGGCCGGCAGCGCGTCGAGGAGGACTTCTCGTTCCGCGCCCAGGTTGCGCGCTACCTGGCGCTGTTCGAGGAGCTGTGCGGCCCGCTGGAGCGCCTTCCGAAGCCGGAAGCGGTGTCGAACGAAGAAGTCACGGTCCCCGACGCCGAGCCTGCCGTCCTGTTGCCCCTGGAGCCGACATGCGAACGCTGACCCTGCCCGCGCCGGTCGCCGCGGCACCCCAACGGGGCAAGGCCCCTCCGCGCCCGGTGCGCGTTTGCTTCTTGATCGACGAGCTGGCGAGGGCCGGCACCGAGACGCAGTTGCTGGCGCTGATCCGGCACCTCGACCGGCGGCTCGTCCAGCCCTCTCTCGTCTTGCTGCGCGGCGAGAGGCCCTCCTCGCGCGCCCTGGAGCCGGACGACTGCCCGGTGTTGCGCCTGGGCGTCGGCTCGCTGGCCCGGCCACGAACGCTGACGAAGGCGATCCAGTTCGTGCGCTTCCTGCGCCGCGAGCGAATCGACGTGCTCCAGGCCTACTTCCCCGACAGCAGCTATTTCGGCCTGCCGCTGGCGCGCCTGGCAGGAGTGCGCCACCGATTGCGCACGCGCAACAACGTCAACCACTGGATGACGCCGCTGCACCGCGTCCTGGGCCGGGCGCTGAACGCCTTCACGACGGGCACGATTGCGAACTGCCAGGCCGCCGCGCAGGCGCTGCGCGCCGACGAGCGTGCCCGGCCCGAGAGCGTGATGGTGCTGGAGAACGGCGTCGATCTGGAGCGCTTCACGGCGCTGCCGCTGCCCGCCGAGCGAGCCCCGACGGCGCCCGCCCGAGTCGGCGCCGTGGCCAACCTGCGCCCCGTCAAGGGGCTGGACGTGCTCGTGCGGGCCGCGGCGCTGCTGAAGGGCGCCCACCCCCACGCCAGCTTTCACGTTGGCGGCGAGGGGGAGCAGAGGAGCGAACTGGAGCAGGAAGTGCGCGCGTGCGGCCTGACGGGCGCCTTTGCGCTCTGCGGGGGGGTGGCGGACGTTCCCGGCTTTCTTGGCGAGCTGGACGTCGCGGTGCTGCCATCGCGGGCCGAGGGCATGTCGAACGCGCTGCTCGAGTACATGGCGGCGGGCCGGCCGATCGTCGCCACCGCCGTCGGCGCCACGCCCGAGCTGATCGAGGACGGCGAGCATGGCCTCCTCGTCCCGCCCGGTAACGCGCAGAAGCTGGCGAAAGCGATCGACCGCTTGCTGTGCGAGCCAGAGCTGGCGCGCCGCCTGGGCGCGGCGGCGCGACGGAGGGCGCGCGAGCGCTACAGCCGGGCGGCGATGGTGAAGCGCTTCGAGGACACGTACGCGAGGTTGGAGCGTTGACACCGTAGGACACGCTTTCCGGCCGGTCCGGCCTGGGAATGAACGTCACGCCAAGAGGAAGGTTGGGCAGGCTGGAAAGCCTGTCCTACGAGGAGACACCGATGCCCGACGTCCTGACCGACGTGCCCGGCAAGCCGGGCCACTTCTGGGGCGACCGGACGACCTTCATCGGCCCGGCGCGCCCGCCGCGCTGGCTGCTGCGCCTCGCCGGCTGGCGCTGGGCCCACAACCTCACCGGGGCCTCCGTGGCCGTGCGCCTGTTCGCCCGCCGGCGGCACTGTCAGGGCGTTGTCACCGACGGCGGCGCCAGCGGGGCGCTGTTCGCCTGGTTGCAGGGGCTTTGCCCCTGGGGGCACAAGCCGCACGTGATGATCGATTGCAACTGGTATCGCTCTCCCGGCAAGCTGCGCACCTGGCTCAAGGGCCTGCGCCTGCGCCTGGCGGCGCGCTCGGTTCACCGCTTCGTCGTCTGGGCCAGCCACGAGGTCGAGGACTACGCCGAGGCGTTTGGCCTGCCGCGCGAGAAGCTGGTGTACGTGCCCTTCCACACGACGCTGGGCGGCTACGAGTACGAGGCCCGCGACGACGGCTATCTCTTCGCCGGGGGCAATTACGACCGCGATTATCCTTCTCTCGTCGAGGCGGTGCGCGGGCTCGACGTGCCGGCCTGGATCGCCACGACCCTGCCCGAGCAACTCGCGGGCATCGACCTGCCGCCCAACGTGCGCGTGGAGGGCACCACGGCGGCGGGCTTCCGCCAGGCCCTGGCCGGGGCCCGGCTGGTCGTCGTGCCGATGAAGAAGGGCCTGCTCCATTCGGGCGGACAGCAGACGTGCCTCAACGCCATGGCCCTCGGCAAGCCGACCATCGCCGTCGGGCGCAACTGGGCGCGCGATTTCATCGAGGACGGCGAGACCGGGCTGATCGTCGATCACGAGGACGCGGCCGGGCTGCGACGGGCCATCCGCTGGGTGCTGGACTGTCCCGAGGAGGCGCGGCGCCTGGCCGAGCGCGGCCAAGCGCACGCCGCCCAGTTCACGACGCCGCGGACCATGCAGGCCGTTTACGAGATCGTCAAGAACGGGGCCGCGCCGGCCGCCCCTCGTTCCACCCGCCGAGCCACCCCGGAGGACCGCCATGCCGTCCGCGTCCCCACTGCGTCTGCGTGAGCGCCCGCGCCCCATCCAAGGCCTGGCGCCACCCCCGGCTGCTGGCCCGCGCGTGCTGGTCGTGGCGCGCTGGCCGGTGGGCGGCATCCGCACCCACCTGAAGTACAACTGCCCCGCCCTGGCAGAGGCCGGCTACCGCTGCACCTTTGTCGGCCCCTCCGACGAAACGCAGCACGTGCTGCGCTCCACCCTGGGCGCCCTGCCGGGGGCCGAGTTCGTCGGCGTGCCGGTGCGCGGGCCGCGCTGCCGGCTGTGGCCGGAGGTCCGCCGCCAGCTCCGCAGCGGGCGGTTCGCGCTGCTCCACTCGCACGGGCTGACCGCGGCGGGCCACGCCGTCGTGGCGAACCTCGGGCTGCGGGTGCCGCACCTGACCACGATCCACGACGCGCTGCGGGCAGATCAGTTCGCCGGGCTGCGCGGCCGGCTCAAGCGCTGGCTGCTGGGCCAGACGGTCGCGGGCATCGACCTGGCCGTCTGCGTCAGCGAGGACATCCGCGCGAACCTGCTCGATTATCTCCCTGCGGTGCGGCGGGGCCGTTGCCGGCCGGTGACGGTGTGCAACGGCGTCGATACGGAGCGCTATCGCGGGCTGGCGCCGCTGGAGGAGGCCGAACTGCGCGAGCGCCTGGGGCTGGGCCCGGAGGTGGCGCTGGTCGGCTTCCTGGGACGGTTCATGGAGCAGAAGGGCTTCCTGCCGCTGCTGGGCGCGCTGCAGCGGCTGCTGGCGGAGGGGGCGCCCCGGCCGTTCCACCTGGTGGCGGTCGGCTCGAGCGACTACCAGCGCGAGTATCGCGCCCAGGTGGAGCGGCGCGGGCTGGCGCGCCACGTGACCATGCTGGACTTCATGCCCGACGTCCAACCGCTGCTGCGCCAGCTCGACCTGCTGGTGGTGCCCTCGCTGTGGGAGGCGGGGCCGCTGCTGCCTATGGAGGCGATGGCCGCCGGCGTGCCCGTGCTGGGCACCGACTGCATCGGGCTGCGCGAGGTGCTGCGCCATACGCCGTCGCGCATGGCCCGGGCCGGCGACGAGGTCGATCTGTGCAGCGCCCTCCGCCACGCCCTGGCCGAGCCCTGGCCCGAGGCGGCGCGGGCCTTCGCCGCCCAGGCGTGCGACCGCTTCGACAACGCCCGGGCGGCCCGGCACCTCCTCGACCTGTACGCGGGGCTGCTTGGCCGGGCGGGCCCGAACAGGTCGGCTTGATCGGGGCGGCCGAATAGCTTATCTTCGTCCTCTAACTACCCCAGCGCGCCAACGCGGCCCGTGCTTCCCTTGAAGGACCAGGGGAACGCCGCACTCCCAAGGAAGGGCCCCATGAGACCAATCCCCCCCGCCGAAAGCGAGCCCACCCACTCTGCCTTCTCCTTCCTGGTCGATCGCCGCGAGGATTGAGCGGTCCGATGCCTCCCCAGGCGGGCCTTCTTGCGCGCCGCGCAAGGCCTCCTCCTCGGGCCCGCCTCGAGCGAACAACCGGAACCTCTTCTTCCAGGTGGAGCGACTGATGATCTGGCTCCTCGGCGGCTACATGTGGCTTTTCATTCACCGACCCTTCGAGGTCTGGCCCGCGCTGGGCGCGTTGCAGATCGAGCGCGGCTACATGCTCGTGATGATCCTCGTTTGGATGGTGACGCCCGGCAAGAGTGGGCTGTCCAACCGCATTCACGCCGCACTGGGCGGGCTCACGCTGGCGCTCCTCGCCGCCTGGCTGCTCAGCCCTTACGCGGACATGGACGGCGTCACCGACGTCGTCGAGAGCTACTTCAAGGTCGCCGTCTTCTACGTCCTCGTCGTCACCACGGTGCGCGACGAGCGCGGGCTGCGCCGGCTGGGGCTCGCGTACCTCGGCGCCGTCAGCCTGTACGCGGCCCACTCCTTGCTCGAGTTCGTCGGCGGCCGGCACGAGTTTCGCCAGGGCATCAGCCGCATGATCGGCGTGGACGTGACCTATTCCGACCCCAACGCTTTCGCCAGCACCCTGCTCTACTCCTTGCCGCTGGCGCTGGCGTTCTGGCTGGAGCGCCCGCGGCGCTTGCCGCGCATCCTCATGCTGGGCTTTTTCGGCGCCATTTGCGGGTGCATCCTGCTCACGGGGTCTCGCGCCGGCATGGTCGGGCTGCTTTTCTTTGGCCTCATCGTGCTCTGGATTGCTTTTACCCGCAAGGGGCTCTTCCTCCTCGCCGGGACCGCGGCGGCCCCGCTCGTCGTGGCCGTTCTCAGCCTGGCCTTGCCCGAGGAGCTACAGAACCGCTATCTGACGCTGGTCGATTCCAGCTTCGGCCCGCCCAACGCGCAGTCGTCGGCCGAGGGCCGGCTCGTCGGCTTCGAGCACGGCCTCCGCGCGTGGCAGCGAAGCCCGCTGGTGGGCCACGGGCCGGCCTCGTTCGCCCTGGCGTCGGGCCTGGGGAGCCAGGCCCACAACCTTTACGGACAGGTATTGTCCGAGTTGGGCCTGCTCGGCGCCCTCGCCTTGCTGGGGCTCGTCGGCTGCTTCACGTTCAACTGGCTGGAGGCGCGCCGTCTCTACCGGGAACATCCGGAGATGGTTTTGGGGGCCGATCGCTACCCGCGCGACCTGTCCTACCACCTGGCGGGCGCCATGTTCATCAACCTGCTGCTGCTGCTGCTCATGGGTTGGGCGGGCCACACGCTCTACCGCTACAACTGGCAGTGGTTTGCCGCCTTCCAGGCCGTCGCCCTGCACTGCGTCCGCCTGCGAGCCCAGGCCTGCGAGCAGGCCGCTTGCTACTCTCTGCCCGACCTGGTCCTCCCTCGCGCCCGGCCGCAGCCGCGCGGCCGGGCCCCCGCCCCGGAATGGTGATTGGCCTCGCCCTCGCCCTCGCCCCCCCGACGAGCCCCGGCATGAACCGACGGTCGTTTTGCAAACACGCGGCGGTGTACGGGCTGGCCAACCTGCTGACGCAGGCGGCCGGTTTCGTGCTCCTGCCGATCTACCTGCGCTGCCTCAGCCCCGACGACTTCGGCGTGCTCGAGGTCGTCGGCCGGCTGGCCGAGAGCGTCGGCACCTGCCTCCTGTTTGGCGGGCTCCGCCAGGCGCTGCTGACCTTCTACCAGCAGGCCGACGGCGAGCAGCACAAGCGCGGCATCGTCAGCTCGGCGCTGGCGCTGTACGCCCTGTTCGCCCTGGCCGGCGGCGCGTTCGCCCTGCTGGCCCTGCCGCCTGTGTGGGCGTGGCTGGCCCCGTCGTTCTCGGACGGCCCGGGCGCGGTCACCGACAACCTGCTGCGCCTGGCCATCCTGAGCATCCTCCTGGAGCCGTTCAGCCTCATCCCCCTCACGCTGATCCAGGCCCGCGTCGAGTCGGCGCTCTACGTGCTGATCGTGCTGGGCCAGTTCCTCCTGCGGGTGGCGCTGGCCATCGCCCTCGTCCGCTTCCTCGGCTGGGGCGTGCGAGGGGCCTTCCTGGCGACGGCGGGGACCGGGCTCGTTTTCGGCGTGGCCCTGACCGCGCGCGAACTGGCCCGGGGCGTCGGCCGGCCCATCCTGGGGGACGCCCGCGCCCTGTTCCTGTTCGCCCTGCCCATGATGCCGGGGGGGCTGTGCTTCTTCCTCCTGCACCACGGCGACCGCTTCATTCTGTGGTACTTCACCTCGACGGCGGAGGTGGGCACCTACGGGCTGGGCTACAAGCTCGCCATGACCGCCCACATCTTCAGCCTGGGCCCGCTCTACATGGTGTGGAGCTCGCGCATGTACGACGTGGCCCGCACGCCCGAGGCGCCCGTCGCCTTCGGGCGGGCGTTCACGCACTTCCTGGCCGCCTACGTCTTCGTCGGGCTGGGGCTGTGCCTCTTCGCCGGCGAGGCCGTCGCCCTGCTCGGGGGCCCGGACTACGCACGGGCTTCGCTGGTCGTGGCGCCCGTCCTGCTCGCCTGCGTCTTCCAGGGCGGGGCGTCGCTGATGGACGCCGGGCTCTACGTGCGCCGGCGCACCGGGCTGAAGCTCGGGATCACGCTCGCCACGACGGCGGTGATGTTGGTGCTCTACGTGGTCCTGATCCCCCCGTACGGGGGCATGGGGGCCGCGCTGGCGACGCTGGGCGGCTTCGCCTTCATGGCCGTCCTCACCTGGCGCGTCACGCAGCGCGTCTTCCCCGTGCGCTACGAGTGGGGTCGGCTGGCGCTGGTACTGGGGCTGGCCATTGGCTTGTGGCTGCTCGGCCAGGGGCTGCCCGCGGAGGCGTGGGCGCTGCCCGCCAAGGCCGGGCTGTGGCTGCTGGCGCCGGTGCTGGCCTGGGTCGGCGGTCTGGTGAGCGCCGAGGAAAAGCACCTCGCCCTGGCCGTCGCCCGCGGCGGGCTGGCCCGCCTGGCCGCCGGCGCGCGGGCGGCGCTGCTGCCGCCCCGACTCTGGGGCCCCGTGCGCGCGCGGGCGAGCGGGCGTTTGCCCCCAGTTGCTGGCGCGCGCTCACAGG
>JBBSEZ010000228.1:0-15626 GCA_038239195.1 Gemmatales bacterium
CGGCGGGCTCACGCCGCGCCCCTCGCCTCGGCGCGAAAACCGCGCTTGTGGCGGCGCGGGTTGGTTGGTATAGCTCCGCCCCGAATGCCTGGGGGCTTGCCGCGGATGGCGCCCCCCCGTCCTTTTTCTCATGCAGGGCACGAGCCAATGGTCCCGACCTTCTGGCTGCTCGGCTTGGTTCTGGCCCCCGCGCAGGCGCCCTCGCGGCCTTACCCGGGCCCGTCCGCCCCGGCGTTGCGCGGGGATTGGTCCCTGACGCCCCAGCTCGCCCGCGGGCAGGAACTGCTCTACCGGGGCACTTTCACCGAAGAGGCCAAGGGAGCGCGCGTCCAGTTCCATCGCGACTACCGCTTCGAGGCGCGCTATTTCGTCCTCGACGCGCCGCCGCGCGGCCTCGAGGTCGCGGTGCTCACCACGCTCAAGTCCCGCCTGACCAAGGTCGGCCCCGGCGTTCAGATCAACCCGACCTCCACCTCGGTGCGCCTGGAGCGCGTTCTGGTCGATCTGCGCGGCAAGGTCACGACCGACACCCTCGCGTCGCTCGCGATCCCTCTCGAAGGCGCTCCCACCATCGAGTGCGGTGCCTTTGTCGAGTCGCCCGGCAAGCTCGTCAGCCCCGGGCGCACCTGGGACCGGCCCGAGCAGGGCCGGCCCCCCATCGGCTGGCACGTCGTCGGCCGCGAGGTCGTGTTCGGCACGTCCTGCATCAAGGTGGTCGCCACCCAGCAGTCGCCCGAATGGGATCGGCCGCGCGCCGGCGTCGGCGCCTGGCGCCGGACCGACACGATCTGGATGGCGCCCCGCCTCGGCGTGGCTCAGCGCGTGGAGCGCGTCATCGAGCAGCGCGAGCCTGCCCGCACCGAGACCAGTCAGCGCAGCGTGCTGCACTACGACCTGGAGAGTAGCCTGCAATACCCCGGGGCCCTGTCGGAAGATCGGCGCCAGGAGATCAACCAGGCCCTTGCCTTCCGCGACGGCGCCGCGCCGATGCTGACCGCCCCGGCCAAGTATTCCCGCCAGCTCGCCGTCCTGAAGGCCAAGATCGAGTTTCACCTCCAGAACCAACCGCCCACGCCCTATCGCGAGGGCGTGTTCCACGTCAAGCGCCAGGTCGAGGCCGGCCTGCGCGGCGAAGCGGCGCCGGCCCCGATGGGCCCTTCCATGCACCTCAGCGGGGCCCTCGCCATCGGCGAAAAGGCGCCCGACTTCGCCGCCTCCGACTTCGCTTCCTCGACGGTGCGCCTCAGTCATTACGTCGGCAAGCCGGTCGTCCTCGTCTTCTACAGCCCCACCTCGGTGACGGCCCCCGAGTTGCTCGGCTTCGCCCAGGGGCTCAGCACCACCTTCGCCCGGCACGCCACCATCCTGGGCCTGTCGGTGTCGGACGATAGCAAGGTGGTCCTCGATCAGCGC
Source organism: Gemmatales bacterium (assembly GCA_038239195.1). GTDB lineage: Bacteria > Planctomycetota > Planctomycetia > Gemmatales > Gemmataceae > JBBSEZ01. Next base: position 1,414 of record JBBSEZ010000228.1, read on the forward strand.
GCCGCCCTCAAGCTCACCTTTCCGCTCCTCTTCGGCGGAGGGCTCCGCATCAACTACGCCGTCGAAACGACGCCGAAAATCGTCGTGATCGACGCGACCGGCGCGGTGCGCGGGGCCTACGTCGGGTGGGGCCGCGAGACCCCCACGGAAGTCCTGGCCGAGCTGCGGCATTGGATCGGGGCGCACTGAACAGGCGCCCTACCCTCTACAGCCCGCAGGCTCGGCCCCCCGCCACCAGAAATTCATCTCCCAAGTCGGCCTCGCGTCTTGTTTCCGCGCACCACGCGCCGATACGATAAGTTGCGGCCCAGGAAGGCCCCGGGAGCCAGCCGGCATGAGCGAGTATCAGATCCAGCCCAACACGCGCCGCTGTGCGACGACCGGCCGGGAACTGCGGCCTGGCGAGCCCCACTTCAGCGTCCTGCTCGACGAGTCGGGAAAGTTCGTCCGCAAGGACTATGGCGTCGAGGCGTGGCAAGGCCCGCCCGCGGGGGCCTTCAGCTTCTGGCAAGGGCGCATCGGCGCCGGATCGGCGCCCCGCCGACCGACCTTCGACGACGAGCTGCTGATGGACTGCTTCCATCGCCTGGAGAGAGAGACCGAGCCGAGCAAGCTGGGCTTTCGCTACGTCCTGGCCCTGCTGCTGCTGCGCCGGAAGCGCTTCAAGCTCGAGGGCTCTCGGCAGGAGATCGGGCAGAGCTCCTTGCATCTGCGCTGTCCTCGCACCGGGGCGCGCGTAATCGTCCTCGATCCGGGCCTCACGGACGAGGAGATCGAGTCCGTTCAGGACGACGTGTTCCAGGCCCTTGGCTGGGAGTGAGTGGGTCAGCCCGCAGGAAAAAATAACCATGCGACGTCTACAGGTCGTGTTGATCGGGAGCGCTGCCCTCCTCGTCTCCGTGCTGGGTGCGTGCAACCACACCCCCCTCATCGGGCCGCGCGTCGATAAGGACCGCCCGCCCCTCCCGGAGCGCTTGCCGGAGGCGCCAGCCCTGGTCAAGTATCTCAACGACAACGCCAACCTGGTCCAGGCGGTCGAGTGTACCAGCCTGGGCATCAACTGCACGCAGGGCTCGCAGTCGGTGGGCCTCGACGGCCGGATGATCTGCCAGAAGCCGCGCAACTTCCGCCTGACGGCCCAGTTGCTCGGTTCATCGACGGCGGACATCGGCTCCAACGACAAGGAGTTCTGGTACTGGATCAGCAAGGCGACCCCGCCGCACGTCTACCACTGCTCCTACGCCGAACTGGCGACGGGGAAGGTCAACGTGCCGTTCCCGTTCCAGCCGGACATGGTGGTGGCCGCCCTCGGCATGGCCACCTACGACGAGAAGGCCACGTATCAGCTAAATTCCCCGCCCCGCGCCAACTACATCGAACTGATCCAACAGACCACCTCGTCGCAAGGCCAGCCGGTGCAGCGCATCACCGTCTTCGCCAAGACGGTGCAGAAGGCGCCGGCCCCGCAGGTCATCGCCCACGTCCTCAAGGACGCGAGGGGCAAGTTGATCGCCAAGGCAACCATCCAGTCGGTGCGCATCGATCGCGCCACGGGGGCCGCCCTGCCAACCAACCTCACCCTCGAATGGCCCGACCAGAAGCTCAAGATGACGTTGCTGATGAACGACGTGCGCAGCAACAACGGCCTGACCGCCGCCCGGGCGGGGGCGATGTTCCAGCGCGACGACCTGTCCCGGAAGATCACCACGTTCGACCTCGCCCGCATGCAGGTCGATGGGCCGGGCGGCATCCGCCGGGCCGGCGCCACCGCCGTCCCGGGAGTAGCGCCTCGCTGAGCAGAAGGGCCCGAACAACGAAGCCTGGAGCGGCGACCCTTCGGAAGGTCGCCGCTCCAGGTTTTCGCGTTGTTCATTCAGCCGCCCCGCTTGCGGGGCGCGGCGGGCGTCGTGCCCCTGGCGCGAGCGCCTCGACGGGGCAGAAGCCAACGTTGATCGCCGCGAGGCCGCCCCGGCAACCGGGCTCGTGGCGCACCATTTGCTCCCTCGATTATCTGCGCCCGCGTTCTCTCCGCCAGGGAACGGGCCAAAGGAGCGAACTTTCCCAGGTGCCATCCATGTTGATCCGCCTCGGCTACGACGTCGTCTTCGACCTTCCGGTGGCTTGCCCGATGCTGCTGATGCTCTACGTCCACCCCTCGCGGTCCGCGAACCTGCTCCAGCCCGACAACCTGCGCACCGAGCCCGATTTGCCCATCGAAAACTACATCGACTCCTTCGGCAACCGCGTCGGCCGCATCCTCGCCCCCCCCGGCCGGCTGCGGCTGTGGAACGAGACGCTCGTGGAGGACAACGGCCTGCCCACCGAGCAGGCCCCCGCGGCCGAACAGTGGCCCGTCGAGGCACTTCCCCCGGAGGTGCTGTCCTACCTGCTTGCCAGCCGCTACTGCGAGGTCGATTGCCTGGCGGACCTTGCCTGGGACCTCTTCAAGAACACCCAGCCCGGCTGGGACCGCGTCCAGGGCGTGTGCAACTTCGTCCACAACCACCTGCGCTTCGACTACCAGCAAGCCCGCTCCACCCGCACCGCGGCAGACGCCAACCGCGCGCGCGTGGGCGTCTGCCGCGCCGTCACTCACCTCGCCATCACGTTCTGCCGCGCCCTCAACATCCCCGCCCGCTACGCCACCGGCTACCTGGGCGACATCGGCGTGCCACTCTCTCCTTCCCCCATGGACTTCAGTGCCTGGTTCGAGGTGTTCCTGGGCGGAAGATGGTACACCTTCGACGCGCGGTTCAACGAGCCCCGCATCGGCCGGGTGCTGATGGCCCGGGGCCGCGATGCCGTGGACGTCGCCTTGACGACCGCGTTCGGCGTCGCCAAGCTCCAGCAATTCACCGTCGTCACGGACGAGGCCCTTCCGGCGAGCGGGGGGCGTTAGTCCCCTGTTTGTGTCCTTCAACAGGGGCTGGCGCCCCCCGCTCGCCCGGCTTGCCGAAGCGATGACTGGACGACGGTACGCAAGTTGCCCTATCCTATCTCTTTGATCTCGCTGTCGTTATTTCCCCCGTGGCTTCGGCTCTCTCGCGGACACGGCGCTGCTTACATTGAGAGCAGTATTGCCCGCTTGGGTGGCAGAGGCGCGGGAGTTTGCGCCGCGCCCTTTTTTTATTGTTGACGCACCATGACCACTGCGGGCCCTCTCACTCGTGCTGTGCCGAACGCCCCCCCTCCGGGCGACCTCCTGAGCGACTACGCCCTCGGCAGCGCCTACGACGAGATGTTCGCGCGCCCTGGGGAGCCGCGCCACCACTACCAGGCGCTATTCCGCCAGTTGAGCGGGCTGACCGCCGAATCGTTTCGCCGCTACAAGGCCATGACCGACCTGTCGATGTTGCAGGACGGCGTCGGCTTCACCGTCTACCGGCAGGAAGAGGGCATCGAGCGCGTCTGGCCAATGGACCCCGTGCCGCGCATCATCCCCGCGGTGGAGTGGGCCGTCATCGAGCGCGGGCTGGCGCAACGTCTGGTGGCCCTCAACCTCTTTCTCAAGGACGTCTACCACGATCAGCACATTCTGCGCGACCGCATCATCGACCCGCGCCTGATCTATGGGGGAGAGTTCTTCCGTCGCGAGTTCGTCGGCGCTTCGGTGCCGCGCGACATCTACGTACACGTCTGCGGCACCGACCTCATCCGCGACGTCGATGGCCGTTACCTCGTGCTCGAGGACAACGGCCGAACGCCCTCGGGCGTCAGCTACATGCTGCAGAACCGGCAGGTACTCAAGCGCGTCTTTCCGCAGGTGTTCGAGAATTACGACGTGCGCGGCACCGACGACTACCCGGCGGCGCTGCTCGACGTGCTCAAGTACATCGCCCCCGGCGGGCGATCCGACCCGACGGTCGTCTTGCTCAGCCCGGGCATCTACAACTCCGCGTATTTCGAGCACACCTTCCTCGCCCAGCGCATGGGCATCGAGCTGGTGGAGGGCCGAGACCTCGTCGTCGATCACAACCGCGTCTCGATGCGGACGACGCGCGGCCTGGAGCGCGTGGACGTGATCTACCGCCGCATCGACGACGACTTCCTCGACCCGCTGACGTTCCGCTCCGACAGCATCCTGGGCGTGCCGGGCCTGGTGAACGCCTATCGGGCCGGGCGGGTGTCGCTGGCCAACAGCATCGGCACCGGCATCGCCGACGACAAGGGCGTGTATCCGTTCGTGCCGGACATGATCCGCTACTACCTCAAGCAAGACCCGGTGCTGGCGAACGTCGAGACGTTCCGCCCGCAGGTGCCGGCCCACATGAGCCACATCCTCGCCAACCTCGACAAGCTGGTCGTGAAGACGGTCAACGAGTCGGGCGGCTACGGGATGCTGATCGGCCCCGCCTCGACGGCGAAGCAGCGCGAGGAGTTCCGCGAGCGCATCAAGGCCAGCCCGCGCGACTACATCGCCCAGCCGACCATCTCGCTCTCGACGCACCCGACCTTCGTGGACGGCAAGGTCGAGGGCCGGCACGTCGATCTGCGGCCGTTCGTGCTGTGCGGCGAGAAAGTGGTCGTGGTGCCGGGCGGCCTGACGCGCGTGGCCCTGCCGCGCGGCAGCCTCGTCGTCAACAGCTCGCAGGGCGGGGGCAGCAAGGACACGTGGGTGTTAGGAGATTAGTGCTTGGTGCTTCGTGCTTAGTTCTTAGCAAAAACAGCAGGCGGCGTTAGCCCTCTTTGCTAAGCACGAAGAACTAAGAACTAAGGACTAATGATGCTAAGCCGGGTCGCCGACGCTCTGTTCTGGATGGGCCGCTACGTGGAGCGGGCGGAGCACGTCGCGCGCCTGCTGGACGTGTGGTTCCACCTGGAGCTGGACCTGCACGGGGCGGGGGCGGCGCCTTACGAGATGCACTGGACCGGGCTGGCGAAGATCCTCCAGCAACAGGTCCCCGTGCTGAACAAGGACGCCTCGCCGGGGCTGGCGATCAGCCAGTGGCTGACGTTCGACCAGGAGGTGCCCAACAGCGTCATGTTTTGCCTGGCGCGGGCGCGCCTCAACGCGCGAAGCATCCGCGGGACGATCAACTCGGAAGTGTGGCGCGAGCTCAACAAGCTCTACTGGAAGCTGTGCGACCCCGAGCTCGTGAGGCGCTCCCGCGAGTCGCCCCACGAGTTCTACCAGGCGGTGGAGTGCGGCAGCGTCCTCTTTCAGGGGCTGTGCGACGCCACGGCGAGCCACGACGAGGGCTGGCAGTTCATCCAACTCGGCAAGTTCATGGAACGCGCCGACAAGACGCTGCGCATCCTCGACGTGCAGTTTCACCTTCTCCACGAATTGACCAACCCCGACGATCTGCCGGTCTCCAATCTCCACTGGGCCGGGGTACTGCAGAGTTGCCGGGCCTTCGAGGCCTATCAGCGCCTCTACGTCGGCCGGGTGGAGCCGGAGCGCGTCGTCGAGTTTTTACTGCTGCGCGAGGACTTCCCGCGCTCGGTGCGCTTTTGCCTGGAGGCCTGTGCCCGCGCCGTGGCGGCGATCGAGGGCGGCGGGCCGGAGCGCGGCTTGAGCCGGGCCGACCGGCTGCTCGGCCTGATGCTCAGCGACCTGCGCTACCGCGACCTCGACCAGATCCTGCGCGGCGACCTGCACGAGTTCCTGAGCCGCCTGTGGGACCGCTGCGCCCTCGTCCGCCGCGCCGTCCAGGAGCGTTACGCCCTCCGGTAAGGCGAGCGGGAGGAAAAGGCCTCTCTGTAGGACGGCTCTCCAGAGCCGTCCGGACGGCTCAGGAGGGCCGTCCTACAGCAAACCAAGTTCTACCGCTCGCGGAAGGGCGGCCCTCGGATTGGAGCTCGCAATGATCCTCGAGATTCAGCACGAGACGCGCCTGCTGTACACGGTGCCCGTGAAGGAGTCGCTCACCGAGGTGCGCATGGAGCCGGTCAGCGACGCCGACCAGAGCTGTCGCTCTTTTCACCTCGCGGTCAGCCCCCACGCGAAGCCGGCGCGCTACCAGGACGGCTTCGGCAACCGGGTCCATCACTTCAACCTGCTCGGCGCGCACGAGGAGGTGCGCATCCTGGCGGCCAGCGTCGTCGAGACGCACCCGCGGGCGCAGTCTCTCTCCGAGAGCCGGGCCCTCTGGCCGCTGGGCCCGGAGCAGGGCAGCCTGGAATTGCTCGACTTCCTGCCCCTGCGCGGCCCCGTTCGCGCCACGCCCCGCCTGGCACCGCTGCTGGCAGACCTCCGCCCGCGAACCGGAATGAGGGTGGCCGACCTGCTGCTCCAGGTGGCCGACTACATCAACGGCCACTTTCAGTACGCCCCGCGCGTGACGCTGGCCAGCTCGCCGATCGACGACGTCCTCGCGCAGGGCAAGGGCGTCTGCCAGGACTTCACCCACCTGATGCTCGCCATCCTGCGCTCGTTCGACGTGCCGGCGCGCTACGTCAGCGGCTACATCCACCGGGAAGGCAAGGAGTCGCAGAGCCACGCCTGGTGCGAGGGCTGGCTGCCGGACCTCGGCTGGTTCGGCATCGACCCCACCAACAACCACGTCATCGACGAGCGCTTCGTCAAGGTGGCCGTGGGCCGCGACTTCACCGACGCGCCGCCCAACAAGGGCATCTATCGAGGCGCCGCCGAGGAGACGATGCGCGTGCGCGTCGAGACCCGGCCGCTGGCCGTGCTGCCGTCGCTGTCGTGGCAAGAACAGTTACCGCCGTTGAACACGCCGCTAACCGAGATCGTCCCGGCGCGGCGCGCGGCGGCGGGGGGCTTCGAGGAGGACTTCTCGCAGCAGCAACAGCAGCAGTGAGGGGGGCGTTGACGAAGCGTTCGCAAACGCGGCCGGCATCAACAAGGAAGAACTGTTGCGCCGCCTGGCCGAGCATCAAGAGAAGCGGCACGCCGGCACGGGAGGGTAGCTCCCGTGCCCTACGTAACGCGTATCCTCCCGGCCATCACTTCCGAGATTCAGAGCTGGGGGCTTCCCGAGGCCCACTGGATGGACGTCGTCGTGTTCCTCCATCAGACGGTCGCCTCCAACCCACCCCAATACTTGCGGCGCATGCTCCAACCTTGCGACGGAGTGGTCGCGACGCTCGAACAGGTCGATCCCACCAACAGCGCCCGGCGGCATGGGTTCTTGTTTCACGTCCTCTCTCATGCCGATGAAGAACACCTCGCGGTGGTTGGCGCCGCTCACCTGCAAACGTTCACGACCTGAACGAGCGGCCCGCGAAGGCCGCTCGCTCAGGTCGTGGCTCGTTCCCCCTCAGTTCTTCGGCTTGCTCACGTCCGTCTTCGTCACCGTCCCCGTCATCACCCCGTTCTCCGGGGCAATCGTCAAGGGCCCCTCGAAGTACAGTGGGGCGCCCTTGGCCGGCGCGTAGCACACCCGCATCCGCAACTTTGTCATGTCCGGCCGGTAGGTGGTCCACGGCAGGAACATCGTGTAGCCCCAGCCGATCTGGTCGCGGCGCAGCCAACTCTTCAGCGTGTCCGCATCGATGTTCCACACTTCCTTCTGCACCACCGCCCCGTTCGTCTCGTCGGACAGCAGCACCGAGATCTTGCCATCGCCCGCCAGCGGGAAGCTCATCTCCTGCCCGAACAGATAGAGCCGGCCGGAGAGCCCCGGGACCGGGGCCCCCCCGTGGGAGGGGTCCGGCGCATAGCGCACACTGTTCCCCCACGTCGCCACCAACTGGCACGGGGACGCGCAGGGGGGGGGCGGAGACTTCAGATGCTCGCTGTCCACCCCCAGCGTCGCACAACCCGCTGCCAGGGCGATCAGCAGCGGGATCGCACACGCCCTCACGGATCGCGCCGGAAGATCGGCCATCGCGAGCTCTCCTTTTTCGGTTCCGGGGGCTTGGTCGCGGCCGGGGCGGCCGGGGCCGGCGCGGTGATGTTCGTCGTCACCACGCCCGGGTTGAGTCCGGGGAACGCCGTGCTCCCCGACAGAGTGGTCGCGGCCGCGAGCGGCCGTTCCGAGGCCGGCACCAGGGTCGGCCCCGCACTCGTCCCCGTGGCCGGGGGCGGCTCCGCACTCGGGGCAACTCGCGGCATGTGCAGCGGGGCCGGCGGCAAGGCCGCCGGGGGGGCGTACGGCCCGGCCGGCCCGGCCGGCATCCCCGGCACCAGCGGCGCGGTCAGCGCCCCATCGACGCCCCCCGCGGGCGGCATGCTCGGCGGCGCGGGGAACAGCGGGTGCATGCCCGTCGCCCCGTGCGTCTTGACCACGTCGCCCAGGATCCAGTCCATGCGTCGGCCTTCCTCCGCGAGGATGCGATCGGCGTCCAGGCGATTGCGGACGATGCGCGGCGTCAGGATCACCATCAGCTCCTGCTTCGCCTTGCTTTGCGTCCGGTAGCGGAACGCCGCTCCCACCCACGGCAGATCGCCCAGCCACGGGATCTTGTTCTCCTCCTTGTTGTCCTTCCGCGTGATGAGCCCGCCGATCGCCACCGTCTCGCCGTCGCGGGCGATGACCGTCGTATCGACGCGCTGCTGGTTGAACTCCGGCGCGTTGAACCCGCCGCCCAGGTTGAGCGTCGTCGCCAGCGACGACACTTCCGGCGTCACCCGCATGATGACCTTGCCGTCCGGGCTGATCTTCGGGATCACGTTCAGGATCACGCCCACCGAGCGGTAGCTGATGTTCTGCTGCGACAGCCCTGTCGCCGTCAGCGTGCTGCCCAGCAGGATCGGCACGTCCTGCCCGACCGCCACCTGCGCGGCCTGGTTGTCCAGCGTCATCACCTGGGGCCGGCTCAGCACGTCGATGCGCCCCTGCGTCTTCAGCGCCCGGATTAGCAGGCTGAAGCTGTCGCTGGCAGCCGAGAACACAAACCCGCCGATCCCGTTGGCCGACGTCCGGCCCACGCCCAGGCTGTTCAGCCCCTGGAAGCCGACGATGCCCTGGCCCGCCGCGTCGGGGTTGTTGCCCAGCGCGATCGCCGGGTTGTTGAAGTTGAAGCCCGGGTTGGCCGCCCGGTTGATCGTGCTGTTGACCGTGACCCCCGGAGCGACCGGGAAGCCCACCGGCGTCGTGTTGCCGGTGTTGGCGAAGTTGCTGCTGCCGGTCGTGCCGAACAGCGAACTGGTCGCCGGCACGACGCTGCGGCTGAAGAGCACCGGGCTCTGCAGGCCGATCTCCACGCCGAACTCCTCGCTGTTGGTCAGGTCCACCTCGGCGATCAGCACCTGGATGACCACCTGCGGCAGCTCGGCGTCGAGCTCGGCGATCAGCCGCATGACGTCGGCGTAGTAGCGCGGCGTGGCGCTGATGAGCAGCTTGTTGGTGATCGGCTCCGGCACCACCACCACCTCGCGCTCGAAGTCCTGGAAGGCGGTCAACTGCCCGCCGCGCTGTAGCGCCTGTAGCGAGTTCTGCACGAACGTCGTCAGGGCGTTGGCGACGTCCACCGCCGTCGAGTTCTGCAGCCGATACACTTCGTTGCGGCGAATCTGCACCTCGGTGTCTTCCAACCGCGTGATGATCGCCTCGATCACGTCCACGTCGTTGCGACTGCCGGCCACGATCACGCTGTTGGAGCGCTGATCGATCGTGAGCCGCAACTCGACCAGCGGCGTCCCGTCCGGCGTCGTCCCTTGCAACGTCAACTGGATGGGCCGCACCGTGCCCGTCCCCCCCGGGAAGCCCCCACCGGGGATGCCCCCGCCCGGCAGGCCGCCGCCCGGACCGCCCGGCCCGCCCGGCCCGCCCGGCAACGGGACGCCCGTCGCGCCCGGGGTGCTGCCGGTCCCGAGGAAGAGTTGCTGGATGGTCGCCGCCATGGTGGAAGCGTCGGCCTTCTTGAGCGGGAAGATCTTGATCTCCGCCCGCGCCGCCGGTGGGACGTCGAGCGACGCGATGAGCGCCAGGATCAGCTCCATCGTCTTCTCCGGCGCCGAGATGATCATGGTGTTGGTGCGGACGTCCGGCGTGATGCGGATGTCGTCGAGGAAGCCCGACTCGATCACCGTGCCCCCCGGGCCCTTCTTCGTGGCCGGGCTGACGAAGCGGAGCGACACCGTCTTGGTGGCCGTCAGGCCGCCCGCGGCGCCCGGCGCTGCCGGCAGGGCCCCCGGCACTCCGGGCGCCCCCCCCGGCGCACCGGGAGCGCCAGGTGCTCCCGGTGGCCTCGGGGCGCCGGGCGCGCCGCCTGGCTGGCCCGCGCCGCCAACCGCCCCGCTGGGCACGACGCCCTGTTGGATGGCCCGCTGCAAGATGGCCGCGAGCTCGTCGGCGAGGGCGTTGCGCAGGGTGATCAGGCGCATCTCGTTGACGGGCGCCGGCGGCATGCTGTCGATGTGCTCGATCAGGCTGCGGATCTCCGCCAGGTCGGCCGGGGCCGCCTGTACGAACACCGTGTTGCTGTTGCTGTCGGCCGTGACGCGCACCTGGTGCTGCTGGGCCGTCTCGTTGGGATACCGCGTCGCCCAGAAGTTCGCGATGAGCTGGGACACCCGCGCCGCCCCCTGGTTCTTCAGCCGGAACGTCACCGCCTGGTCCTGCGGCGAGCTCGCCTTGTCCAGATCGCGGATCTGCTTCTCCACGTCTTCGAAGCGCGCCTTGGGCGCTGCCACCAGGATGGCGTTGAACCGCGGCCAGGGCAGCAGGACGACGGACGCGAGCTGTTCCTCCGTGGTGCGCTGGCCCTGTTGGTTCGTCGTCGTGCGGGTTGGAATGGTGTTCCGGGTGGTGCCGCTGGCGTTGATGTTCACGCCCTTGTACAACTGCGTCAGGGTGGCCGCAATCGCGGTCGCGTCGCCGTGCTGGAGCGGCACGAGTCGCATCTGCAGGTCGCTGGCGGCGGCGATCCTCCGCAAGACTTCGAGGATCCTCATGGCCGCCTCGATGTCCTCCGGCGTCTGCGCCGTCAGGACGAGCACGCCTAGCTCGGGGAACGGCTCCGCCGTCACGGGCCCGCGCGGGGCGACGACCGTGTCGATGCTGACCCCCGAGCCGGGCCCCGCCTTGGTGACGGGCGGGGCGGCGTAGCGAACCTGCTGGACTTCCGTCGGGGTGCTGGTCTTCGGAGAGGCCCCCTTGCGGGGGGGGGTGGCCAGGCCACCCACGCCCATCTTGGGGGGCCCGGCCTCGTGGCCGGGCGCCGGGGGAGTAGAACTTACCGTCGAAGTGTCAAGGTGCGGATCGAAGAGGAGAGACGGCTGCGGGTCTTCCATGACCCTATCGGCGAAAAAATCGCGTCCTCCACTGCCCTCGTCGCTGTTGAGCCCAAATCCTCCTCCGGGCCCACCTCCGCCTCGTCTGCCTCCTCCGCCTCCCGGTCTCGGCCCCATGCCGGGGCCCTCGCCGCCCGGTGCCCCCGGGAAGGTGCTGCCACCCGGGAGCGGGCTCGTGCTCGTGCCCGGCGTGGTGCGCCGGACCGCGCGCCCCTGGATGGCATCGATGGCCTGCTGGAGCACGACCGGGTCGAACCCTTTGATCGACACGATCTTCACCGTCCGCGAGGCCAGCTTGGCCGAGGCGTCCAGGTCGAGCACCAGCTTGTTGATGTCCTTGTAGAGCGCCTCGGGGCAGGCCAGCAGGACGCTGTTGGAGCGCGCGTCCACGCCCACGGAGAGCATCACCTGTTTCCCCGCGGTGCTCGACGCCGCGCTGGCGGCCGCGAGGCGCCCGAAAAACCCGCCGCCCGGGAGGGAGGTCGGCGTCGCGTCGGTCTGTTGCTTGTAGACCTCGCGCAGCGAGATGGCGATGTCCGTGGCGTTGGCGTGCTTGAGCTTGATGACCCACGTCTTCATGATCCCACCGGACTCCCCGGTGTCGATCGCCGTGTCCAGCAGCCGTTTGATCTTGATCATGTCCAGCGGATTGGCCCGGACGAGCAGCGAGTTGGTCGCGGGGTACGCGACCACGCGGATGCGGCCCTCCTTGGGGGCGGCGACCGGTGGGGGAGGGCCGAATCGGCCACCACCAAACCCGGGGAAGCCACCTGGCTGGGCCCCCTGCTTGAGCCCGTTGTAAATCTCGTCGAGCGCCTTGGCGGCCTCGATCGCGTTGGCGTGCTTGAGCTTGATGACCTCGAAGTCGCCCTCGCCCGAGGGCGTGATGAACGTTTTGACGATCTGCTGGATCAGGGCCAGCGCCTCCGGGTCATCGGTCACGATCAGGAGCTGGTTCCCCTTGGCGATGATGCGCACCGGCTTGTCCTTGCTGCCGCGCCGCTTGTCCTTCTTCTCCTTCTTGTCGCGCGGATCGACCAGCCCGCCCTCGTCGCGCAGCGCCACGGGCTGCCACTTGCCCACCGGCGCCAGAGGCGCCGACGCGGCCGGCCGGCCGGGGACGAGGCGCTTGCTGTCGCCTTCGGGGGCCTTCTTCAACTCGGGCAGCTTGCGCGGCAACACGTCGATCGGGTTCTGAATCAACTCCTTGAGCATCTTCTCGAGCACCTCGGCCATCATGGCGGCCGAACCATCCTTGCCGAGGGTGATGACGCGGAACCGCCCCGCCCCGGTGCCGCCGGCGGCCGGCAGACCGTTCCAGTCGCGGACGATCTGCTTCACCTCATCGACCTGCTCCTGCGTCCCGCGCACCACGATGGAGTTGCTGTCCGCGATCGAGTCGATGACCGGCGCCCCCGTCTTGGGGTCGCCGAACATCTTCTGGAACATCGTGGCCGTCTTCTCGGCGTCCAGCGCGCCCGCGTCGATCCGCACCGTCTTGGCGGCGCCCTCCCCGTCGCCACTACTTCGGAGGATCTGCTGGGCGATCTGCTTCTGGTCCTCCGGCGTGGCGTAGGCCAGCACCTTGGCGCTGCCCGCCGTCGAGATGTTGCACGTTGCCGATGCCTTGTAGGCCTGCGAGAGGGCCTTGGCCATGGCGTCGGCGGTGCCAGGCGCGACGTTGTAGATTTTGAGGATCGGCTGGCCCACGATGATCGGCGGCTGGTCCTTGTCCCGGACGTCGATGCCCTTCAGGATGCCCTCGGCCTCCGACACCTTGTTGGCGGGCCCGGCCACGAGTACCGTGTTGGTGCGCTCGTTGCTCGTGATGTAGTGCATGCGCACCTTGCCGACGGGCAACGGCGCCGGCCGGCCGCCGCCGCCCCCCCCCGTCCCCATCATCTGCTGGAGCAGCGCCTTGGGGTCGCCGAGCAGGTCCTTGAGGATGCGCTCGCCCTCCGACGCCTTGATCCATTTGCACTTGTAGTTGAGGCTGCCGGCCTTGGCGGAGTCCTCTTTCTCGATGTCCTGGAGCGTCTTCACGATGCGCTCCAGGCTGCCGACGGTGTCCTGCATCAGGAGCTGGTTGGGCGTGGCGAGCACCACCACCTCCCCGAACGGCCCCATCATCTTCTTGACCTCGGGGCCCACGTCCTCGGCCACGAGCGTCTTGAGCGGGAAGATCAGCGAGACGAGCTCGGTCTTGCCCCGCCCCTCCAGCCCCTTGAGATCGACGCGCGGGATCAGGGACGGGTCGATCTTGTCGCTCGCCGGGACGATCGTAAAGGTGCGCTCGCGCTGGATGAGGTAATACTTCTGCGTGTTCTCATTGCTCAGCAGCGCCTCGTTGAGGAGGTCGATGACCTCGCTGACGTTATAGCGCCGCCCCACCGGGCTGGTGATGTTGCAGGTGCCCGTCGGCATGTGCGGGCCGGCGATTGCCTTCCCGGTCAGGTCGGCGAGCCACTTGAAGACGTCTTTCCAGGGCTTGCCGCTCATGGAGAAGGCGATCTTCTTCTCTTCCTCCTTTTTCTTGGGAGGGGGCGGCGGTTCGGCCGCCTTCAAGGGGGGGGCGGCCGAGCTGACCAGGAAGACCGGGGCGTTCTGGGCGTTCGACGCCCCCATCGTCCAGACCGCGAACACAACCAGCACCACCGGCCAGGCCAGGTAAGCGATCTTGAGTCGCCCTCCCGCCGGCACCGAGCGCCGCCCACCGTCGGCTGCAGCACGCATGGCAAGGCCCTGCTTCGGAACGCGAGAATTGGATCTGCCCCACATAGCGACCGCCCTCCTTCTTGTCCAGATGGAGTTGGCCTGCCCCCGAGCGAGGGAGAGCGCAGCCGCCCAACCGATACGGCACTCCTGTAAACCTTACTTTCGTCACAATCGCGCCGCACACTTGAGAGAACCGACGCGCTGCGGCAAGTTCTCCTCAAGTTCTCATGAGTGGGCGACGCCCCCGGTTAGCGACGCGTCGCAGGAGGGGGCGGCCGGCACCCGGCGTCGAAGCCTAGCGAACCCGGGCCCCAAAAATACACCCACCCCTTAGCCGCCGGGGGGAGGGCGC
>JBBSEZ010000229.1:0-15597 GCA_038239195.1 Gemmatales bacterium
CGACGGCCACAACCCGAACACCCGCCCCTCCCCCGGGGGCGCAGCTGGGGGGGGGGGGCCCCGCCCCCCCACGCCCGTCAAGGCCCCGCCGGCGCGCGTCGAGGAGACGCTCACCACGGCGTGAACCACGGAGGCGCCGGGGGCGAGAAACGGGTTTTGCGACACGTGGGCGGTGAAGGCAGTCATGGTCGAGCTCCCGGGTTGGGCAGGGCGAGCACAGCGGCGGTCACGTTATCGTGGGCGCGCTGGGCCAGGACGTGAGCGATCAGAGCGTGGGCGACGGCCAGCGCGCCGCGCGCCGCCGGCGTGCGCACCAACTCGGCCAGGCGCTCCGGGCCGGCGAGGTAGTTCCACAGCCCATCCGTGCAGAGCAGGAGCAGGGCCGGCCCCTCGGGTAGGTCGAGGCTCAACAGCCCCGGCTCGTCGGCCTTCGATCTCCCGCCCAGGGTGCGGGTGATGCAGGCAGCTTCGGGGGCGCGCGCGGCCTCGGCCGGCGTCATCTCGCCCGCGGCCACCACCTCGTTGATCCACGAATGGTCCTCCGTCAACTGCCGGGCGCTCCCGGGCCCGATCAGGTAGGCTCGACTGTCGCCCAGCCAGCCCAGATACAGCCTTCCCCCGTGGCGCAGGGCCGCCACGATCGTCGTCTCCGGCGGCTCGCCGGGGAGGGAGGCGTTATAAGGTAATTCGCGCACCGCGGCCTCGGCTTTGGACAAAGCGCCCTTCACGAGCTCCAGGCCCGCCGGCGCCCCTGAAGTCAGGGCCTCCACGAGGCTGGCACAGGCGGCCCGGGCGCCGAGCTCCGCAGCCCGGGCGGCCGTCTGCGAACTGGACACGCCATCGCAGACCACGAGCACGTCGCCGCGCGCGTGGGCGACCAGCGCCAGGAAGTCGTCGTTGTGCGGGTGGTGCTTGCCCCGGTCCGTCACGCCGGCGAGGTGTGGAGCGGCAACGACTTCCATGCGATCGCGCGACGCGGCCGGGGTAGGAGGCGCGCGCAGCGAGGCGCCGCACTCCTCGCAGAACTTGTGCCCCTGCGGCTGCTCGACGCCGCACGTCGGACAGTGCGTCAAGGCGCTCCCCCTCACAGCAAGGTCCTGGGCCGCACCGCGTTGGCCCGGTCGATCAGCATCACCTGCCGCGCGCGGTCGCCCTCCAGGCGGGCGAGCTGGCGCAGCGCCTGTTCCAGTCCCCGGCGCAGGTGTCTCTCGCGGAACGGCTGGCCCAGCAGCACCAGACTGCCGTCTTCGGGCAGCGTGGCCCCCTGGAGAAGCGACAGCGCCGTCTCCAGCACCTCGACGCGCAGCCGGGCCCCGTTGGTGCCCTCCAGCGCCAGCGCCTCGAAGACGGCGGACGCCTGGCGCAACTGGTCGGCGCCCGGCGTGGTGGGATTGGTGCGGATCAGCGCCCGGGCCAGCGCCGCCTGCGCGGCGGCATAGAGGCTCGACGTCTGCGGCACGCGGCCGTAGGCGCGGGCCGCCTCGTCGCGCCGCCCGGCGCGCTCCAGGCAGCGGCCCAGCCCGAAGGAGGCCGTCACGAAGGCCGGGTCGATGCGCGACACCAGGTCGTAGAGGCGAATCGCCGTTGCCTCGTCCCCTGCCAGCTCGGCGGCGAGCGCCAGGCCCAGTTGCGCGGCCGGCTCGCCCGGCACCTCCGCATAGACCGCGTCGAGCTCGCGTTTCGCCTCGGCGGGCTTGCCCTGCGCAAGGAGCGCCCGGGCGCGATACCAGCGCACGCGCCAGTCGAACGGGTCTTCGCGGGCCACCTTCGCCAGCTCGAGCTCGGCCTCGTCGAACGAATGAAGGTCGAGGAGGGCGCGCGCCAGCCGGAGCGGCAACTCGGCCGAGGCGGGAAAGCGCGGCAGGGCCTCGCGCAGCAGCGCCGCCCGGCGCGCTGGCGCCGCCACGCCCGCCGTGCCGAGCAGGAACGATGCGCCCGGATCGTCGCTGTCTACCTTCAGCTCGGGCAGGAGCGCGGCGCCGGGAGGGGCGCCCTCTTCCTCCTCGTGGGCGGTCAGGGCGTCGCCGCCGAAGAGGGCGCTGTCCACCGGGTGGGGCGTGGCGACGTCGGCGCTGACCGCGCGCAGTGCTCCGCTCAGTTGATCGGCCATCTCCTCGGCAGACTGAAAGCGCTGGTCGGGATCGCGGGCGGTGGCCTTGAGCAGGCAGCGGTAGAGCGGTTCGTGCGCCGCCAGGACGGACTGTTCGGCGGGGCTGGGGAGCGTGAACCGATGCGCGCTCTGGAAGCGGAAGTCCATGAGCAGCACGGCGAGGGAGCGGCCGACGGTGTAGAGGTCCGACGCGACCGTGGGGCCGTCGCCGGCCTCGGGAGCGCTGTAGCCCTGGGTGCCATACACGTCGCCGCCGGTGTCGGCGAGCCGGCGCACGCCGCCCATGTCGATCAGCTTCACGTCGGGTGGGTCGCCCTCGAGCATGAAGTTGTCGGGCTTGAAGTCGCAGTAGACCAATCCCTGACGATGCAGATAGCCAAAGGCGCCGAGAACGCGATGCACGCAGGCGATGGCCTCGGCAGGCGGCAAGGGGCCGCGCGTCTTGCGTATCTCCTTGAGAGTGGGGCCGCCGACGTACTCCATGACGATGAAGCCCTCGGCGCCGCGCTTGACGAAGTTGTAGATGCCGACGATGTTAGGGTGCTTGACCGCGGCGAGGAATTGCCGCTCGGCGACGGCGGCCGCGGCGGCCGACTCGTCGGCCGTGTTGAGCAGGCCCTTGAGGACGACCCAGCGGCCGAGCGTGTTGTCCTTGGCGAGGTAGATCCAGCCCAGCCCGCCAAAGGCCAGACAGCCGCGCACCTCGTATTGCTCGGCGACGAGGTCGCCGCGCTGGAGGGTGGGCACGAACGAGTAGCGCCGGCCACACTGGGGACAATGGCCCGACTGGCGCTTGCTGAGGGGCGTGGGGTTGCCGTGCCCGTCGTCGCACTCGGGGTTGGGGCAGAAGCGCTTGTGGGGCGGGACCTCGGGGACGGCGAGGACCGCCTGCTCGGGGTCGATGGCCGGCGGGGGCGGGACGGTGACGATGCCCAGGCCGAGGTTGCGCCGGCTGCTGACGCGCCCGCTGCCGCGCCGCGAGGGCGACGAGCCGGAGCGCCCCGAGAGGGTGCCGGAGACGGAACTGCCCGAACCAGGGGGCGCCACCGTCACCGTCATGGGCAGGCCCACGGTCGCGGGCGCGCCGACGGGCTCGAGGCCGCAGCGGTCGCAGAAGCCACCCTCGATGGTGCCCGCACAGCCGGGCTGCTGACACTTGACGCCGTCCATTGGTTGCCGTCCTGAAGCCGGAGGCCATTACCCAGTCAAGAACGGAAGGCGAGCCGCCGGGCTTGTCCCGGCGGGGATAAACCCCGCCGCTCGCCTCTTGAAAGGCGCTGTCACCACCGCGGGCCCGCCACGCGCGGCCCCGTGATCGCCAACCGCACGCCGAGGTGCGCCGACCGGGTGGCGGGGTCGGCGCCATAGCGCGTCGCGGAGCGACAGCTCCACGGCGGGTTAAACCACGACCCGCCGCGCAGCACGCGCTCCTCGCCTTCGCGCGGCCCCGTCGGGCCCGTGACGTGCCCCTCCGCATAGGGCCCGTACCAGTCGGCGCACCATTCCCAGACGTTGCCGTGCATGTCGTACAGCCCCCAGGCGTTGGCGGGGAAACTGCCCACGGGCGTCGTCTCGCCGCGGAAGGCCCCGCTGCGGGCGGGGCCGCGGCCGTCGTGGTTGGCCTCGTCGGTCGTCAGATCGGCGCCGAAGGAGAACGGCCCCGCCGTGCCGGCGCGGCAGGCGCGTTCCCACTCCGCCTCGGTCGGCAGGCGGTACGTTAGCCCATCGAGCTCCGACAGTTTGCGACAAAGTTCCTGGCAATCGTCCCACGAAACCATTTCGACCGGCCGATCGTCGCCCGCAAAGCGGCTCGGCGCCCCGCCGAGGACGGCGCGCCACTGCTCCTGCGTGACCGGGTGGACGGCGAGGTGGAAGCCGTGGGCGAGCGTGACGCCGTGCGCCGCCTCGTCGGAGCGGCGGTGGGGCTCCTCGGGAGGGCTGCCCATGAGGAAGGCCCCGCCGGGCACCCAGACGAACGTCATGCCCAGGTCGTTGGTCAGCGGGGCGGGAGGCGAGCGCCGTGGCCCCGGCAGGCCGAGCGCCTGCAACACGTCCTCGACGCTCGACGAGCGCTGGGCGAGCCCCTGGCGCAGGCGCTTCTCCAGGGCGCGGACGAGCTCCTCGGGAATGGCGCTGGAGCGCGGCGCGGGAACGAGGGCGTTCGACAGGGAGTGCTCGATGAGCTGGCGCACCTGGCTCATGGCCTCGGCGTGGTCGCGCCCGAGGCGCTCCAGTTCGACGCGCAGATCGAGGACGGCGTCGTGGGTGGCAACGACGGTGGTCTCGATGTGGCCGAGCTGGCCCAGCACCGCGTCGAAGCGGTCGCCGAGCTCGGCGAGGCCTTTTTCGACCTCCTCGAAGGCGGCCGACTGCGCCGCCGAGAGGCTGCGCAGCCCGTCGAAGGTGAGGGCATGGAAGAGCTGGACGTCGGTTTCGACCTCGCGGCGGAAGAAGAAGGCGAAGGCGGCGACGAGGAGCGGCGGGCCGCCCGGCGGCGGTTGGCGCAGCAAGCGCGCCAGGCCAGGGCATTGCGCTGCCAGGTCATCGGCGAGCCGGGCCACTGCCCTGGCGGCGCCGTCGAGCAGCGCTTGCGGGTCGGCGGTAAAGGGGAACGTGGCCAGGCGCGGGGCGAGGAAGCCAGCGGTGAGCCCGTCGGCCGACAGCAGGCCCTCCTTGCGCGCCGCGTGCAGCTCGCTGAGACAGGCCTTGCGGAAAGCGGTCGGCGTCTGGTCGAAGTAGGCGGCGCTGTGGAGCAGGAACGGGCGCATCTGCTCGCGCAGCGTCTTGGCGTCGGTGCTGGCGAAGAGGAGCTTGACCTGATCGACGAGCCCATCGCCAGCCAGCGCGACGGCGAGGGCCTGCCAGGCGCGGTCGTTGGAGCGGGCGAGGGCGCGCGGCAGGGCGCGCGTGTGGTCGCGGAACCGCTCGCCGATGGGGTCGAGGATGCGTTCGACGCCGTCCCCCAGGGCCTGGCGCAGGCCGAAGCAGACGAGGTTGGCGACCAGCATCATCGCAGGGGCACTCCGGAAGGCGGGCCGGACGAAAGGCGCCGCCTGGTATCAGTGTACGCCAGGGGGGGCAAGGAAGCCAAATCGAATCGAGGGCGGGGCCATGCCGGACAGTTCCCGTTGGCTGGCCATCGTTGTCTCGCGGGCTCGCAATCTACGGCTTGCCTTTCCTGCCCGTTTTCGGTGCCGGCGGGACGGCGGCTGGCGAGGATGTGTTCGGCACGAAGGTTCCCCCAGCCGGGATCGCCCCCACGCGTGCCGAAAACTGGCTCAGCAACTCGTCGAAGGTCGTGCAATAGATCTTTTTCGCATTGACCGATACCTTGTCGGCGCGCCAGTTCAGTCGTTGCATCTCACCGGCGTCCAGGTGCTGGGACCTGCCTATCACAAGGGCCGCTTCGTAGTGGATCTCGTGCCGGCCGAACCGGGCGAGGAAATCGCTGCTCGGCGAACGACCGTCGAGCTTGTGTGCCCAGTCCACGATCTGGCTGTAGCCGTGCTCGAACCTCCGGCCCCATTCGCGCGTGGCCTTTTTCCCCTGCTTCTGAAATATGCTTTCGCTTCGCGCATCCTCGAACTCGACGAGACAGTAGGCCCCCGCGTCCCATTGGCCGACTATCAGGTCGCACGCGAAGTCGCCAAAGAGGTCGAACTCCCAGGCAATGCGGTCTGCCAACCCGACTCGCAGGTTGAACATCCCGAAGAGCACCGCCAGGTGGGGCCGCAGCCGGAAGAACGGGAGCACGTCATTTCGCTCCGACAAGTCTACTTTTCCCGCGAGCCACGCCCGAAGCTCTTCGAGCTGCTTGCGACAGAGGGCGGAATCGAAGCGGACCTCTTCGAGTTTTTTCATCCCACTTTGCTCCCGGCCCGGGATTGCTCCAGGAACAGTCTCAGGGTTTCCGCCCGCATGACGTCGAACAACTCGATCTCTCCCGAATCGAGGACCTTGAGGAACCCCCGCAGGTCCGGGAAGACCTGGAGCAGGTACACCGACTTGTCCGCGCTCCGGCCAATCACCTTCTCTTCGGGCCAGGAGGCGGGGCCCAGGCCCTGGAGCGATTCCGCCTTCGACAGCATTTGCAAACGATCCCAGTCGGGAAGAGCGGTCAGGGCGGTGTGGGCCCGCAGATGAACCCTGACCTTGGGCTGGAGCGTTGCCTGGAGGGGCGGGGACGTCTCGATGTGTTCGAGCACACGCGAGCCGTTCCCGTTGATGGTCCACAGATAGGGCTTCGCGTCCGTCGGCCCTGAGTAGCCCGGGTCGATCAACCCGAGGCCCGTCAGTCGCTGCAAAATCGCGGCCATCTCGTCATCGACGCCCTCGCCGTTCCGGATGAGCCCGGCCTGCTGCAGGTATTGCAGCACCATGAACGTGGCAGGAGAGTCGATCTGGGAGGCCAGTTTGGGGATGGCTTCGTTCGGAACGAGGGCGGCTGGCACGGCAGTCCTCCGAGAAGAGCCCTTGGCCAACGTTGTTTCAAAGGCAGCCCTGCCTTGGCGTAGGCCTTTCCGCCTCATTTTACCCGCTTTGACCTGCGAGGGCTGCGCACCATTCGCTCGAAGCCCAAGGAACAGCCGTAACTCGGCGGTCAGCAAGGTTCGCAGGGAAACGCTCGTTGGGACACGGGCGCCGGATCGTAAGCGGCGGGCGCTCCCGTCGCAAGGACTTGCTCGCGGTCGCCGCGACGGGCCGCAACTTCTACAACGCCAGGGCCGAGATCGAGGGCACCCACTCCATCCCCGAGGCCTCCCCCATGGCACGTCCGCTTTACCTCGTCCCGCTGGTTCTCCTGCTGGCCCCTGCCCTGGCCCACGCGGAAGCCCCGCGCCCCGTGACCGTCAAGCTGACCGTCCAGGCCGGCAAGCTCGACCGCGCCAACGAGCCGGTCTGCGTTCCGCTCTCCCTGCCCCCCGGCAAGCCGGCGCAGGTGCAACTTCGCAAGGGCGGCAAGGACTTCGTCCCGGCCCAGCTCGCCCCGCCGAGCCTGCTCACCCTGCAAACGAAGGCGCCGGCCGGCAAGGAGCGCCACGACCTCTGGTTCGTGCTGCCGTCCCTCAAGGCGGGGGCCTCCCTCGACCTCGAGGCCGTCGTGTCCTACGGCCCACCACCGAAGCCGGAGCGCGACTTCTACTACTGGTTCAGCACGGGCATGGGCTGGACGGAACTGCGCCTGGGCGAGCGCTCGGTGCTGCGCTACGTCCACCCGCGGCTCGACGAAAGCAGTGCCGCCGCGCGCGAACGGACGTTCAAGGTCTTCCACCACGTCTTCGACCCGGCAGGGGGGCGCGTCCTGACCAACAACGGGCCGCCGAGCAAGTTTCCGCACCACCGCGGGCTGTTCTACGGGTTCATGAAGACGACCTACGGCGACCAGAAGGTGGACATCTGGCACTGCACGGGCGACACGCACCAGGCCCACGCCGACTTCGCCCAGCTCGCCACCGGCGAGGTGCTTGGCCGGCACCGCGTCGTCATCGACTGGAACGGCAAGGGCAAGAAGACGTTCGCCAGGGAAGAGCGCGAGCTGACCGCCTACAACACGCCCGGCGGTACGCTGATCGAGTTCGCGTCGCGCCTGACGCCGACGGGCGGGAAGGTCAAGCTCGACGGCGACCCGCAGCACGCCGGCTTCCACTTCCGGGCCCACAACGAGGTCGCCACCAAGACCTTCAAGCAGACGACGTTCATCCGGCCCGACGGCATCGACAAGCCGGGCGCCACGCGCAACTGGCCGGCGCAGAAGTCGCACGTCAACCTGGCGTGGGACGCGATGAGCTTCGTGCTGGGCGAGCAGCGCTACACCGTGGCCTACCTCGACCGGCCGAGCAACCCGAAAGAGGCGCGCTTTAGCGAGCGCGATTACGGACGGTTCGGCTCCTATTTCGTGGCGGAGGCGACGAAGGAGAAGCCGCTCGTCGTCAATTACCGCGTGTGGGTGCAGCGCAGGACGATGAGCGTGGCGGAGGTGGCGGCGAAGAGCAAGGCGTTTGTCGAGCCGGTCAAGGTGGTGGTGAAGTAAGGGCAAGCGAGAGCGGGACGCAGTTGGCCTTCTCGCCGTGAATCAGCTTCGGCGCCCCGCCGTTCACGACCGGCTCCGCGAGCCAGGAGAAGAAGGCCTGCTCTTCCCGCATCGTGAAGAAGAACAGGCAGACGGGGTAAGTGAACTTCCTCATCCCCTGGAACTGGCCGATGGTCGGCCCGAGAAACTTGTTCGCATGGTCGGGGGTGACTGGCGACGTCACCCCCCGCAGGAGGATGCCGAACACGAGGCGCATCGGTTTGTCTTCGCGGTCGATGGTGACGTGGAAATCCAGGCCGGTGTCCTGCTTCGTCTCCACAACGGTCAGGTCGCCCCGGCGCGTCAGAACAATCGTGGCCAGCGCCCGAAGGTGTTCCGCCAGGAAACGCTCCTTGGCCTCGTCGGTCATGGCGGCACCTCCGTTCGCTCAGGGCCATTTCCCAATAGCGACTTGCTCGAAGGCTGACAGCAGGAGCGGCGAGCCGAGTGGCGCTGCGGGCCCCGCTCGACTCGCGGGGCCTACCTTCAATCCACGTACGGGTCCGCCCCCAGGTCGCGCATGATCTCCTGGCGCTGCTTCTCGTGGACCATCAGGTCCACGCGGCTGCGGTAGTGGCGCGCCTCGACGCGCCGCTGGGCCTTGCGAAACAGCGGCAGGTAACTGCCCCAGTTGCGCTCTCCGCCGCGCACGCCCTTGGCCTTCAGCGCCTCCTGCCTCGCCTGACCGAGCCCCTCGAGGAGCTCGTCTTCCAGCGAGATGAAGAACTGGCAGCTCCCCGGGTCGCCCTGCCGGCCGCTGCGGCCGATCAACTGCCGGTCGATGCGCAGTGCCTCGTGGCGCTCCGTGCCCAGCACGTGCAGCCCCCCGGCGCCGATGACTTCCACGGCCGGCTTGATGTCGGTGCCGCGGCCCGCCATGTTGGTGGCGATGGTGACGCGGCCCACCTGGCCGGCCTGCTCGACGATCTTGGCCTCCTGCTCGTGCTGGCGCGCGTTGAGCACTTGATGCTCGACCCCCGCCTCCGTCATGAGCTGGCTCAGCCGTTCCGACTTCTCGACCGAGCGCGTGCCGATCAGCACCGAGCGGCCCTCGTCGCGCAGGCGCTTCACCTCCTCGACCACGGCGGCGAACTTGGCGTCCTCGGTCCCGAAGACGCGGTCGGGCCAGGCGTCGCGCACCACGGGCCGATTGGTCGGCACGCACACCACCCACAGCTTGTAGACGCGGCGCAGCTCCCACCAGTTCTGCGCGGCCGTGCCGGTCATCCCCGCCAACTTGGTGTAGAGGCGGAAGTAGCTCTGAAAGGTGACCTGGGCGGCATGGTCGGCGGGCTGGTGGATGGGGACGTTCTCCTTGGCCTCGACGGCCTGGTGCAGGCCCTCGCGCCAGTGCCGGTCGGGCATGCGCCGGCCCGTGTTCTCGTCGATGATGATGACCTTGTCCTTGTCGATCATGTAGTGCTGATCGCGCCGGAAGCGGTAGTGCGCTTGCAGGGCCTGCTCGAG
The DNA here is from genome assembly GCA_038239195.1 of Gemmatales bacterium. Classification (GTDB taxonomy): domain Bacteria; phylum Planctomycetota; class Planctomycetia; order Gemmatales; family Gemmataceae; genus JBBSEZ01. Next base: position 9,648 of record JBBSEZ010000229.1, read on the forward strand.
GTGCTCGTGCAGCTTGTCCATCGCCTTGGAGTGCGGGCCCGTCGGCGGGTTGGAGTAGCGCGCCAGCGCCCGGCCTGACTCGGTCAGCTCGAGCTTCTGCTTCTTGAGGTCGAAGCTGAAGTGCTGGTGGGGGACCATCTGGAGGGCGAGCTTGTTGGCCCAGTGAAAGATGACTTGCTCGTCGGCCGTCGCCACGCGCGTGGGGGCGCTGATGATGAGCGGGGTGCGCGCCTCGTCGATGAAGATGTTGTCGGCCTCATCGACGAGGGCGAAATGATGGCTGCGCTGGACGTTGGCGTCTTGCCCGGCGGCGACGGCGGCGCCCGGGACCCAGGGCGCCCAGAACGGGGCCTCCTGGCCCTTGGCGCCGGACGACTTGAGCCGGTCGCGCAGGAAGTCGAAGCCGAACTCCGAGGCTGTGCCGTAGGTGACGTCGCCGCGGTAGGCGGCGGCGCGGTCCTGCTCGCCCATCTGCATCTGGATGACGCCGACGCTGAGGCCGAGGGCGCTGTAGACGGGCCCGATCAACTCGGCGTCGCGGCGGGCGAGGTAGTCGTTGACCGTGGTGACGTGAACGCCCTTGCCGGCCAGGGCGTTGAGGAAGACCGGCATCGCGGCGCACAGGGTCTTGCCCTCGCCGGTGACCAGTTCCGCCAGCCCCCCCTGGTGGAGGATGGCGCCGGCGGCGAGCTGGACGTCGAAGGGGCGCATGCCCGTCTGCCGTCGGGCCGCCACGCAGACGAGGCCAAACGCCTCGGGCAGCAGGCTGTCGAGCGATTCCCCGCCGCGCGCCCGGCCGCGCAGGCGCTGGCCCTCCTTTTTCATCTCCTCGTCGTTGAGGCGCTCGAAAGTCGATTCCCAGGAGCGGACGCGCGGGACCTGCAAGGCCGCCCAGCCGAGCCGGCGCTGCCAGGGCAGCCCGATGACCGACCGCACCCAGTTCAGCCAGCGCGCGCCGAGCCGGTTGCGCGGCATGTAGCCCGCCCCGAATTGCGAAGGAACTTCCTGGACGGGATCGCTGACGGCTTCCACAGAACTGCCCCCCTCGGTCGGCACAAGTGCAGACACCGTAGCATACCAGACGGGAGCGCAGCGCTGAAAGGCGGGAAGACTTGACGAGGGGAGGCGCGAAAAAGCCAACCGACTCGCTGTACCACCTCTCTCATGGTCAGCGCGAGTCGGTTGGCTCTGTGTTTTGCTCTCTCTCCCAGAGCAGAACGTCATCCTTTTAAGCAAACGAAAGGCCAATCGCCGTTTTCTCCTCACGCTTTATCTCCTTAGCTCAAGGAAGACAAAGACTTAGGTTTTTTCCTCTGCCTGGCGCCTGAAAAGGGGCCTGCGGAAGGTAGCACAAGGTTGATGCGTCCAGTGCCCAGATCGCGAGCGAGCCAAAGGGGCTACGCGCCAAGCCGGCAGAGGACGACAAGGAACAAGCCAAGGTCGCGGCAAGCAGTTTTGCTGGGCCCGGGGGCGGTTGCGGACGAAGGATAACGGGGGCAAATTGACCCCGGCGCGGCAGGCCCCTAGGATGAAGCGGGGAGGCAGGGGAGCTCTTGCCACTTCTGCCGGCACCGGAGAGCGGAGGCGCCATGGCCACGGACATTCGGCTGAAGGAAACGTTGCCCGAGATCACCGAGGCGGTCGTCGCCACGTATTTGGAGTGCAACCGCACCAGCCACCTCGGCCACAAGCCGTTGCCCAGCCGCGAGGCCATCGACGAGGTGTTGTGCGACCTGCTCGACATCCTCTATCCGGGTTACTGGCGGCGCCAGAACCTGCACCTCGGCAACGTCGAGTACCACGTCGGCGACCTGATCGACGGGCTGCACGACAAGCTCACCCAGCAGATCGCGCGTGCCCTGCGCCACGAGCAGGACTGCGCCGCGCCCGAGGACCGCGGGCAGCTCGACCTCGAAGCGCTGGCCCAGGAAAAGACGGTGGAGTTCTTGCGCCGCTTGCCCGAGCTGCGCACGACGCTGGCCCAGGACGTCGAGGCCGCGTTCGAGGGCGACCCGGCGGCAAAGACCCACCACGAGATCATCTTCTGCTATCCGGGGCTGGAGGCGGTGACGATCTACCGGCTGGCCCACGAGATGCTGCTGCTGGGGGTGCCGCTCATTCCGCGCATGATGACGGAGGTGGCGCACGGCAAGACGGGCATCGACATCCACCCGGGGGCGCGGATCGGCACGGGGTTCTTCATCGACCACGGGACGGGCGTGGTGATCGGGGAGACGTGCGACATCGGCACCAACGTCAAGCTCTACCAGGGCGTGACGCTGGGCGCGCTGTCGTTCCCGCGCGACGCCTCGGGCAACATCATCCGCGGGATGAAGCGCCACCCGACGCTGGAGGACGACGTGGTCGTGTACGCCAACGCCACCATTCTGGGCGGGGACACGGTCATTGGCCGTCGCGCGGTGATCGGCTCGAACGTGTGGATCACGCAGAGCGTGGCGCCGTCCACCGTGGTGTCGCTGGAGAAGCCCCAACTGCGCATGCGCGGGCCGGGGACCAAGGACCTGGCGCCCGATTATCAGATTTGAGGGGCCCTGCTCTTGCTTGTCGTTTCGCGATCCCTTTGGGGGCGCAGGGCCCCGCGGTCCCATGACTACTCTCGTCCTCTCCGTGCCCGAGCTCGTCGGGCCCGACCACGAGAACGTCGTGCGGGCCGCGGAGGCCCTGCGCGCCGGCCAGCTCGTCGCCTTCCCCACCGAGACGGTGTACGGTCTGGGGGCGAACGCCCTGGACGCGAGCGCCGTTGCCCGCATCTTCGAGGCGAAGGGCCGGCCGGCGAACAACCCGCTCATCGTCCACGTGCCGACCGTGGCGGAGGCGCTGCCGTTGGTGGGCCACTGGCCCGAGGAGGCGGCGCGCCTGGCGGAGCGCTTCTGGCCGGGGCCGTTGACGCTGGTGCTTCCGCGGGCGCTGTGCGTTCCCGACGTCGTCACGGCGGGAGGCGCGACGGTGGCGCTGCGCGTGCCGGCCCACCCGGTGGCGCAGGCGCTGTTGCGGGCGGCAGGCGTGCCGGTGGCCGCGCCGAGCGCCAACCGTTCCAACCGTCTGTCGCCGACCTCGGCCGAGCACGTGTTGCGCGACCTCGACGGGCGAATCGACCTGGTCCTCGATGGGGGCGCCGCGGGGAGCATCGAATCGACGGTGCTGGACCTGACGACGGCGCCGCCGCGACTGCTGCGGCCGGGGACAATCGCGCCGGCCGAGCTGGAGGCGATCGTGGGGCGGATCGTGCTTGGGGGAGGGAGCGCGGAGGGCGCGGGGCCGCTGCCGTCGCCGGGGATGCTGGCGCGGCACTACGCGCCGCGCACGCCGCTGGTTTGTGTGGAAGGGGACGGCGCGGAGACGGTGCGTGAGATGTCGGAAGGCGAGCTCGTCGGATGGCTGACGCGGAGCGAGCCGGGGGTGGGGGCGGGGAAGAACGTGGTGGTGAAGGTGTTGCCGGACAACCCGGTCGGCTATGCGGGCAGGCTGTATGCGGCGCTCCACGAGCTGGACGAGGCGGGGTTGGCGTGGATCGTGGTGGGGCTGCCGCCGGCGACGGGGGAGTGGCTGGGGGTGCGGGACCGACTGCGGCGGGCGGGGGGGTGAGGATGACCGAACCGGAGTGGCTGGCATGCGCTGATCCCCAGCCGATGTTTGAGTTCCTACGGGGACGAGCGAGCGAGCGCAAACTGATGCTGTTCGCTGTGGCCTGCTCCCGCCGGACGTGGGACCTCCTCACTCAACAAGTCAGCCGGCAGGCGGTCGAGGTCGGCGAGCGGTTCGCGGACAAGTTTGCTGGTGAGGAGGAGCGGCAGCAGATCAGAGATGCTGCCTTCAGCGCGGTGGACTTCAACACCGGATGGATCTGGGCCTATGCTGCGGCCGCCGCCGTATTCGCGGCCAGCCGTGGGACCGAGGTGCCCCATTGGGACATGACGGGCCGCGTTATCAACCCGAGAAGGGACATCCTCGATCCCTGCGTGCATGCGGCAGGCGCTGCCGTCTCTGCCGCTCACGCCCTTGCGAGCGATGCGACAAACCAGCGGGAGGCCCACTTGGCGACCCGTCCCCCGTGGGAGCGACTGTGGCACAAGGTCAAGGCGACCATCCGCGGCGATGGCCCTTTCGGCATCTGCCCAGATGCCGAAGAGGCGGAGTGCAGAGCGCAGGCCGCGCTACTCCGTGACCTCTTCGGCCCGGTGCCCTACCGCGCCGTTTCCCTCGATCGCACGTGGCTCGCCCCCACCGTCGCCTCCCTCGCTCACGCCACCTATGAGGAACGTGATCTGCCGAGCGGCGAACTATCGCCTGCCCACCTTGGCATCCTTGCCGACGCCCTCGAAGAGGCCGGCTGCATTGACGCGGCGCTCCTCGACCACTTGCGCGGCCCCGGCGCCCACGTACGCGGATGTTGGGGGCTCGACGTTGTTCTCGGCCTGAAGTGAGCTTCCCTGCCCGCCAGGAGAACGAGCCGGTTGCCCGTCAGGCCTCTTCTGCGCTCTCGATCTCGTCCTCGCGGACTAGCAGGATCAGCGGTTCTGGGCTCATCGGCACGTAAACGCTGTAGAGGATGTGGCCATTTTGCGAATGTGTGCCGCTCACCTCCATCACGCTGCCGGCCAACCGAGTTCCGAACTTGGCCCGCCCTTTCGTCGCACACTTTGTAGCGGGGCTTTGCAAGATCCGACATCTCTGAACCTCCCTTCAAGCCAGCCAGCGCCCCCCGCCGATGTTAACTCGAAGAGGACGGCCGCGCTCCGCGTCGAGCGCGCTGGCGCCACCATCTGGAGCGGTTGGGGCGCATCTCCCCGCGTGGGGGGCGGAAAAACACTCCCCTTGCCCTGGAGGTCGCTCTCCGAATATCGTCCCGAGTGAAATACTATCCTGCCGGGCGATTCGTTTGCCCCTTTGCGACAACGGCGCCCGATGCGCTTCACCATAACAGGGAGGCCGTCATGTCCGGGAAACTCTCGTCCCTTCTCCGAACGCTCGCGCTCGCCACGGCGGTGGTGTTCCTGAGCGGGGCCTTGGCCCCCACCGCACAAGCCCAGCGGGGCGGCCACCGGGGCTCTGCGGGGGGCGCCTACCGCGGGGGCGCCTACCACGGCGGCTACTACCACGGCGGGCATTACCACGGTGGCTACTACGGCGGGCCTCGGTACTACGGTTACTACGGCTACCGTCCCTACGGCTTCTACCGCCCCTACTACGCTCCCTACTACGGTTTCGGGGTTGGTCTGGGGCTGGGGGTTGGGCTGGGCGTCTACAGCAGTTACCTTCCCGCCTACGGCCCCTTCGTGCCCTACGCCTTGCCGCCCGGGGCGGTCCTTCCCCCCGATGGCCCCGCCGGCTCGGGCCCCTCGATCCCGGACGTGCCGGCGGGGGACCGCCCGCCCGCCGATAACGCCGCCCACCTCCAGCTCCTCGTGCCGGAGAACGCCGAGGTCTTCGTCGCCGGCTCGCGGACCACGCAGACCGGCAAGACGCGCGAGTTCGCCACTCCACCGCTGACGCCCGGCAAGGGATACACCTACACCATCAGCGTTCGCTACACCGGTCCCGACGGCAGGCCCGTCAACGACACCCGCGACATCAACTTCCGCGCCAACGACTGGTTCACCATCGACTTCACCCGGCCGGCGCCCGCCGAGGGGCCCCTCCCCGCGCCGCGGCCCAGGGATTGAGCACCGAGAGGGCCTGACGCCCAGAGCGAGCGGCAGGCGCTCGCCCCCCGGAGTCGTCGCCCTCCGGGGGCGAACGCCCCCATCTCGCCCGCTCGCAACGTCACTCGGCGGTGAAGCCGGCGAGGAAGTCGTCGAACGCCTTCTGCTGGGTGTGCTCGGTGCCTTGCAGCCTCTTGACGTCGGCCTGATACTTCTCGATCTGCGTCTCCTGCTGCTCGAACTTGACCAGGTAACGCTTGTACGGCGGTGAGTTCATCGGCACCTCG
>JBBSEZ010000230.1:0-15579 GCA_038239195.1 Gemmatales bacterium
ACCGCTTCCTCCGCCTCCGCCTGGATCGCATGGGCCGACGGCCCTTGTGCGCCCCGCCACCAACCGCCGACCCCCCATCTAACCCCAAGACGGGCCCGGATAGTGCCCCGAATTCTGGGAGGGATTAGCGCTGAGTCTCTGGATATCGCATTTAAGCACGAAGCAGGGCCGCGTGTGGTTGCGGCTCCCCTGCCGGAGCATCTTCTCCAGGGCAGCAACCGCTTGGTGCGTGCCTTTGCCTTTCCGGCAGGAGAAGGAGTGCGAGATGAATGTGGGCTCGAAGACGGGGTTGAGAGCGGCGAAGACGGCGTGATGGACGATGCGGTCCCGGACGGTTGCCTTGTGGATACGGCGCTGCTTGGGATCGCGGATCGTGAATGCGCTGTACGGGCCGTGGCGGTAGGCCCCGCTGTGCAGTTCCCGGCAGAGCTGAAAGATATTCTGCTCCAGACGCCACTCGAATGCCTGCACGCCCTTCCGAGAACTTTTGCCCTTCTTGAACTCCTCCCACGCGGCGAAGAGATGCTCTGGCGAGACGATGCGCTCGAAGATATGCTCATGCACTTTCATGCTCTATGGAAGAACTGGATATTCCCATTTTCAAGCAGGCATACGAACTCTACGCGCTCCTCACGGGCTTCCGCAGCCTCGTGCCCAAGCAGGATCGCCACGGCCTGTGGCAGAAAGTGGAGGAAACCGCTCTGTCGATCGTGGAGTACCTGCTGACTGCCAGCCAGAGGGGGAAAGAAGCGAAGCGGGAACCGCTGGAACGGGCAAGCGTGCGCCTGAATGTGCTTCGCATACTCTTGCGGCTCGCGAAGGATACGAAGGCGATCGATGCGAAGAAGTATGCGCAATCGCAGCAGATCGTGGACGAAATCGGGCGGATGCTCGGCGGCTGGATCAAATCCACGAGAAGTTCTGGCAGTGCCCTCTCCCCAGAGGAAAACCATTGAGAGAGGTGCGGGAGGAAAAAGAGAGAAGGAAGTGCCGGGCGGCCGACAGCCAGAGGTTGCTGTTGCGGTTGTCATCCCAGTTGTTGTTGACGTTCACGCGACCCTGGTTGACGTTCACATTCACGCGATCGCCATCCGAGTCCTGCTATGTGCCCCTCCCCATCCGTGGCACCGCGAGTCGAGCGGCCTTCGGGCTCTTCTCGCTGTATTGCATGCGGGAGCATCCCTTGGCCGCTGAAGCGGGCTGCATGGAAACCTCCACTGAGAACGGGCAAGAACTTCCTTCTTCTTCAAGACATTCTTCCTTCACGCGCTCCGCGTCTCCGACTTCTCGTCCTTCCGCATTGCAGAGAAGACTGGATTCGCGGATTCCGGTGCTGGGGAAAGAACGACGCTTTGCGAGCGGAAACCGTGATCGCCGCTCCAGGAGCGAAGCGCATGACCATGGTAGCAAAATAACCGTCCTGAAGTGAAAGCTGTGGCTTTCCTTCAGGACGGTCGGGATCAAGTCTCAAGAATTCAAGGAACTCAAGGACTCGATGATCAAGGTTCAGGAAGCCTTCCGGGCGGCCGACAGCCAGAGGTAGCTGTAGCGGTAGTCATCCCAGTAGTTGTAGACGTACACGCGACCCTGGTCGAGGTCCACGCTCACGCGATCGCCATCCGAGGCCTGCTCTTTGCAGCGGACCCACTCATTGTCGAGGGGGTCGGGGCCGCCCTGGCGACGGATGCACAGGAGGGCGGCGGCCACCAGGACGACGGGGGCGACTTCCTCGCCGGGCGGCAACAGGGCCTGTTGCTCGGCGAAGGTCTTGCTCTGGCTTCCGGGGACGGGGAGGCGCAGGTAATAGTCGCCGGCGGGCAGGGCGGCAGAGCTCCACGGGTACTTGTCGTACCAGCCTTGCTGCCACATCAGTTCCTGGCCGACGGGGCAGTCGCGCAGCGCTTGCAGGGTCAAGTTGTCGGGGATGCGCAGGACGATCCAACCAACTTCTGCCTCTGGCAGCGGTGCGGAGGACGGCGTGCCGAGGCCGAGGACGGCGGCGGCGTCGAGGACGAAGCGAGTAGCCATGCTTCTCTCCTCTCACGAGAGAAGCCCCAGTGCGTTGGGGCCGACCGGCTTGTCTGGAAACGCTCCGAGGCAAGCGCCCCGGGCACCGTGATGCCGAGAGTGCTTGCCTCGTGTCTGAACCTTGCCGGTGGTCACAAGGATCACCGAGTACGACTATATCGCAGTTCTTTGGTTAGCGCAAGTTATCTTCAGACCACCCGAGTGGCTGGGAAGCAGTCACTCAGCGCGGACATCCTCGGGTGGCTTTGCGACTCCAACCGCGTTGCCGGATGGAGCATGGGTGAGTTGCCGAAGGCGCGCGGGGGCATCGGGGAGTGGTTGAACAGGGTCGTCATCGATGAGGCGCGAGTCGATCCGAGCGCACCACGTAATGCTCCATCCCCCCCCATCTTTGTACGGTTAACAAAAAGGCCGGGCAGAGCCGGAATCGGAAGTTGTGAAAGCCTACGGCCGGCGTGTCGGAGACGGTCAGGCAGCGGGCGGATGGTCGCCGCGTCCATCGCCCCGTTGGAGCCGCTCGGCGGCGTCGGGAAGCGCCTGGCTCTTGGCGTCGGGCTCGGTCGGACACGGCAGGTAGATGGGTTGCTGGCGGAGGCGGGCGATGAGCGAGCGGGTGAAGTCGGCCGAGATACGCCGAAACCACGGCGAGCGCACGGGCTTCACCCGCTCCCGGCGCACCCCGGCCCGGTCGCGGACGAAGCGCTCCCCCACCCGCAGCGTCGCCAGCCGGGTGCGGAACTCCTGCTCCTGCAGCTGGGGCGCCCGGTAGTACGGATCGTCGACGTGCCGGCCATCGGCCCACGCCGCCGGGGCCTGGCGGTGGTCGGCGGGGAGGAAACGGCGGCGGATGAAATGGACGGCCTGGGCGTCGAAGGTGGCGTTCGTCAGGGCCCTGGCGCCGAGGTCCTGATCGGCCGGGGCGAGGACCTGATACCAGGCCTGCCAGGGCGCGTTGGCGAGTACCCGCTCGAATTGGGAGGGGTCGCCGAAATCCAGGCTCGACTGCGTGATGAGGTGCAGCGCCAGCCCGGCCTTCCGCAACTCCTGCAGGCCGGCGAGGACGAACGGCGTCACCAGGTCCAGGGCCCCGGCCTCCTCCAGGACGAGCACGACCGGCAGCGGCCGCTGCGTCTGGGCGAAGTGCCGCCGGACGGCGTGGATGACGTGCATGCTGACGAGCAGGAAGAGCGTGCGCTTGACCTCACGCGAACGCAGGCCGCCGCCGTCGAAGGCGACGAGCCGGCGCTCCCGCAGCGCTTCCAGCCAGTCGAAGGGGCCGGGGCGCGACCGCAGCCGGACGACTTCGGACGTGCAGACCAACTCCAGCAGGCGGCGGCTGGCCCCGGTCTGCTGCTCGTACTGGACCTCGTTCTTTCGCCGCAGCCGCTCCACATCGCGGAACTTGGCGACGACCTCCTCGCGGCCGGACTCCCGCAGCAAGGTCTCGTACTCCGCCGAGCCGATCCGGAAGGCGGAGAGCAGCGAGGGGAGCGGCCTGGGTTGGGGCTGGGACAGCAGCAGGTCGATGGCGGCGTCCAGCCACTCCTTCGTCCACGGCCGGTCGTTGACGGTGGCGAGGTTGCGCTGGGCCAGGAAACACTGCGCCACCTCGTCACGGGTCTCGGCGTCGTCCAGGCGGCGCCCGGACTCCGTCGCGCCGGCGGACGAGGGCAGCATCGACCAGCAGAGCGTGCGGTCGGTGGCGTGGAGGGGCTCGTAGACGAGTCTGTCCTCGTGGCCGCGCGCCGCCCAGTGCCCGACTGCCGAGAAGGCCAGCGGGCCGTGGCCGTCGAGGAGGACGACGGCGTAGTCCCGTCGGCGGGCGAGGCGGATCAGGTCTTGAAGTTCGCCCTCGCTCTTGCCGCTACCCGTCGAGCCGACGATCAAGCGGGATGTTTCTAGTCGGGGCTTGGAGCGGAACAGGCGGAATAGAAGGAGCCGGAGGCGGCAGAACCAAGAGAGCACGACCGGATAATACGACGGCGGAGTCGCGTGAGCTTCCCGGCGGCCGCCAGCTGGAGGGGGGACGGTGTCTGAGTGGTCGATCGAGTACAAATCCCATGGTCCCCATACTGCCCTCGCCTACTCGTGTCCGTTTCAACTCCTGAATTTGCAGCCAAGGCTGTTGCCGAAGTACCCGTCATATACAGACACTTGCGCGGCAAGGAAGAATGTGAAAAAGATGCTGCCTCACAAATACGAGACGTGCCAAGACAATCTCAAAGACAGGTCAAACGGACTTCGCGGTCAAGTCGCCCCTCGGTTGGAGATGCTCCACTGCCGGACCATCTCATGGGCCATCTTCTTGAATTCGTCGAGGGTGAACGCCGTGCGCCTGGTTTCCTCTTTGATGTGCTTCGTGGTCTCCGCGAGAAAGTCAGCGTACGAGTATGCGGCCGGGCGAAATCGCTTGGCCCACTCGTAATCGTCGTGGAGATAGGCAACGGCGGCGGCGTCATTGCTGCTTTCCGGAACAACTTCAACGCCAGTACCCGTGAGGATGGAGACCGTTTCTCTCCAACCAACCATGCCTTCCTGCCGGACGCGCAAATGGCCGAAGATAGAGCCGAAGAAGACCCCGAACCAACCGAACGCACCTCCCTTTCGGAGCATTCCGACCTCATCATGGACCGCTCCGACGATCTCTTCATGCGTCGTGGTCTCGCCTTTTCGCTCCAACTTGTCGGCGATCCGATGGAGTTTAAGTTCGTCTTCTTTGACGGCTTCCTCGAGCTCTTTCACGCGGTCCTCGATCGAATCCTCGGGCCTGCGGTGTAAGTCCCGGAGTGAGGCGATGTTGTTCGCCAGGACGTGGCGCTGGTGCGGCGTCAGTCGCGCGCGGACGAGTTTGAGGAGTTCGACTTTGCTCTGCCCCTCCGTGAGCGCCAGGAGTTCCTTGAGGTCGAGATGGAATGTCTCGCCGCGCTCGACGGCGCTGACCATGTGCTCCGGAAGGGAGGGGGCGGAGAGTGCGTTCTCACTCACGGGGAAGGGAGAAGGGGTAAGAATCCTACTACTATAGCGCAGTTCTCCGCCGCTGTCGAATCGACCGAACCTCCAGCAAACGGAAAGCCTGTCCGTCGATCAAGGCGCCACGATCGGGGAGTGTTCATCAACGACCAGAGCCGAACTCGCGGTCGGTAGCGTGCAGAGGTTCGTAGACCAGTCAACCCTCGTGTCCGGCCGTGGAGAAGGCCAGCGGGCCGTGGCCGTCGAGGAGGACGACGGCGTAATCGCGCCGATCGGCCAGCCGCGCCAACTCGACCAATTCGCTTTCGCTCTTGCGGCTGCCGGTCGAGCCGACGATCAGGCGGGGCGGCTCCAGCCGAGGCATGGAGGGGCGCAGGCAGAGCCAGAAGCAGTGGATCCAGGCAAGCATGGCCCGATGATACGGCGGGAGGGGCCGCGCAGCCCGGCCTGCGGCTGCCAGTTGGAGGGTTGCCTCCGCGGGCGGAAGAGGGTGGCGCAGCCGACCGCACGTTGCCCTTGGAACGATGCTCGGCCGTCACGGGGGCGAGCCTGCGGCGGCACGGTTGCCCTGCGGATCTCGGGGCAACTTCCCCCCGGTGAGCCCGACGCCCGCATCCGAGTGGGCAAAAAGTCCAACCTTTCAGACCTGGTATTTTTCCCGGCGTTTCCGCCCAGGTCGGGAACGGGTTCCCGAACGCCCAGGGGCTCCCGGCCGCGGGCTGGCGACGATCCGGAGCGGGGGCACCGTGACCGCGCGGAACCTGCGGCGGTTCGTCAGCCGGCACGGCCAGAATCGGATACGCTGAGCGTGTCGCGGCAGCGTCGCTCGCGATGCCATCGTCCCATCAGGGCGAGCCTGAGAAACGCCCAGCAGCGGGCAGAAAGGAGCCATCTTGCCACCCCGTCATTCCGCTCCCGTTCGCCATACCGGGTCAACGGCGGACGGCGGCGTCGGCTTCATCCGCTCCGGCGCGCGCGTGACGTTCCACCTCGCCTACCGCGATCCGCTGCAAACCTGCCCCGAACCCGAGCCGACGCGCGCGTCCGTCACGGCGGCGCTCGATTCTCTGCGCGACCAGGCGGTGACGGCGATGCGGACCATCATCGCGGGCCTGATGGGAGAACTTTTACCGCAGTTGTCGTCGGGCGGTCCGGCGGTCGAATTCTTCGAGCCTACGTTCCGATCTGACGTCGTCATCCCCCGCATCGGGCGGCAGGCGGGGCTGCTATCGGTGCGGTTGCCACCGTTCTACTGCACGCTCACGGACACCGACGGGGGCGGGGCGGCGGATCGCTTTCTGGCGGAAGAATATGGGCGGGCCATCGTCCGGCGGCGCGTGGCGGAGTTGTGGCAACTCTACGAGGAAGCCCGCCGGGATCTCCTGGAGGATACCGCGGCGGACGGCTGACGGCACCGGCCTTGTTTCCTCGGCATCACGAGGTCCAGGGTTCCAGACGCGGTCGGGCACGCCTTCCATCCGCCGGCACGTTCTTGGGCCATCCCCTCCCGCGATTCGACCATGTCCTCACTCAGGCTGAGCCTTTGCCTCACGGGGAAGGGCGACGCGGCCCCCGGCGAAGTCGCGCCAGACGGCGGCGTGCGGGGAGGCCAGGACCTCGGCGAGCGTCGTGAAGAGCGCCGTCCGACGCAGCCCCTCGGCGCGTCGCCGCATGCCTTCCAGCCGCTCCCCGGTGGAGCAGACCCAGAGGACGGGATGGGGGCACTCGCGGTAGAGCCAGAACCGGCGTTCGATCTGCGCGTAGCCCATCGTCCCCCGGTCCAGCTCCAGGTAGTACGGCTGCCCGTTGATCCAAACCTCGGCGTCCGGGCGGAGGTGACGGTCGGTCGCGTGCGGCCCGCGGAGGATCTGACCGGCATCGAGCCGCAGGCACACCTCCGTCAACCACACCTCGTGCAGTAGTTGATCGGGCTTGGGCCCCCAGCGGCAGAAGACGTGCTCGGGCCGGCCGGGCTTGCGGGAGACGGTCCCGACGAGCCGGACGCGCCGCTTCCGCGTCAGGCGGTTGAGCCGGCGCAGGGCCTTATTCTTGGTCGGGAACCAGCCGAGACGGGCGAGAATCGCCGCGGTGGCCGGGTGACCGTCGAGGAGCCAGCAGACCCAGGCGTCGCGCTCGCGCGCGAAGGCGAGGCTGTGGGGCGCCGGGCCGGACGCGGCGGGGGTATCCATCCGCCTCGACCGTAGCGGGCGCGAGTGCGGGGGCAAGGGAGGAGACCACCACCTGGCGCGTCCGGCGCACGGCAAGGGGCGTGCACGGGCTGGCCGCAACGTCGGCTGCGTCCTGGGGCGTCCACCATCCGGCACCCCGAGGGCAGCCTGCGAGGGCCGGTGGGCGGCCGTTTCCTGCCGTGCTACGCTCCGCCCGAGCGTCGGGTAACCCGGCAGAGGGCAGAGACCGGAATGGAGCCTACCTTCCGTCTCCGGCCCGACGCTCATCGGCCGGCCCGCCGCTCCACCTCGCCCTGCGTGAGGCCGTGCGCGGCTGCCCCGAATCAGTCGTCCACGACACGCTTCTTCGCCTTGTCCTTAGCAGTGATCCCGGCCGATCTCAAACTCCTTTCGGAACGGCCCATTGCTCCCCGCCTTCATCCGCGCATCGACATCGCAGCGCCAGCGAGGCTGCTTCCGGGATGGGCGAAGACAGAGGAGGCAGCCAGGCGCAAATCTACGCATGACGCATCCCGGAACGATCCGCGCGGACGCAGCACCACCACGGCCTGCGGCCGATGGCGGTCATCCCGAAAGGTGCTTCGGCCGTACCACCCCCGTCCTGCCAGTGGATGTGTGGTTGCATCCGCGCTAGGCTCGACGTGAGCGCCGGGGCCCCCCGAAAAGGAAGGCTGCCGGATTGGAGCCACCTTTCCGCTTCCCGGCGCTCCTCGAAGTCGCCGCCTCACGCGGTTTTCCTCCCCAGGGTCACCGCCGTCCGGCCGGGCGCGTGGAAGGAGTGGTACGCCTTGCCGGAGATGTAGACCGTCGCCCGTCCGACGGCCGCGTGGGTGACGAGCGCCTCGCCGCTGTCGTTGGTGTAGACGGGCTTGGTCATCCCGGACGAGTGGAAGCCCAACACCACCCGGTGGCGGCGGGCGGGACTACCGCTCGTGTACTGGACGTGAATCGTGGTGACAGGCACGGCGTCCTCCTGCAAGAAAAACTGGTTGTTGGTGTTGGGAATCCAAGGTCGCCTTCACGCTTGCGTCATGAACATGCGCCCACTAATTATAGGCGGCCGGTCAAGAGTCTGGAGTGTCGGATCGCTCGGATTCGAGGCACCTACGAACGCGCCGGTGTCACACCGTTGACAGAGCACGCTGATCGCGGCTGAGCGGGAAGGAACGGCGCAACACGAAAGCGACTGCTCCGTGGCAGGGCCACGGAGCAGTCAAGGGTCAAGCCCCCGATGAGGTCGAGGGCTCGACGGGCAAGGCTCAGGAAGCCTTCCGGGCGGCCGACAGCCAGAGGTAGCTGTGGCGGTAGTCATCCCAGTAGTTGTTGACGAGCACGCGACCCTGGTAGAGGTGCACGAGCACGCGATCGCCATCCGAGGCCTGCTCTTTGCAGCGGGTCGCGTCCGTGTTGAGGGGGTCGCGGCCGTCCTGTAGTTTGATGCACAAGAGGGCGGCGGCCACCAGGACGACGGGGGCGACTTCCTCGCCGGGGGGCAACAGGGCCTGTTGCTCGGCGAGCGTCTTGCCCCGGCTGCTCGGGACGGGCAGGCGCAGGGCGTAGTCGCCGGCGGGCGGGGCGGCAGAGCTCCAGGGGTACTGGTCGTACCAGCCGTGCTGCCACATCAGTTCCTTGCCGACGGGGCTGTCGCGCAGCGCTTGCAGGGTCAAGTTGTCGGGGATGCGCAGCACGACCCAGCCCGCTTCGGGCGGGGGGAGTGGGTCGGCGGACGGGGTGCCGAGGCCGAGGACGGCGGCGGCGTCGAGGACGAAGGGAGTAGCCATGCTTCTCTCCTCTCACGAGAGAAGCCCCAGTGCGTTGGGGTCGACCGGCTTGTCTGGAAACGTTCCGAGGCAAGCGCCGCGGGCACCGTGATGCCGGGAACGCTTGCCTCGTGTCTGAACCTTGCCGGTGGTCACAAGGATCACCGTTGACAGGGTAGCGCAAGTGTGGCGGGGGCGCAAGGATCGCGTGAGTATCGATAAAAGCCCCGGGCGCATCTCGGCCGGGTTCAAGGTCCGAATCCTGCGGTTCGCCTCTTCGGAATACTGCTGGACAGCGATTCCACGACTCCCCTAGAATCGCCCACCTCCTGTGTCCATGAGACTCCATTCTCCCATCGCCGTCTCCACATCCCCCGACGGCCCACCCGCTGCGACTCCGCACGAGGGATCGTCGGTGGCCGCGTCCTCGCTTGCCGCCGGCACCGGGGGCTCTGCTAGAGGCACCAGCCTGGAGTTTCTCCTGGGCCTCTTGGACTTGGACGACCCCGTCTTCGTCACCCAGGAGGACTTCGATAGTGCCCACGGGGAAACCGTTCGGACGGTGAAGACCATGGGCTTTCTGGGTCGTGATCCCGGGGTGAACCCCGTGCCGACCTGCCCGCACTGCGACGAAGGGGTGCCCCGCCAACTCGGCGGCCGGTACGTCTGCGACGCTTGCTACAGCCGCGTGGATACGCGGCACCTGGTCGCCTGGCAACTGGACCGGGAAGTGTTTCTTCGCTGGCTGGCGGGAGCGCTCGGACTCGAAGGCGAGGTGCGTCGCGTCGTCCAGGGGCTGTGGCAACTGGGCCGGTTGAACGATGAGGGCGGGCCGTCCGAGTGCTGCTACCTCCGAGGCGGCACTCTTTCGGGCCGCGGACAGGATAGACTTGATGCCTATCGTAACGTCCTGGTCCTCTACGGGCTGACGCGGCCGGCGAGCGTCGAACGCATCCGCCACTCCGCATCGCTCCTGGAGGTGCTACGGCTGGAAGGGGTACTCGGCGTCACAGAGCCGGGCCGACTCCTCCGCGTCCGCGGCAACGTCCGGTTCGAGACCCACAGCGGCGTCCTGCGGGTCGGGGACGCGATCCTCGGGGAGGTGCCGCCGGGGAGCAAGGAGTATTACTTCCTCCGTTGCCTGGCTGGCCAACTCGACCGCTTTGTCCCCTACGCCGACATCAAGCGCGAGGTTCTTCGAGAGTCCGGCAGCAGCGATGGAACGGAGGAGGCGACGTTCTGCCAGGGTCTCAAGAGCCGGATCAAGAAGAAGTGGATACCCAGAATCGATCTGGTGCTGGCCACAACGAACAAGGCAGATGGCTACCGCTTGCGCGGCTACGCCGAGTTGTAGAAATCGTGGACACAGCATAACGGCCTGTTTCGGTGTCTCTCCCCTCTGGCTCGCTTCTTGGCACGCCCGGCGCTTGTCGATCGTGCCAGCCTTCGCTCACGCGGACATGACAAGTCGTCTGGACGTGCCAACGACACATTGTCACCCGCCCCGTCACGGGTTATCCTACTGCCGTTCCCCTCCCTCGCTCGATGGACACCGCCATCCCCGCCACGCTCGGCGACCTGGGCTTCGGCGAGACGGAGATCGAGATCTACATGGCCCTACTGAAAGTGGGCCCGTCCCCCGCCTCGTCGCTCGCCCGGCGGACCGGCATCACTCGCAGCACCGCCCAGTACGCCTGCCAGCAGCTCGCGAAAAAGGGCGTGGCCTCGATGACCCTCAAGAACAACGTGTACCTCTTCGCCGCCGAGCCCCCGGAGCGACTCCTGGACCTCCTGCACCAGCAGCACGACGCGCTACGGCGGAAGGAGGAGCGGGTGCAACGGATCGTCGGACCCTTGCGGGAGATGATGAACGTCCACGCCGTTCTCCCCCAGGTGCAGTTCTACGAGGGCGAAGCGGGGATGATCCGGCTGTACGACAGCATCCTCGACCTGCGCCGTCCCATCGACAGCCTGGAGGAAGGCGGCAAGGTCCTGGCGATGTTCCCGGCGTACTCGCACGAGTTCATGCGCAAGCGCATCGCCAGGAAGATCTTCAACCGCTGCATCGCCCCGAGCGGCAGCCCCTTCAACGACAGCGCCCCGGAGCGCTACATCGAGGTCCGCCACGTCGATCCCCGCACATTCCCGTTCACCTGGCACGTCAAACTCTGCGAGGACGTCGTGGGCATCTTCTCCTTCGAGGAGGGGGCCGCCGTGGGGGTCGGCATCCGCCACGCGGACCTCGCGAAGAACTTCCGCCTGCTCTTCGAGTTCATGTGGGCGGCGATCGGTGCCCCACCGGCCGCGGCGGGAGTCGGCTCATGAGCGCCGCGTCGTTGAGCATGTCCCCGGGTCGCTGCATGCGGAACCCCGGCCGCAGGGTGTCGGCGATGAACTGCACCTTCGCCCCGGAGCGCGTCGCGACCACGGCCACGGGCACGTCGCATTCCCACGCCTCCGGACCCCGGCCACGGATCACGTAGATCGGGAAGCCCGTTCGCCGCTCCACCTCCCGGAGTTCTTCGAGCGGGTAGTGGGCCCCGTAGTTTTTCCGGGCGTTGTCGTCCACGTAGATGCCCTGGCGGTCGTCCGTATCGCCCGCCGTCAGGAGGCGAGTCATGCCGCTCATGAACGACACGTACTCGTCCCCGTCGAGCGCCTGCGTGGAGCGGATGCCCACTGCCACCTGCACCTGGCCGGGGCGCAGTCGGGGGATGATGTCCCGGAAGTCCCCCAGCATCATGCCGCACGGGTACACCGGCAGCACGTCGAGGACATCCTTCTTGCCGGGCCCGACGGTCAGGTGGCCCGCCGGGTCGCGGGCCAGCAGGCCGCAGGCGGCGTGGAAGGCTGGGTCCGAGGGTTTGCGGTCCCGGCGGGGGTACACGAACTCTCCCGGCATCTCCGGGTGCGGCATCCCCTCGCTGGCCGGCACGATGTCGGTCTGGGCGAGGAGGGGCGACTTCAGGCGGAGGATCTCCACGAGAGCGTTGGCGTCGGCGGCGAGGGCGGCCAGTGCGTCCTCGTCGAACGGCACCTCATTCTGGTCCGTCCCACCGACGCGGATCACCAGCACCTTGGCCGCGAACGTGCAGAGCTGTCTCCAGAACCTCGCGTGGGCCTGCCAGTCGGGCCGGCCGAGTCGGCCCGCGATCCCTTGCCGCAGCGCGTCGCGGTCGATCGCGGACAGCAGCAGGTCGCGCACGGTGTACTGCAGCACGTCGCAGCACCCGACCTGCATGTAGGTGCGCGCGTACGGCCTGCGCCCGTCCATGCACGCCCCGGACCCCTGGCCGAGTTCGAGGAGAACCTTCTTCCGCTCCGGCTTCGCGGAGACGCGGACCAGGTCCGGGAAGGAGAAGCCCAGCCGCTGGCTGTACTGCTCGTCGTTGCGAGAGGTCTCGTAGCAGAAATGTCGGGCAGGACGCATGTGCCCCTCCCGCTGAAGGTGGCACAAGAGCGCCCGCCGCCCCTCGGGCCGATCCCACTGCCCCTCCACCAGGGACTGCCGGAACAAGAAATCCTGCAGGTCCAGCGTTGGGGCACCACGCAAGGCGGTCGACTGCTCCACGAACGCCTTCTCGCCTTCCCAGCCCATCACCCCCAGTGGGTGGAACGCGGAGAGCGGCGACGGCGGCCCGGCTGGGGTCGGCCGGACGGCCGCGTCATGCACGCACCCCCGGATCCGACCGATCTCCTGACAAACCCGCAGCGCCTCGGCGTTCAGGGGCTGGTGCAGGGCCGCCAGGACCGCCTGTTCACGGCAGGCCTCACCCTGCCGTGACGATCCGATCACGCGCTGGCGCGCGTACGGGCATACCTCCTCGCACGAAGGATACGATGCCTCTTCGATTCGCATGGTTCGAGTGTTTACGCCTGATCCGTATATCTGTCAAGCATCGCCCGGCCTGCGTGCGGGGCGACGGGCATGGCCTGTGGCGCGGTGTTCCGGGACGAGGAGCCGCCACCGCCCGGATCATCGCCCGATCTGACAAACCGCTGTTGGCGCTCATTTCCCTGCGCCTCTTCACTTGTTGACGTGTGACGATTACCTTGGCCGGCCACCTATGTTCGCGCATGACCTCATTCCCGAACGGCTCCTCAGCAGCCTGTACGGCACGGAACCGTTCATGGACTACTGCCGGCAGCGGGGCATCCCCTTCGCACAGGAGTCTGGGCAGCCTTTCCCGGCGGACGGACTGGAGCGATGGACGTCCGCGCTCGCGGAACTGTCCCGCGAAGAGCACACGAGGGCGGAACTGGACCTGGCGAAGGTCAACGAACTGGCAAGTCGGAGGGCAACGGCCCACCTGCTCCAGGCGGCCGAGCCCGGGCACCTGCCCCCGGACAGCGTCCCCGGCGGCGCGCCTATCGCCCTGTGGTTCTTGCAGTACCGCCCCGACTTCTTCCACGAGGTGTTCCTCCGCCACGAGAGTCGGGAGGGATCCTGCCGGCAGACCGCCCACGTCGCCACGGGCCTGGCGATCCCGGACCTGGACGCGAAGGCGAGGGCCCTGGAAACCGAATTGCGGGGTTTCTTTCAACGGGGCGACGCCGGAAAGCCGTGCTGCGCCGCCGAGGCCCGCCGCCTCGCGGAGGCGTATTGCTTCACCGCCCAGGTGGCCGACCGCCCGCAGTTCTTCCAGGTGTTCTCCGACGAGGGCCGCGTCGTGATGCAGCGGGTGCGGCCGGCGCTGGCCGTCGTCTTCGCGTACTACCCCGGAAGCGGCACGGTCCTGCTAGAATCCCCTCCGTTGCCCGCGGATCAGGCCCAGGACCTGCTCAGGCGCGTGTTGCGGGCCACACTCGGGGTCACCCCGCTCGTCGACGGGGCCGCGTACGACCTGGACCTCCTCAAGAGACCGTTCCGCCCGCTGTCGGACGCCGACGACATGGAGTCCGTCCGCGTCAGGGCGATCCATCTGCGCTACCCCGCCCGCGCCGGCCGGCGGCGGCTCACGTTCGAGACTTCGGCGAGCGACAAGGCGGACGCGATCGAGGAGATGCTCCGCGCGCATGTGGCCGATGGGGTTCTCGATGATCTGCGGGTGACGCACGCCGAGTTGCAGGTCCGCCTGCGGGTCGAGGGCGGCAGCAGGAACTACGTCATCCGGCTCTGGCCGGACCGCTCGAACCTCGGCCACAACCCCCTCGGCGACCGCTTCCGCAGCTGCCTGGAGCGGTGGGGGCTCGCCAGAGCGAGCCGGCCCTGAGTTCCGGATTGGCCCGTAAACGGACGTCTCGCAGGATCCGAGCGTGACACCGCAGACATCTGGGAAGCCGTCTGACCTCGGCTGTGCGATGAGAGCGCGGCGAGGGCGTTCGCTGCTCGCCGTGCTGGCGACAAGCAGCGAAGCGACGGTCAACGACTGTTCCTGGCGAGATTCGTGCATCCATGGCCGAACGCAGAAGGATCCCAGAAATGCCAGAAGCGTGCCAGTGTCAGCACGAGCGAGGATGACCATGCTGGCCGCACTTCTTCCCCTTCCTCCCCCCTCCGATGGACATCGCACAGTACAAGACGACCGATCAATACCTGGCCAGTTTTCTCTTGAATGAGGATGCAAACTTTGTTGGCGGCACCCGGCTCGGACCCAAGACAGTCGAGTTCCGGTTCGTCGCCGACCGCACCCTCCACGCCCTCCTGCGCGCGTACTGGAGCAACCAACTTGTTTCGCTCGTCCCCTCCCGGCTCTTTGCCGCATACCGATTTCTCAAGCGGCGGTCGCCCCTGCGGCCCTGAAGCGCCCCTTCCCTCCCATCGATGCGCATACTTCTCGTCCTTCGCAAAATGCCCCAGCGGTCGCCAGGCGCACCGCGATCGGCACCTGCCCCTTTTTCCGCGCTCCGCCGGTGTTGAGCAATGATGAAGCACACATCGACACGGCGAGCGGGCCTGGAGACGCCGATGGATTGGTCTGCCTTACCGAGGCGGTGTACGCATACCTCCAGGAAGTCGATGGCCTCCGCGCCATCTGCCGACGGCATGAAGGAACGGCCGCGGTGCGCGAGCGTGGGGGATGGCTGCAAGTGACGAGGTTTTTCGCTCAGGGCACCTTGGCGGCAGCACATCTTGATGCCGCGCTGCGGCAGCTACCCCAATGGGAAAAGGGCGGGCGGCGGCGGGGAGATGACTGGCCCGAAATCCTTTGCCACAGCGATGAGCGGACTCGCGGGGGGCAGGGTTCAAGCCTCCCAGCGCGGCACCCCATCCTCTGGGAGTGGTCCCCCCTTCTGGTGGATGCCCATTCCCACTCGACGGCTTTCCTCGACCAAATCGACCTTTTCGTCCCCCCACGGGAGGGCGGTCTGCCCGAGTTGCCCCTGCGGACACTCTCCGACGCTCTGCGGTGTCACGAGTTCTTGGTCTCAGAGGTCATCGTCGAGCCGTTGTCACTGCCTCCAGGTCACGATACGGGGTTCCTCAGCATCCGCGAGTATCTACAGTACTCCACACCACTAAACCTCCGCGCCAGCCAGTGCATTTAATTGACACTCGGCGCTAATCGCTCCCAGAATTCGGGGTACAAGTAGGGCCCGCTTTGGGGTTGGGCGGGGCCCCGGTGGGCGGGGGCGCGGCACTCAGGGGCCGGCGGCCCAGCCGGTCCAGGCGGAGGCGGAGGAAGCGGTCG